>PMUM01000060.1 GCA_003166855.1 Acidobacteriaceae bacterium | reverse complement strand
CCTCAGCGAGGGCGGCGGCGTCTCCGTCGTTCTCCAGCGCGACACGCACGTTGAAGATCCCCTCCAAATCTCGCACTGGACTCTTGCCGCGCCAGCCGGGGAGAAAATCGACGTCGCCAAACTCTCCGCGCATGGGATCGACGGGCCCCGTCGACCCGATCCCGATGCCGGTGAGTTCCACACCGGCCTTTGCCGCGCTCTCACGTAGCATGCGCGCGATGAGTTGGATTCCATCGGCGTAACGGTCCGGGTCGGTGGGGGCCTGCATGCGGGAAAGCACCTTGCCGCCGTCATCGACGATGCCGACCGCGATCTTCGTTCCACCGATATCGACTGCACCGATCATAGGGAGATCTCTCTCCGCATCATTCCCTGTCGTGCCTCGCTCGAGAAACTGGATTCTAGCAGCCCGGGAAGATTCCTATGCCGACAATGAATAGGACCACCGGGCTGAAGCCCGTACTCATTTTGCTTGCTCAACGCGGCGCTAAAGCGCCGCTCTTCCACGGTTGTGCGCGAGCGACGGTCACGGTTATGGGCAAGCGCACAGTCACGGTCGTGGGCGCGCCTTAAGTTTCTCTCCGCTCGCTAGAACGTGATTCTAAGCGCAAACTGCAGAACCCGAGGCATGTGAGCTCCGGTCGAGTACAGGAAGTTGTTGGTGCTCACATAGGGGTTCACACCGTTCCACTCAGTATGATTGAAAACGTTGAAGGCCTCGGCGCGGAACTGGACCTGAATATTCTCCCTGGGTTTGAACACCTTGAATACCGACATGTCGACGTTCGTGCGGTGGGGATTATTCAGACTGTTCCTTCCCGAGTTGCCAAAGGTCAAGCCCTGAGTTTGGGTGTAGGCGGCGCAGTTGAACAGTGCCGCCCCTTTGGTTCCATCCGCCATGGGCGGGCAGTCGGGGGATGCGTGAGGATCGCCAATGCGATCGGCGTACGAGCCGATTCCCGTGGTGCCATCGGCGACGCCGGCGCTGTCACCGTAAACTCCGTTCACCACCGAAAACGGAGTGCCGCTCTGCGCCGTCATGATGCCGGCCCACTGCCAGCCTCCCAGGAAGGTGTGCGAAATCCTCTTGCCACGAAAGGGCACGTCGTAGGTCCAGGCCACGGTCAGAATATGCCGCTGATCGTAGTTGGAGCTGGCATAGTTTTGGTGAACGTTGTAGGAGTTCACAAAGTTACTGTCCTGGTTGTCGGAAGAATCGTCGAACGAATGACTGTAGGTATAGGCAACGTCGAGGGTGAGTGCACCGCTGGTCTTGCGCAACGAGAACTGCAGAGCGTTGTAGTTGGAGTTTGCTACGGGCTCCACGCGCTGAATGGAACTCAGACCGTAGAACTTGGTCCGAAAAAAATCGGGGTCGTTGCCGCAAGCCACAGAGAGGTTGATGGCGGGCGGGCCTCCGAAGAACTTGCCGTTCACTGTGAACTCAGGTTTGAGGACGCCGGTTTGGGTATTGCAGATGTCGGACGTAATCGGTTGACCGGGAAGGAAGGGATTTTCCGAAGGAGGGACTGGCGACAATTCGTTGAGTTCGTGCTGCAGCGTGAGGTGAGTTCCCTTGGCGCCGACATAGGCAAGAGTCGCCACCGTGTGGCGGATCAAGTCGCGCTGCACATCGAGATGCCATTGCTGGACGTAGGGCCAGACCACCTGGTCTGGAATCGAAGTCGTGGACAGAGGAAACAGCAGTCCTTTGCCGCCGACGTGGTTGTAGCCGGTGACGTTGTACTGGGTGGGGGTTTGCACGATGGGCGGTGTGCCCTCCAGGTTCTCCGCGTTTNNGCGCGGGATTGAACAAGTGCCCTTTCAGGCAGCCTCGGGGAACACCTCCGACGCCGCACTGGACCATCCCGTCGAACGGATTCCCGGTCCCAGGAACGATAGCCCCCTGCTGCCCGGTGCGGCCTCCGTACACGTCAAGTTGGGGGGCGGTGCTGGGGTCGTAGGCTGCGGGATCCCAGTTCGAAATCAGGTGGTTCACCTCCCAGAACGTCCCATACAAGCTGACGCGTACTCCCAGATTTAAGGTCAGATTCTTGCGGACGTGGTAGTCGTCCTGAAAATAGGGTTCGAAAATCTTAAAGTTGATGTGATATTTCGGCTGGGCGTTCGCTTGGGAAAAGCTGGCGATGTTTCCCATCAACAAGTCGGCGAAAGAATTCCCGGTTGAAACCGGGAAGGTGCTATCGAAGACCAAATCTCCGCCGAGATCGGTATATGCCATCTCGTTCTTTTCGGCGTTCATAAAGTAAGCGCCGAAGACCAGCTTATGTTTCCCCAGACTCTTGGTGACATTGTCGCGGTAGGTGAACGTGGGATTCGAGTTCTCCCAGGGGAAAGCGGTCGGGCCCTCGCAGAATCCGCCGCCATAGGCGCCCGAAGTATTGAGACATATGCCCGGCAGCTTTCCGCCGTAATCGGGGAACAGACCGGGCATGGTGAAGCCGCTGGTGCGTGTCCAGACCGAGGGATTGGTGTTTATTTGCTGGATGTGGTCCGTGGTGTAGCTGGCGACGAACTCGT
>PMUM01000456.1 GCA_003166855.1 Acidobacteriaceae bacterium | reverse complement strand
TCAACCGGCCGAAGGTGCTCAATGCGCTCAACATGGCGACCATGGAGGAATTGCGGGGGGCGTTTCACGACATCAAGAGCGACAAGGCGATTCGCGTCGTCATTCTTACTGGCTCGGGCGAGAAGGCGTTTATTGCTGGGGCGGACATTGGAGAACTTTCCAAGCATAATGCGGTTTCGGGCAAGGAGTATACGCATCGCGGGCAGTCGGTGCTGAACCTGATTGAGAATCTGGGGAAGCCTGTGATCGCCTGCCTCAATGGATTCGCGCTGGGCGGTGGATGCGAGATTGCGATGGCTTGCACGATGCGGCTGGCCAGCGAGAATGCGAAGCTGGGACAGCCGGAGGTGAAGCTTGGGATTATCCCGGGATATGGAGGATCGCAGCGGCTGCCGCGGCTGGTGGGCAAGGGGCTGGCCATGCAGATGGTGCTGGCGGGGGAGATGATGACGGCACAGGAGGCGCATCGCATTGGGCTGGTGAATGAGGTGACGGCGCCGGCTGATTTGATTCCGCGGGCAGAGGCGATTGCGGCGAAGATTATTGCGAATGCTCCGCTGGCCGTGCAGTATGCGATGGAGGCCGTCAATAAAGGGATGGAGATGACTTTGGCGGAGGGGCTTTACCTCGAGGCGACGTTGTTTGGCGTGTGCTGCGCGACCGAGGATAAGACTGAGGGGACGAAGGCGTTTTTGGAGAAGCGGGCGGCGGCGTTTAAGGGGAAGTGAGGCAGGTTTCAAGGTTTCATGTTTCAAGGACTTGAAACTTGGACGCGTAGAACTTTGAAACTTGGGCGCTTGCGGCGGAGTGCATAGATCCTTCGCGGCAAAGAACGCCGCTCAGGATGACAAGGTTTGAGTCGGAACAGATTCACCATTAAACAAATTCACCACAGAGGACACGGAGATCACAGAAGAAATCAAGTTCAAGGTGGAGGCGGTGCCGGAGGGGGCTTTGCCTGCTTTGGAGGGGAAGCTCAACGCTTCCGGGCGGCGGTTTGCGATTGTGGTGGCGCGGTTTAATGCGTTTATCACGGAGCGGCTTTTGCTGAGCGCTTGCGATGGGCTGCTGCGTACCGGAGCTTCCAAGAAAGACATCGACATCGCGCGGGTGCCGGGGGCGTTTGAGATCCCGCTGGCGGCGCGGAGTTTGGCTTTGACTGGGAAGTATGACGCGATCATTTGTATTGGGTGTCTGCTGCGCGGGGATACGGCGCATTATGACGTCATTGTCAACGAGGTCACTCGGGGGATCGGGCAGTCGGCGCAGGAGACTGGCGTGCCGCATGCTTTCGGCGTTTTGACTTGCGAGACTTTGGAGCAGGCCATCGATCGGGCTGGATTGAAGATGGGGAACAAGGGGTTTGAGGCGGCGATGGCGGCGGTGGAGATGGTGTCGCTGAAGACAGCTATCAGCTCTCAGCCGTCAGCCGTCAGCCAAAAACAGATTCCTCGCTCCGCTCGGAATGACAAATCAAAGAATCGGAATGACAAATCAAAGAAGAAGACGAAGCCGCGGAAATAACCTTCGATAGAAATCCAGCCGCTACAGTAGACTAACCACTGATCACTAGCCACCTTATGGGGACTCGGCGTAAATCTCGGGAACTGGCGCTGCAGATGCTGTTTCAGTCGGACATGGGCAAGCAGGATGCCGAGCAGGTGCGGCGGACGTTCTGGGCTGAGCATGGGACGGCTAGCGCGGAGGTGCGCGGATTTGCCGATGATCTGTTTCGCGTGGCGACGGATCGCAACGCGGAGATTGACGGGCTGATTGAGAAGCACGCCGAGCACTGGCGCATGGAGCGGATGGCGGCGGTGGATCGAAATCTGCTGCGGGCCGCGGTGGCCGAGTTGCTGGCTTATCCGGAGACTCCGCGGGCGGTGGTGATCAATGAAGCGCTGGAGATTGCGCGGAAGTTTTCGAGTCCGGAGTCGGTGCACTTCGTGAATGGCGTGCTCGATAGCGTGGGGAAAGAACTCGAGCCTAAGGGCAGCGTCCAGTAGAAGTACTCAGTACTCGGTACTCAGTCCCTGTACTGTGTGTTCATCCCTCTATCGCCTGACCCAACCCTGAATGTCTGCCGTTTCTGCAACGGTATTCCGCAACAGTCATTTCCTACGAAGGCCTTGAAAGACGGGCGGACCATTCTTACGGTCTGGCCAGCACCAGGTTCAGCGTGCAGGGCTGCGTGGGATAACCTGTGCAGAAGGGGTTCAGGTAGTTGGGCAGGTTGGGGAAGGGGAGTTGAACCAGGTCGGCGCCGCCGAGAGAGGTGCTGATTTCGTGGAGCATGCCATCGCTGCCCGCGACCACGATGGTGCCGTCGTCAGCCGACATGTCGGCGCTGAGGGGCGTTGCGCTTCCGATGAGTTCGATGCCGGTTACAGCGCTGGTGGCGAAATCATAGACCAGGATGCTGGCGTTGCTGCCGGAGGCGAGGTAGAGTTGCGAGCCGTCCGCGGATGCGAAGAAATTGAGCGGAGGCTGGAGCGTGCCCTGATTCAATTCGACGCGCTGCACGGCGTGTAACGGATCATTGCTGACGAAAGTCAACGACTGGGGACAAAGAGTTCCGGGCACAGGGGCGGAGATCGTAGAAGTAATGATGTCGAAGCCGGTAGCGTCGAGCACCAACACGTGAATGCCATCGGGAATCGAATAGCCGTAGGAATCCCTGCCGTCGAGGTGCGCCTGCGGCAAAACTCTCATGAGAATGGGATCGGCGGGCAAGGGCACGCTCGCCGCGACCTGATTGTTGCAGGTGGCAAAAGCGGTAAGGTTGGCAGAGCCGGCGCCGGAGGCCGCCTCCGCGACGTAGGCGAAGGCTCCATTGGGCGAGAAGCCACCACTCACACCCCGTCCCTGGAGCGCAATCGGTCCCTGCAAGGCCTGCAGGGTGGAGTACACGTAGAGGGAGCTGGCGGTGCTGCCACCCAGGATAAAGGTCTTCAACCCATCGGGAGAGAATGCCGCACCCACGGCGGAGGAAATATTCAGGGCGGTTGCCGATGGAGAACTGATGTTGGTCACGTTGACGACGTAGACCTGATTAGGGGTGTGAATGGTGTCGGAGAATACGGCGACGGCTCCGCTGTTAGAGGCAGCCAACACGTTTCCGGTCACGGTGCCGAGCGGGGTGTAAGGGTTGTTGGCGGTGCCGAAATTCGTCGGGTTGATGACCTGCGCGCCGAAGTCGCTTCCCATGAAGACCTTGTCGCCGGTGAGATCGAAGAGCATGGAGTTTGGCGAAACGGGCAAGGGATTCTCGGATCCAGTCACAGCCCTGGCCGTCGAGAGGCTATAGATGGAGGAGTTGCAGGCTGCGGGGGCCAGGTGGGCACATCCCGTACTGGTGGCTAACACGCCAACCGAACCCGTGGAGCCGGTGACGACGCCCGAGATCGCGGTGTCAGCGTAGACGGGTACGGGGATAAGTTCCTGGCAACTGACGAGTTGGGGGTACTGGGCTTGAAAGTACTGAGTGCAAGCGTTCACGGCGGCGGTCGACGAAAGGGAAGCCGGAACGAGCGGAAAGCCTATGTTGCAGGACGGCGGGGAGCAGGATGCGCTCACAGCTCCGGATCCAGGCAACGAAGTGGTGAGGGTGCAAGATTGCAGGCATCCGGAGCTGGCGCCCACGACGACGGGCTGCGACGCGGTCCAGGTGAGAGAGATTTTGCTGAGGACGATGCCGCCGTTGGTGTTGGGCAAAGAGCTGTTGCCCATGATGTCGGTGATGGTGGCGTAAGCGGTCTGAGGGCCGGCCGTTTTCGCGGCGACAAAGGTGGTCTGACCCGAGCCGACGTGGCCCAATTCGAGGGCAATCTTCTGGATGGAGCAAGTCGCAAAGAAATCGAGGGCCGGGGAGGTATTTCCCAGGGAATTCTGGTACTGGGGTTGCAGGAAGGAAGAACTGGTTACGCCGCCAGCCGAGGCGTAGATCTGGGTGATCCCGGGGGCGAAAGCCGTCGCCGTGGCCTGGTTGGTCGGGAAGTTGTACGCGGAATTCACCAAAGGAAGAAGGTTGGCCACGAGCGGGTCTTTCGCGGACCAGGTAAAAGGGCCGACCGAGGAAGTGATGTCGGCGCCGTGGCTGAAAGCGTGAGCTTCCACCGTCATGGACTGGGTCTGGGAGAGGCAGGGTTCTTGAACCGGTAGACCGTTCAGGAGAACTCCGGTGACGGTAATGCTGTCGATGGGCGGATGAACGAATACCCAGGTAGGAACGCTGCTGGCGCCCAGAGCGGAGGCAGTTACTTGGACGGGGCCATTGTTGCCGGGAGTGCAAACGGTGTAATTGACGTCCCAATGACCAGCGCAAGCCACGCCGTTCGGGGCGAGAGTCAAAATGGATGTGTCGCTGGAGATAAAGGTGAAAGTAGTGGCGATGTTGGTGCCGGAAGAAGTCTGCGCCGATGCGCTGAAACCGAGGACGCCGCCCAGCACGACAGAGGTATTGCCGCCGGGGGTCAGGTTGACTCGGCCGGGAAAAATGGGGGGGCCGGCCTTGGTACCGCCGCCACAGCCACTGAAGCTCCATAGAGAAAGGATGGCAACCAACAACCGCAAAGCGTTCGAAAGCAACCTACCCATGCACCCCTCTTTATGCCTTGTCCCAGCCGTGCGCGTCGAAATTACGCAAGGCGAGCCATCGAATGAATTGGAAAACTTGTAGTNNCGGCTCCGCTCAGGATGACGCCGCATTCACGGTGAGGATCCTTGACTTTTGCTCTGCTTTCGATCGTCCCCAGGTCGTTCGACAGTGGGATGCAAAAACACGGGTTGACGATGTTTGCAGCGACTTGCTATAGTAGTTTGGTTCCGCGAGTACATCCAGGCTTGCTGTGTGCTGTGAGTTTTGCTGCGGTTGTGTGAGCAGAGCTTGCGGTTGAGCTATAGAGAAATGCGTTTCCGGATGGAGTTCAGGTTCGGAAACTTTCCTCGCTGAAACGTTCCTGCGGTGCCTTCCGCCCTATTGTGGAAGGATATGCAGGGCAAGGCTGACGAAACGGAGTGCCCCCGGAGTTTGGCCGGGCGCCACCGTCGGCAGCGAAAGTCTAAGGGAATCCAGAATCTCTCCGGCATTTTGCGGTGAGAAGTAATGGTTGGCAGTAAGCCGGCCATGCCCACGGATGCGCGTCTAAACAGGATTGCAGGATTTGAGCTGTGCCGCCTGCGCGACAAGGCAGGATGTTGTGCGATTGGCGTTGCGCGGCTAAGGAGTCTGAAGAGTGCCTACGTTTAACCAGTTGGTAGCTCAGGGCCGGAAGCGGCCACGTTACAAGACGGCGAGCCCTGCGTTGCAGGGATGTCCGCAAAAGCGCGGGGTTTGCACCCGCGTGTACACGCAGACGCCNNACTCGATTGTGCTGATCCGCGGGGGCCGTGTGAAGGATCTGCCGGGTGTGCGGTATCACGTGATTCGCGGAACGCTGGATGCGGTAGGCGTTGCCGGCCGCATGCAGGGACGCTCGAAGTACGGCGCCAAGCGGCCGAAGAAGGGATAAAAGCAAGTTTCTAGGGTTTCGAAGGTTTCAAAGTTTCAAGGTGATGGCGCCCCGGAAACGTTGAAGCATTGAAACTCTGAAACTTTGAAACCTGGAGTCTTATGCCACGTAAAGGACATATCGCAAAGCGGACCGTCCCGGCCGATGCCGTTTATCAATCGGATCTGGTGACGAAGTTTATTAACTCGATGATGTGGCAGGGCAAGCGCTCGACCGCCGAGGGCATCTTCTACGAGGCGTTGGCGAAGGTGCAGGAGAAGGGCGGCGACGAAGCGCTGAAGCTCTTCAAGAAGGCCGTCGAGAACGCCAAGCCGCTGCTCGAGGTTAAGACCCGCCGCGTCGGTGGCGCGAACTACCAGGTGCCGGTGGAAGTGAATGCCGACCGCCGGACGTCGCTGGGGATTCGCTGGCTGATTACCTATGCCCGGGCCCGTGGCGAAAAGGGAATGGTTGAGAAGTTGACCAACGAGTTGCTGGACGCCGCCGCCGGAAAAGGCGCAGCGATCAAGAAGAAGGAAGATGTGCACCGGATGGCGGAAGCGAACAAGGCGTTCGCGCATTACCGGTGGTGAGGAATTGAGTCATTGAGTGATTGAAAATCGCGCCCGGGTTGAAGTTTTTGAATCGCCAAATCACTCAATCGCCCAATCGCTAAATCAACAGAAGTCGGAGCCCAGAAAGAGCTAATTGTCGTGCCCAGAACAGTCCCATTAGAACGCTGCAGAAACATCGGCATCATGGCCCACATCGNNATGGAGCAGGAGCAGGAGCGCGGCATTACGATTACGTCCGCGGCGACGACCTGCACCTGGCGCGACATTCGCATCAATATTATTGATACGCCCGGACACGTCGATTTCACGGCGGAAGTCGAGCGATCGCTGCGCGTGCTGGACGGCGCGGTGGCAGTGTTTGACGCAGTGCATGGCGTGCAGCCGCAGTCGGAAAAGGTCTGGCGCCAAGCCGATAAGTACGGCGTCCCGCGAATTTGCTTCATCAATAAGATTGACAAGATGGGTGCCGATTTCGAGCATGCCGTCGATACCATCCGCAAGCGCCTCAGTGCCAAGCCCGTCGCGATTCAATTCCCCATCGGCCAGGAAGACAAGTTCAGAGGCGTCATCGACCTGATCAATATGAAGTCGATTGTCTGGCAGGACGATACGATGGGCGCGGAGTACGTTACCGAAGAAATTCCCGCCGAACTGAAGAAGAAAGCCGAGGCCTTTCACGCCCAGCTGGTCGAGAGCATTGCCGAGAACGACGACGAAATCCTCCACAAATTCCTGGAAGGAGAAGAGATTACGGCGGACGAACTGCGTTCTTCCCTGCGCAAGTCGACCATCGCGTTGAAAGTATTTCCAGTGGTGGTGGGAACGGCATTCAAGAATAAAGGCGTGCAGCCACTGCTGGATGCGGTCGTAGACTATCTGCCGTCGCCGCTCGACGTGGTCGAGACGCATGGCCTCAATCCCGACAATGGAGAGAAGATTTTTCGCAAGGCGGATGACAAGGAGCCGTTCTCGGCGTTGGCTTTCAAGATCATGGCCGATCCATTTGTCGGCCAGTTGACGTTTATTCGCGTCTACTCGGGGCAGCTCAAGACCGGAGACTCCGTGCTGAATACGGGCCGCCGCCGGACTGAGCGCATTGGGCGCCTGCTCAAGATGCATGCCAACAAGCGCGAAGAAATCAGCGAGATTCTTGCGGGCGACATTTGCGCCGCGGTGGGCCTGAAGGGCGTGAGCACAGGCGACACGATTTGCGACGAGGATCATCCCATCGCGCTCGAGAATATTACGTTTGCGGTTCCCGTGATTTCGGTTGCGGTTGAACCGAAGACGAAAGCCGATCAGGAAAAAATGGGCATGGCGCTCGGCCGTCTCGCCCAGGAAGATCCTACGTTCAAGGTTCACACCGATCCCGACAGCGGGCAGACCATCATCAGCGGCATGGGTGAGTTGCATCTGGAAATCATCGTCGACCGCATGATGCGCGAGTACAAGGACGAGGCCAATGTCGGCAAGCCGCAAGTGGCGTATCGCGAAACCATCCGCAGGAACGCCGAGGCGGAGG
>PMUM01000244.1 GCA_003166855.1 Acidobacteriaceae bacterium | reverse complement strand
ATCGACAGGAACACTCCGATGCCCATCTGTCGCGAACCTGGTGGGACGCGTACGACTCGTCGAACCGCGGTCCACGCCACCGTCCCGGTGAAGACAGGCGTCACGGCGGTGACTGGCCCGTGGTCGAAGCGGACGAACGCGTCGCAATTGACGAACCGAGCGCGGACCGCGGACACATCCTCGGTATGCATTCGAATACTCACGCGAATGAGGCGGGCGCCCGCGGCGTCCACAGTTCGGACCGGTGAAAGAAACCGTCGGGTCGTCGCGTCCGCCGACAGACGCAGCGCGCCACCTTCGACCCGGACGTCACTCGTGGGGCCGTCACCGGTGCTCGCGCCGACGTCGAGGCTCCAGCCATGGAGGCCCGGGTCGTCGAAGTGTTCGTCAAGCAGCGCTCCGACAGTGGCTTTTTGCGCAGAAACCCGCGAATGCGGGGGCGACGCAGGACACCCCGCGATGGCGCTCGCGAAGGCGAACGCGAGCGCGAAGCGAGATTTCACCGTAGGGCGATAGCTCATGGGGAAGCGACTCTCCAGGGCGCGCTGACCTCAGATTCGTCGCGCGTGTCCGCCACCGAGCATCTGCTGCAGGAATAACTCCGCGATTTCGTCGTCGGTCTTGAACTCGAATCCATACACCAGGCTCAGCTTCTCTATGGTCCGCATGGTAATCGCCGAAAGAATGCCCAGATCCGGCACAATCGTGATCAAGCCGCCCAATCCGAATCCCGCGCCCTCGACCGCCGCGACTTTCATTCCGCTGCGGATCACCGAGTCGGCCACCGTATCGATCTCTCCGATCTCCAGCGAATACACGCCGTGATAGCCGCTAATCGGCATGCGATAAGCCGCGCGCAACTGCAGCAGGAATTTGTCCGGATTCACGCGCACCGTCGAGTAAGCGCGCGTCAGCCCGCGCACCATCCCCGCCTCAATCCGCTCGCGCAACCACGATTTTCCAGGTCCAGCCATTGCTTCCACCTTACCGCACGTAGAGCGAGAATGCTATCGAGTCATGAGCTGCGAGCTACCAGTTGCGAGCGATCAACCACGAGCACGCCCGGTCTGCTCGCCGCACTCAGCTCTCACCCATCGGGCCTCTCTCTGATCCGCCGAGCGTGCAACCGTGGAAGAGCGGCCCTTCAGGGCCGCGTTCAGCACCCAAACTAGAAACGGCTTTAGCCGCTGCGGCCGCACTCGATTGCGGCGAGAAACGTCCACCAGGGCTAAAGCCGCTCTCCTCCACGAGACCCACGCGGCGCTTAAGCGCCGCTCTTCCACCTCGAAGCTCACAGCTATGTGCTAGCATCATCTTTACTCAATGCCCACTGGAAAACTGCAAGTCATCCCCCTCGGGGGCCTCGGCGAATTCGGCATGAACTGCATGGCGGTCCGCTGGGGAGACGACATCATCGTCATCGACGCCGGACTCATGTTCCCCGAAGCCGAGTTGCTCGGCGTCGATATCGTTGTCCCCGACATCACCTATCTCGTCGAAAATCGCCAGCGCATTCGCGGAATCGTCCTGACCCACGGCCACGAAGACCACATCGGCGCGCTTCCCTGGATGCTTTCTGAACTCAAGGTCCCCGTCTGGGGCACCGAGTTCACGCTCGCCTACGTTGAAGACAAACTCGACGAGCACGGCCTGCTCGACGACGCCGACCTGCGCGAAATGCGCCCCAACGAGCGCTTCAAAGCCGGACCGTTCACCATCCATCCCATTCAGGTCACGCACAGCCTGGTCGATTGCGTTGCGCTCGCCATCCACACGCCCTTGGGCGTCATCATCCACACCGGCGATTTCAAAGTCGATCCCACGCCCACCGACAACAAGCTCTTCGACCTGCATACTTTCGCTGAGTACGGCAAGAATGGTGTACTCGCCCTGTTTCAGGATTCCACCAACGTCGAGCGCAAGGGATACACGCCCAGCGAACGAGCAGTCAGAAGAAAGTTCGACGAAGTTTTCGCCCACACCAAGCGCCGACTTTTCATCTCGTGCTTCTCGTCGTCCATTCACCGCATCAATCTCGCAGTGCAACTCGCCCACGAGCACGGACGCAAGGTCGCCTTCCTCGGCCGTTCCATGAACAATTCCGCCGAGATTGCCGAAGACCTCGGCTACATCGAAGTCCCCGACGGACTCGTTATCAATCCCGGCGAGATGAAGAATTTCCCGCCGGAAAAAGTCTGTGTGCTCATCAGCGGGACCCAGGGCGAGCCGATGTCCGCGCTCTCCCGCGCCGCAGTCGACAACCACAAGCACGCCAAAATCGAAAAGGGAGACACCGTCGTCCTCTCGAGCCGCATCATCCCCGGCAACGAAAAAACCATCTACCGGATGATCGACCACCTCTTCCGACGCGAAGCCTACGTCATCTACGAAGACGGAACTTCGCCGCCGATTCACGTCAGCGGACACGGCAGCCAGGAAGAACTCAAGCTCATCATCAACCTGGTCAAGCCGCGATACTTCATTCCCATCCACGGCGAGTACCGGCAACTGAAGCTGCATGCCGAAATGGCCGGAGCCATGCACGGTTCCGTCGGCAAAGTCATGCTGATCGAGAGCGGCGACGTTCTCGAATTCGACGAACTCGGCGCGCGCAAGGCCGCCCGCATCAAAGTCGGCCGCGTCTGCATCGACTCCGGAAGCCGCACCGACGTGGTTGAGGATCTCATTATTAAAGACCGCCTGCACCTCAGCGAAGACGGCATCGTGCTGCCCATCATCGCTATCAACAAATTGACGGGAGATGTCGAATCGGCGCCAGAAATCGTGACTCGCGGTTTCAATCCCGGCGACGACGGCCTGATGGAAGGCGCCAAGCGCATCGTCGAAGACACGCTCGCCCATTCCAGCGACGAAGAAAGAGGCGACTACGGCGTAATCAAAGAGAAAATCCGCGCCGACCTCAAGCGCTACATCTCCAAGCAAACCCAAAAACGCCCGCTCATCATGCCGGTAATCCTGGAAATCTAGTAGGCTTGAATGCTCATGTGGGGACAGCCGCCATCGGCTGTCCGCCTGGCGCAGCCCGGCCGCAATCAAGACAAATCTCAAGAGCCTGTCATCCTGAGCGGAGCATTTGACTGCGCGAAGCGAAGGCAAATGCGCAGTCGAAGGATCCCTACCCTGTTCCGCTTTCTTTCGACTCGGCAGGGAATTCCCTCGACCCAGCAATGTGGTCCCGGAGGGACCCCTGAAAATAGCCCGCCACTTCGAGTGGCGGGAACCACGCGATTAACGATACCCTGTGCCGTAGGCACAACTGAACTCACGAATGATCACCCTCGACGATCTCCACTCCGCCCGCACCCGCCTTGACGGCATCACCGTCCGCACGCCCCTGATCGAATTCATGTGGGGACAGCCGCCTTCGGCTGTCCAGCCCGATTCTCGTCGCCTCTTTCTCAAGCCCGAAAACCAGCAGCCCATCGGTGCCTTCAAACTTCGCGGAGCCTACAACAAGATCGCGTCCTTGTCCGAAGAAGACCGAGAGCGCGGCGTCATCAGCTACTCCAGCGGCAATCACGCGCAAGGCGTGGCCTATGCCGCCCGCGCACTCGGCGTGAAGGCCGTGATCGTCATGCCCAACAACGCGCCTGCCATCAAGCGTGAGGCAACCGCAGCCCTTGGCGCGGACATCGTACTGGTAGGCCCCGGCAGCACCGAACGCCAACTCAAAGCGGAAGAACTGGCGTCGAAACACGGCTATATCATCGTGCCTCCCTACAACGACGAAAAAATCATCGCTGGCCAAGGCACCATGGGACTTGAGATCCTCGAAGACCTGCCCGACGTCGAGACCGTCCTCTCTCCCGTAGGCGGCGGAGGCCTCATCAGCGGCCTGGCCGCAGCCATCAAGCTGAGCAAGCCGTCGGTAAATGTCTTTGGCGTCGAGCCTGAACTGGCAGCCGATGCGCAAGCCAGCCTGCGCGCTGGAAAGATCGTTCAGTTCCCCGCTGAGCAGGTCACGCGCACCATCGCCGACGGATTGCGCACGCAAAGTGTCGGCCCCATCAACTTCGATCACATGCAATGCTTCGTCGACGGCATCGTCACGGTCACGGAAGACGAGATCCGCGAAACCATGAAACAACTGGCAGCCAATCCCGAAACGGTGGCCGAGCCCAGCGGCGCCGTCGCCACCGCCGGATTCCTCTTCCGCGCCGACCAATTGCCGAAAACAAAACTGAACGTGGCGATCATCTCGGGCGGCAACATCGAACCCGAAATGCTGGAAGAACTCCGTCGCAAATAGGGAGGAAATAACTCCCACCGTGCTATGGGGAGAAAGCGAGTTCTAGGCATAACAAGTTCTAGGCATACGGAGAATGAGACCCACGCACCAGGGGAAATGAGTTCCTCTGAGAGACTACGCACGCAACCACCCAACTCCAGCCGCGAAGCGGCGGCATGTGAAAGCCCGGCACAGAAGTGCCGGGTACAAATCGGAAAGCCCACGCGAGTCCCGCAGGGACGGCACAGATTTTTTGTCGCATGGCGGAGAGTCGAGGCACTCATGAACTCACGGGCTCATGAAATCCACAGACCTCCGATGTTCAATCAACCTTGACTTCAACCAGAAGAATGATGATCCTGAGAACGCCCAAAGGATTCCTATGACAGCAGCGCCCGACAGCGACCGTAAGTCCTTTGTTGAGAAGATTTTGCCCGCAACTCATTGCAACTCTAGGATTTTTGCGCGATTTCCAGCTAATCCCATGATTCCAATAGACCGGGGGGGAGGGGGGGTACCCCCCTCGAAACCCCGTTTCCCATTTTGGGAAACGATGATTTTCCTCGCCACCCTTGCCTCGTCGCTTCTTTTTTCCACACCCTTCGCCTCCGCCCAGGCGCAACGTGGCACGCTCGTCCACGAAGAAACCATCCGCGTCTCTCCTGCTAATGACGCCGCCAAACTCGGCGAAGCTGGCCGTGGACACGAACTCGTCATCATCGAAACCAGCCGCGACTGGACCCACGTTGAAGCGATCCTCCGCGAACCGAAGAAGGACGCCGACGAAGATGATCCCGAATCCGAAGGCAAGACCATCAC
>PMUM01000393.1 GCA_003166855.1 Acidobacteriaceae bacterium | reverse complement strand
CGACAAGATCGTCCCGGTCGACGTCTACGTCACCGGATGTCCGCCGCGTCCCGAGAACCTGTTCTACGCGCTGCTCAAACTGCAGGACAAGATCGACACCATGACGCTGGCGAAGAAGCCCACTGAAGTCCGCCTCGATCCCAACATGGTCGAGAACTTCAAGCGCCAGGTGATGATCGCGCAAACGCTGCAGCCGAAGTAAGCTGTCAGCTCTCAGCCATCAGCTGTCAGCCAGTTTCGTGTAGGGATAGCCGCCTCGGCTGTCCACTCAATCCAGATCATGGACGCCGGTGACATCATCGCCATTTCGGAAGGCGTCCTTCTGGTTGGCACGTGGGCATGGGTCCTGCGAGTCAAACGCGTCTGGTCGGGATGGCGCGAGAAAGCAGCGTTTGCGGGCTTTCTGTGTGCGACGATATCGGTAGTGTGCGACCTGGTTCTCACCGTCGTCATGCATTATCGCGGGGACGGCACATTGGCCGCGACACTCTTCATGGTTGCCGTCGTAGCAGGACTCTTGTTGGGAACGGCCGGTATCGTTCTAGGTTTCTTAGGCAAAGGAACTCTAAAGATCCCGGCCATCGTCTGGTCATGCGTCGTCCTGCTGTCGGTCGCGATCACCGTGGTCGGTACTATGATGGCGGTGACCCAATAGTTGTAACCGGCGTCTTGACTGTGTGACATTAGATCGATCATGCCGAACTTCACCAAACTGACCACCCAATCCGAACTGCCTGCCGCCGACACCGCCAAGGAGTTCCCGTGCGGCGACAAGATGATCTGCGTCGCCAACGTGAACGGGACCTACAGCGCCATGGACAATGTGTGCCTGCATCGCGGCGGCCCGCTGGGCGAGGGCATGATCGAGAACGGCAAGGTTGTCTGCCCCTGGCACGGCTGGGCATGGGACCCAAAGACCGGCGAGGCTGCGCATAACGCCAGCGCGAAGGTTGCGGTATATCCGGTGAAGATCGAGAACGGCGATGTGATGATCGATTTGGTTTGATCAGCGAAATGCCGAGGGTCGTGACATACTCGATGCTTCTGTTGTCAGCCGCCGGGACGGTTGCCAGCCTTATTTTCCTGGTCGTCGGTTTCGACGCGGACGTCGAATTGAAGCTGCGTGTCACCAAAATGCTTTTCGCAATCATGTTTGTCGTGGGGATTCCGACAAACTTACTCGTGGAAAAACTAGCCCCCAATCTCAGGGACAGACTACTGTGGAAGGGAGTGTTTCGCGGTTGTCCGCGTTGGATGCGGGTTGGACTTCGGATTTTCCTGGTATCAGTGTTTCTCGCGGGTTTAGCTCTCACCATCCGGCGCCACTTCGGTGGCATATTCATTACCTTGGCGGGCTTTTATTCGATATCTTTCTGCATAACTTACTCGTTCCTCCACGCAAGACCTGAACGCAGCGACAAGTCGATTCCGATCTGAGACACCGAGCCTGAAGCAGCCTTATCCCAGAACCTTCAGGAATTTCCCCGGCTGATTGTCGTAGCCCGGGAAAACGTTGGCCAGATTCTTGTTGCCCATGTGGTGGGCGACTGCTTCTCCGATCACCTGTCGGAAGTCCGTGGTCAACGCCAGGTCGCGGCCTTCGTAAAGTTGTGACTGGTCGAGGCCGGGCCAACGACCGTAGACCTTGCCACCCTTCACCGGACCACCCATGACGAACATCACGTTGGCGTGGCCGTGGTCAGTACCGCGGTTGCCGTTCTCCCGAGCCGTGCGGCCGAACTCCGACATAGTAACCACGACGGTGTCTTCCATCAGATCGCCCAGATCGACCCAGAATGCCGCGAGAGATTGCGAGAACTCGGTCAGCACATTAGCGAGTTGGCCTTCGGTCGAGCCCTCATTGACGTGGTGGTCCCAGCCGCTGATGTCGGCGAAGGCCACTTGCACGCCCAGATTCGCTTTAATCAGTTGCGCTAGTTGCCGCAGGCTGTCGCCGAAACGTCCCTTGGGGTAATTGGCGCCAGGAGCAGCCGCGTATTTTCCGGGATCCGCGGTCTTCAGCATCTTCACCGCGTCGAACGTTTCTTCGCCGGTACCGTGAAGGACGCTGTCAGAGGAGTGGTCGTACATCGCTTCAAACGCTCTGGCGGCGGGCGAGGCTTTCTTTCCGCCAACTGAGAAGTCGTTGATGTTGTTCATCGCGACAGCGGGCTCGGAGCCGCTGAGGATGCGGGGCACCGACGGCCCCAGCGCAATCGCGCGAAACGGAGAGTTCTGCGGCGTTGATGGCATGCTGTGAAGCGAGCGGTTGAGCCATCCGTCTTCGGTGATCTTCACACCCGGCGTTCCGGTTTCCATGAAGTCCTGCGCGTCGAAGTGGGAGCGCGTCGTGTCCGGGGAGCCCGCGGCGTGGACGATCGCCAAGTACCCCTGTTGCCACAGCGGCTGAAAGGCTGACAGCGACGGGTGCAAACCGAAGAATCCATTGAGATCAATTACCGACTTGCGAGGAATGTTGATGCTGGGACGCATCGCGTAATACTGCGGCTCGGCATAGGGCACAACGATGTTCAATCCATCGGCAGCGCCGCGCTGGAAGATGACGACCAGCCGCTTGTTGCGGCCGGGCGTCTCGACGGCACCGAAAGCCGCGCGGGTCAGAAAGCCCGGCACCGCGGCCGTCCCAACGACGGCCAGCGCGCTGTTGCGAAGGAAGATGCGACGCGTGATGGACATGGTGTACCCCGGCTCTCAGCTTTCAGTGAAACAAATCTATTTGGAGAAGAGCTGACAGCTGACAACTGAGGGCTGACAGCTTTCTCACCTCTTCTGAAACTCCGGCGAACCTAACAGCAGGCCCGCGATCGTGCTCGTGTCCGGCGGTGTTGACGGCTTGCCCGGCGGGCTCTTTTTGTCTTGCCTGTCCAGCGCATTTTTCGAGGGCGCTTCAATCTGCGCCATGATCGAGTCGTGCGTCTGCTTCGACACGTCACCCGCAAGCAGCTTGGATTCAAGAGCGGACAGCGCCATGGTTGCGTCCGCAGGCGGAGGCGGACCTCCCGCCAACTGCCCGGCATCCACTTTCACGCCGCGGATCTTGCCCGAGGTCATGCCCAGCGCGAAATTCATTCGGCCCAGCAGCGCGGACGAACTCACCCAGGTATCGGCCTTCATCGAGTAACCCGTGGGCGGCTGCGCGGAGTAGAGCGGCATGCCTAAGTTGGCGATCTGGCGGGCGAGAGGAAATGCGTCGTCGACGTCGGCGCCGGTGGCGCGAACGGCCGAGGCCACAAACTCGAGCGGCGTTTTGACCTTGGCGCGGTACGTGGTGTCAGCCCAGAATTCCGGCGAATGGAACAAAGTCGTCAAAACGTCGCGGATGTCGCCCTTCGACTTCTGGAACGTCTTCGCCATGCGGTCGACCAGCACAGGCGGCGGATCGTCGGAGACGAAACGCTGCGCGAGCTTCAACGAAATGAAGTGCGCGGTCTGCGGGCTGGTTGCCAGCATGTGCAGCACTTCCTTGCCCTCGTCTTCTCCCTTGGGCTTGATCCGATGTCCGAGAACAAACTTGGGGCCCGGTTCATGCATGCGAGGCTCGTACTTGAATCCCAAACCTTCGTAAGGTTTTTCAATGGTCCAACCGGTGAAGACTTTGGCAACTTCGGTGACATCGCGCTGCGAGTAGCCGCCATTCACGCTGAGCGTGTGCAGTTCCAACAACTCGCGGCCGTAGTTCTCATTCAATCCGCTGGCCTGCTTACGTTTCGCGTTTGGATTCGGCTGCTGCGGAAAGCGGCGCGGACGGCCGTAAGGGCCATACGGACGCATCGGCCGCGCAGGCACGCCCTCAGCCTGAGGAGAGTTCGGCCCGACGCTCATCCAATTGTCGAGGTAGAACATCATCGCTGGACTCTTGGCGGTCGCGACGAGGAGATCTTCGAACTTGCCGAGCGCTCGCGGGCGAATCACGTTCTGCTCGTAGTTGGTAATCAGCACGCGCTCGGGGCCTTTGCCCACAAAGACGTTGAAGTGATTGAACCAGAAGTCGGTCATCACCTGTTCGAGCTGGCGGTCGCTGTAAATCGCCCGCAGCACCTTGGCCTGAACCAGTTCCGAGAGGACGGCGGCCTGCGGATTGCTCATGGCCATCAGCGTCTCTCTCTGCTTGGGCTCCATGCCGTCGAGAAATTCCTGGCCTTTACCGCCGCGCAGCGAGTCGGCGAAGACTACTTGCTCGGCGGTCGACATCGCCATGACCTTCTTATAGCGCTGGTCTGGCGAGAGATCCATGAGCCCCTGAATCTTCAAGTCGGCGTAGAGACGATCTTCGCGGCGGCGGGCTTCCGCATCGTCCGCGGGCGTCGTCTTCGCCTTAGCCGGCGCCATGGACATTTCGTTCGCAGGCGCCGTGGAGTGTTCGTCGGCGTTCGCGGGGCTCATCCCGTTCATCGAATTGTTATCAGCGGGCGTGGCGTCCGGACTGGCCGCGGCAGCTGCGGCGAGTTCTTCGGCGGTCTTGGCGGTATCGTTTGCGGAGGGTCCGGCGGGAGCGGGAGCAGTCGCGGCAGCTTCATCTCTTCCGGCGTTCGGGTTTTGCCGGTTCTCACTCTTATCGGTCTTCTTCTGCTGCTTTTCCTCAAGGCGTGCGATCTGCACCTCAATCACGGCTCGCTTTGCGGGATCGGAAGGCATCGACTTCTTGCCGTCCATGTACTGCTTGATCATCTGATTGTCGGGGAATTCCTCGACGATCTCCTTCGAACTCATGCGCAACGTGCGGAAGGGCGCCAGGCGGGCTTCGATGGCGTTATCTGGAATCTTTTCGGGGTGAAGTTGCAGATCGATCCAGCGGTCGACGCCCATCGCCGTATCCTGCTGGATATCGCCCGGCCGCGGACCAAACGTCAGACGATTGAGCGCCTGCACCGCGCGCTTCTGTTCGTTCGGGCCGTCATCGCCCGCCTTGTCTTTTTTCTTGGCGAGCAGTTGCGGGACTGCGCACGCGAGGCTCAGGCAGAGCAAAAACAGCGCAAGCTTCCCAAGGCTGGAGCGCCCAAAACTGGATCTCATCAAGACTCCCCCACCGAGCAGGTCTTTCCATTATGAACCCTCACGGGCGAAAAAGTTGCTATCCGAGGTGATTCCGGGAGGGCTTGAAAGTGATTGTAGGATAAGGGTTTTGGAGGCGCAACGGGTCGGGACGAGGCTAGTGCCCGCTCTCTTTGGTGAGATACATCCGGCCTCGCGATACTTTGTACTGCAGAGTGGCGGCGAGTTGGTCGATGTCGGTTGCGGCGATGTTCACTTGCATGGAGTCGAGAAACGGCGTTCGGTTGCTGCCCACCGCGTCGCGGCGCACTTGAATCAGCAATCCCTGCACAACGTTCGGATCGAATTTATCGGGAGCCAATCGGACCAGATCGCTGAGGGCGCTCCCTACCGACAGGGGCGCGCGATAGGGACGAGCGCTGGTCATGGCATCGAACGAGTCGGCGACGCCCACGATGCGAACGGACAATGGCACGTCGTCTTGACCGAGTTTGTCGGGATAGCCGGAGCCATCGCTGCGCTCGTGATGCCAGCGCACGGCCTCGGGAATCCTGGGCCAGGGAAATTGCACGCTACTGACGATCTGGTGGCCGACGGTGGTGTGGTCCGCCATCTCGCGGATCTCTTCCGGATTGAGCGCTCCGGGCTTGCCAAACAGGCGGCGATCGACGGCGACCTTTCCAATGTCGTGCAGATATCCGGCACTGCGCAGCGCCGCTACGTCGCTCGATTCCATCCCCATGGCCTCGCCGATGGCGGCGGCGTAGCGGCCGACACGCAGCGAGTGTCCGTGAATGTTGACGTGCTTGACGTCGATGGCGGTAGCGAACGCCTCGAGCGCGTTGTCGTAGAAACCGTGCAACGAGGCCATGAGCCGCAGATTTTCAGAAACACGCTGCGCGATGGTCTGTGTCAGCGCGTGATTCTGCACGGCCAGCGCGATGTAGCTGCAGAGGAGTTCGAGCGCGTCGAGTTCGCTGTCTTCGTAGAGCGCGTCGCCAGGACGTCGGCCGAGAGCGACCACTCCGGCCAAGCGTCCACCGGCTTTCAGTGGAGCGAGGCACTTGAACAATTCCGGCGCGACGTTGCCGTTGGAACTCAGGAACACCGAGTAGGTGGACGAGTTGAGTACGATGGGCCCACGCGCCGCGGTGAGCGCATGCACATGTTTGGGGAGGAGAGGAATGAAGGCGGGATCGGGCATCAGGGCGAATCCCTGTGCCGAGGCCGACGTCAGCATGGCGGGCTTGTCATTGAAGAGCAGGAGCACACCTTCGCGCGCGCCCGCCGCTTCCATGATGGCTGACAGCATCAGCCGCGACGTTTCCGAAAACTCGCGCTCCGCTGTTAGCGCGGGACCGAGTTCGGATAACGCCTCAACCGTGTGCAACAGCCGCCGTAAATTGTGTGTCTGAATCGCCACTGACGAAGTGGGAGCCAGATCGCAGAGCAAGACGAGGGTAACACGCGGGAAATGCTCAACGCGAGAGCGCTTGTTGGTTAGTTTGATGCGGTATTGACGAAGATGAAAACACCGTGACGAGCCTGATTCCGCCACTGGCGGGCCATGGCGGGCGCAACGACGTTGCTTTTCCAGCGTAAACGCTTTCAACCACAGAGGACGCGGAGGACACAGAGGCTTTTTCTCAGCGTCCTCTATGGTTGAGATTCAGAAATGCTCGCGCAGTTCGGCGAAGCTGCCGACGATGAGGAGTTTCTGCGTCGGAGGAGCGGGGTTGACTTCTTCGTGCTCCAGGATCCAGGTGTTACCGTGCGGCACGAAGACGGCGTGCAGGCCCGCGGCCATCGCGGGATTAATGTCGGACTTCGGGCTGTTGCCGACCATCCACGTCGTATCGGGCTCGAGGTCGTGCTTCTCGACAACGCGCGCATAGGCCACCGGATCTTTCTCGGCCACGATCTCAACCGTGGCGAAATATTCCCTCAGGCCGGAACGCTCGACTTTCCCCGACTGCTCGGCAATCGCGCCCTTCGTCATCAGAATCAGATCGTGTCGCTGCGATAGATACTGCAGGGTCTCAGGCACCTCGGGCAAAAGCTCGACGGGATGAGCGGAGATCGTATGCGCAAAACTGTGAATCTGGGCGTGCGACTCAGGTGTGACCGGGCCGGCACTCAGGCGTTCGAAAGTATCGACCAGCGCGTGCGCGAAACTGTGCAAGCCGTAACCGTGCTTCACGATGCATTCGCGCTCCACGTCGTTGAGCACCTCGCGCACTTGCTCGGGAGAGAACTCGTGGTGATTCAGGAACGAGATGAACTTCGCGATGGCGCGCTCGAAGTAGATGTTGTTCTCCCAGAGCGTGTCGTCCGCGTCGATGAGGAGGGTTTGGGGGGCAACGGTACTGGGCATGGCGACAATTCGTTCTACAAGCTGCGAGCTTTGAGCTACGAGTTGCCAGCAAAAAGGGAGCCGTTACTTGCTGTGGTTCCTAACGGGTAGTCGCAGCGGCTTAATGAATAACGAGAGCTCAGGGCTCATAGCTCGAGTCTCGAAGATCGCAGCTACACCCAATCCACTTTCGCTTCCGGCCCGATGATACCTGCCTTGTGTCCCATGTCGAGCAGGCGGCGGACGGCTTCGCGGCCGTCGGGGCCGTAGTCGAGGGTGCGCTCGTTCACGTACATCCCGATGAACTTGTCGGCGGACGACGTGTCGAGATCGCGGGCGAACTGCATGGCGTAAGACAAAGCTTCTTCGCGGTGATCGAGTCCGTACTGGATGCTCTCGCGCAGGGCTGCTGTGACCGTGGGCATCAATTCGGGACCGAGGGCGCGGCGAATTGCGTTTCCTCCCAGGGGCAGCGGAAGACCGGTCACCTTCCCCCACCACTTGCCGAGATCCACGATGCGGTGCAGGCCCGACTTGTCGTAGGTCAACTGGCCTTCGTGAATGATCAGGCCGGCCTCGTACTTGCCTTCGAGCACCTGCGGGATGATCTGGTCGAACGGGACGACCTCGGTCTCGATGCCGGGAGCAAACAACTGCAACGCCAGAAAGGCCGTGGTGAGCTTGCCCGGAACAGCGATGCGCTTGGTTTTGATTTCTGCCGCGGTGAACGGGCGCGGGGAGACGATCATGGGACCGTAACCCTCGCCGACGCTGCCGCCGCAGGTCATCAGCGCGTACTTGTCCTGCACGTACGGGTACGCGTGGAACGAAATCGCGCTGACGTCATACACGCCTTCGCGCGCCTTCTGGTTCAGCGTCTCGATATCGCAGAGGGTATGCGTGAAGCGCAATCCCGGGGTGCGAACCTTGTTCGTGGCCAGGCCGTAAAACATGAAGGCATCGTCGGAATCGGGGCTGTGGGCGACGGTAATCTCGCGGGCTTGCCCAGCGGAACTGCTGCCCGGCGCTTTGGTTGTTTCGGATACTACTGTCATCTTCTCTCCAGGAATCTACTGCTTGACTTCGCTTCTTGCCGCCGTGCTGCGCCAGCGGGTCGCAATGCCGGCGGCTAACATCACTTTGATCACTTCCGCGGCGAGGAACCAGTACAGGCCGAGATAGGCCGCCTTCGCTAGCGAGTGCGTGAAGACGTACAGCCAGGTTAGCCCTCCTGCGAAGAGCAATATCTCAGCGAGGAGTCCGGCGATGGCAGCGCGCAAGAAACTCTTGGTGCCACGCTCGAAGATATAGCCGGCAACGAAGGCGACGAATGGGTACACCATCAAAAATCCACCCGTGGGACCGAACAACTGGGCGATCCCGCCTAGCCCGGTGGGATTGAATACAGGCAAGCCGACAGCGCCTTCGGCCAAATAGAGCGCGAGCGCCGCGAAGCCTCGACGGCTGCCCAGCATCATTCCGACGAGCAGGACACCCATGTTCTGCACGGTGAGCGGAACGGGCGTTAGGGGCATCAAGGGAATCGTGATCCGGGCGCACAGCGCCACTACCAAGCTCGCGCCTACAACGAGCGCAACCTGGCGCGAAGCTTCAAGAGCCCTCTCTTGAGGAGTGCTTAGAATTTGAATCGCAGTCTTTGCCATAACAGAACCTCCAATCGCAGCCATCTTCCGCGTTCAGTGCTGTTCGGGCTGGCGCGGGCGTTCAACTTCACTTAACGGGGCGTCGTGTGAGACGTGTGCCTTCTGCAGATGCCGACGCAAACGCACATACAGGGCGATGGCCACGCACACTACGACCAGCGTGCTCACGCCCAGTATCAGAAACCACCAGATCATCCGCACAGCCAGTTAGGATAACAGATGCGGCGTCGCGGGAAGTGACTGCACGCACACGAAATGGGCTGCCGGACATTCCGAGAACCGAAGGACGGGAAGTCTAACTCGCCTTACGCTCGGCGCGCTTCTGGCGCATGGTCTCCACGCGCTTGACCATGAATTGCAGGCGGTCCCGCCCCCATTTGGTGTGGGTGATGACTTTCTCGATGTTGAGGAAGAAATAAGGATCGCCCACCTTTTCGCGCAGCTCTTTGATGTAGGGCTGGACCTTGGCGAAGATCAGGAACATCTCGCCGCTCACCGACGGTTGCAGGAACAGCTCCTCATTCAAGGCTCCCAGCAGCACAAACGACGCGGCCATGTTCCAATAGCCAGCTACTTGCCGGAACCAGTTATTTTCCTGCGCTCCCATGGCAAAGGCGACATTCATCACGTCGTCCGCGCTCTGGGGGAAAAATTCGGCGCCCCACCAGTTGCGGGCTTTGCGCATTTCGGCTTCGCGGCGCAACTCGTAGAGTTCCAGAATCAGGTGGGCATCGGATAGGGTAGGTTTCTTAGCCATTATTCTCTCCGTTCAGATAAACGCTGTTGGAAAAGTTAGACGAGCGGACGAGCGCCCGAGAAGCAAAACATTTTCGATGATTCTTTACGCCGAGGTCGCCGCCGCATCCGGCTGCGGCACGGGCCGCTCGAAGTCGCATTCCTTGTTGGGACACGCGATCACCGGTCCGGCCTTCAGGTTCTTTTCGACCAGGTATTCGCTGCCGCACGCAGGACATTTCTCCGCGATCGGCTTGTGCGCCGAAGTGAACTTGCAGTTGGGATAGTTTCCGCAACCGTAGAACGTGTTCCCTTTGCGCGCCCGCTTCTCGACCAGGTCGCCGTCTTTGCAGTCCGGACACTTTACGCCGATGTAATTCTGCTTCACATACTTGCACTCGGGGTACCCGCTGCAGGTCGTGAACTCGCCGTAACGCCCGTGGCGGATCATCATGTTGCGTCCACACTTCGGGCAAAGCTCGTCGAGCGGAATGTCAGGCACCTTCTTGCCCTGATCCAAACGTCGCGTGGTCTTGCAGTCGGGATACCCCGTACAGGCCATGAACTGGCCGAAGCGCCCGCGCTTCAAAACCATCACGCGGCCGCAGTTTTCGCAGTACTCCTCCTGCGTGGTTTCCTGCACGTCGGCCGAATCGAGGTCGGGCAGGTTGATGGGATTTTCTTTGGTGAAGGTGCAGGTGTTCTTATCTTCTTTATCGTAGGTGCTGCACGCGTAGAACGATCCGTGCTTGCCCCATTTGATGACCAGCGGAGCGCCACAGCGTTCGCACTTCTCATCTGTGGGCTTCTCCATCCGCTTGATGTTCTCCATATGCTTTTCGGCATATTTGAGATCCTTCAGGAACTTCTTATAGAAATCGGCGAGAGTGTCCTGCCACGTCTCTTTGCCTTCCTCGATTTGGTCAAGTTCTTCTTCCAGGTGCGCGGTGTACTCCACGTCGAAAATGTCGCGGAAGTTTTCCACCAGCAGATCGGTCACGACCAAGCCAATCTCGGTCGGGGAGAACTTTCCGCCGACCTTCTGCACGTACTGGCGCTCCTGAATGGTCGTGAGAATCGCGGCGTACGTTGAGGGCCGGCCGATGCCGCGCTCTTCGAGTTCCTTCACCAGCGATGCTTCGTTGTAGCGCGGAGGCGGTTCGGTAAAATGCTGCTCGGGCTTCAGTTCCTTGAGCGTGAGCTTCTGTCCGGCTTCGAGCGCGGGCAGCTTGTGTTTCAGTTCTTCGTCTTCCTCGTCCTTGCCTTCCTTCGACTCTTCGTAGACGCGGAGGAAGCCGTCGAACTTGAGCACCGATCCGGTGACGCGGAACCAGAAAACTTCGTTGCCGTTCTTGGCGTCGATGTCGACTGTCGTCTGATCGAAGACCGCCGGGTTAATCTGCGAAGCCACGAAGCGCTGCCAGATCAACTTGTAGACTTTGAATTCATCTTCTTTTAAGTACTGCTTGAGCTGGTCGGGATGGCGCATCGCCGAAGTCGGACGGATCGCCTCATGGGCTCCCTGCGAGTCCTTCTTCTCTTTAAACGTGTTGGGTGTCTCGGGCAGGTAGGTCGGGCCATATTCCTTGCCGACGTATTCGCGGACTTCCTGGATCGCCTCGGGCGCAACTCGGGTCGAATCAGTACGCATGTAGGTGATGAGACCGACGAGTCCTTCTTCGCCAAGTTCCACCCCTTCATAGAGGCGCTGCGCGATCATCATGGTGCGCTTCACGCTGAAGCGCAGCTTGCGGGAAGAGTCCTGTTGCAGCTTGCTGGTGGTGAAAGGAGGCGCGGCGTTGCGTCGGCGCTCTTTCTTGTCGACCGATCGGACGACCCAGTCGGCTGTTTCCAGGGCGGCACGAATCTTTTCGGCGTCTTCGCCGTTGGTGACTTCGACCTTCTCTTCGCCCTTGCCCACAAAGCGGGCGTCGAAGGCGGGCGGCTTGCTCGCGGCGAGGTGCGCGTCGATGGTCCAGTACTCGACTTTTTGGAACGCCTTGATCTCGCGTTCGCGTTCGACAATCAGGCGCAGTGCGACGGTCTGCACCCGGCCGGCCGAGAGACCGCGGCGGACTTTATCCCAAAGCAGTGGGGAAACCTGATAGCCCACCAGCCGGTCGAGTACCCGGCGGGCCTGCTGGGCGTCGACCAGGTTCTGATCGATGGCACGCGGATGTTCAAACGCAGCCTGCACGGCACGCTTGGTGATTTCGTTGAAGGTAACGCGCTGAATGCGCGGAGGAGGTGCTTCCTCGCCTTTTTTCAGCTTCTTGGCTTTCTTCTTGCCCTTGCCGCTGTCGCCAAGCTCGAACGCCAGATGGGCGGCGATCGCCTCGCCTTCGCGGTCCGGGTCAGGCGCTAGATAGATGGAGTCGGCCGAGGCCGCCAGCTTCTTCAGCTTGGCGACAACTTTCTCTTTGCCGGGGATGACGACGTAATCGGTCTGGAAGCCGTTGGTGATATCGACGCCCAGAGTGCTCTTGGGCAGATCTTTCACGTGGCCGAGCGAGGCTTCGACGGTGAAACCCTTGCCCAGATATTTCTGGATGGTCTTCGCCTTGGCCGGCGATTCGACAATGACTAAACCCTTTGACAATGGATCCTCAATTTTTCTGTAGTCCGTTTCGAAGCTAGCACGAATGTCAAGCTGGCAACAAGTTACTGGACGGAAGCTGCGAGCTTCGAGCTACGAGCTACGAGTCCAGGCTATGCGCTTTTTGGGGACCGAACGCTCTGTATCAAACCGGTCAACATGCGCTGCAGTTCATCGGACTTCCGAGTCAAAATCTGAAAATCCTTCTCAGCGAGAAAGTGGAGATCCCTCGCCAGTAGAAAATGATATTCCGTCTCACTAGCCGATCCACGCGCGATCTGTAGAAAGCGGCACATCTCGCCCTCCGATCGGCGGCCGCAACCCTCGGCAATGTTCGCCCCAATCGAAGCGGCCGCCCGACGGAGTTGACTGGTCAACCCGTACATCTCTTCCCTCGGGAAGGCTGCCGTAACCCGATATGTCTCCAGCGTCATTTCATGTGCCTTCCGCCATACTTTCAACTGTTTGAAATCCGTCACGCGCCCTCCACCATACTCAAATGCGGTCGCTTGCAACTCGTAGCTCGAAGCTCATGGCTCGAAGCTAGAAGCTTTTCACAAAATTCTTCCCCGGCATTTGCCTGACTTTGCCGGCCAGTTCCAGTTCGAACAGGGCGGCGAAGATTTCGGAAGACGACAAGTCGTTCTCCAGCTTTTCGACAATTTCGTCGATGTGCGTGGCTTCGTCTGCTTTCAGCAGGCTCAGGATTCGCTTTTCGTGAGGAGGGAGCCCTTCGTCCGGGAATAGAGATGCGGAGGAGGAGCCTGAGGATTCAGGCGAGGCGGACGGAGTCAATGCAAGTCGTACTTCAGCCGGGAGATCTTCCCACACGTCTTCCCAGGTCGCGACCAGCTTGGCGCCTTGTTTGATGAGCGTGTTCGGTCCCCAGGAATTCTTGTTGGTGACGTTCCCGGGCACGGCGAAAACGTCACGATTCTGTTCGAGCGCGCAGCGAGCGGTGATGCGCGTGCCGGAATATTCTGCGGCTTCGACGACGAGCACACCGGCCGACATCCCGCTGATGATCCGGTTGCGGATGGGAAAGTTCTGCGGATAAGCCGGCGAGCCCATAGGGAATTCGGAAATCAGCAGACCTTTTTCGGCGATCTCGGTGGACAGCTTGCGATTCTCGGCTGGGTATATCAGATCGACGCCGCACCCGAATACCGCCGCCGTGTCGCCACCCACCTCAAGCGCGCTGCGATGCGCGGCCGTGTCGATACCGCGCGCCATTCCACTTACGATGGTGAGGCCGGCATGCGCCAGATCGGGTGACAAGCGCTGTGTCGCCGCTATTCCGTAGGCTGTAGGCCGCCGGGTGCCGACCACGCCCAGCATCACCGAGTGGAGCAGTTCCACGCGCCCGCGCACAAAGAGCACGATCGGAGGGTCGAAGATTTCCTTAAGCCTCTGCGGATACCTCGGATCCGATATGGGGATCAGCAGCGCGCCAGTTTCCAGCATCTTCTGCTGCTGATCCACAGCGTCTTCAAACGTGCAACCGCTGGCGATGGTCTGAGCCACGCTGCCCGATAGGCCGCTCGATTCCAGGTCCGAGCGCGAGGCCCGGAAGATGCCCTGTGGAGTCCGGAACTGGCTGAGGACCTGGTTTGCTTTGCGGCAGCCGAGGCCCGGGATCAGCCGCAGCGCCAGCCAGTGTAGCTCGTCCTCTTTGGTGAAAACCGTAGCGGTCACAATCTTCCTTCGATGTGGTGCGGGCAAGCCCGCTAAGTTCTCTTGCGGATACACTGGACCTTATGGATACACAGGCTACTTATGACGATGTGAAGCTGATCATGCGGCTCTATGAGATGCGCCGCGAAGAAAAACTGCGCGAGGGCCGCCAGTGGTTTGCGAAGTTTAATGCCCGAACGTGGGCGGAAAAGATGGAGCTGTGCCCGCCAGGCTCCGACCAGGACGCCTACTTCCGCATGGTAACCACCTATTGGGAGATGGTCGCGTCGTTCATTACCGCGGGTGTTCTGCATCAGGAATTGTTTTTCCAGAGTGGCCAGGAACTGCTGTTCGTCTGGGAAAAGATCCGGGACATTCTGCCGGAGTGGCGAACAGCATTTGGTAATCCAAAAATAATGGCCAACCTGGAGACGGTTTCGAAATCCGCGATCGAGTTTGTGAATCGCGGGAATCCGAAAGCTTACGAGGCGTTCTCAGCGCGGGTGCGGGGAATCCGCTAGTTCGCCGCGTTGGCACTCCTGCCAATGCAGGGCCAGGTTCCCAAACAATAGTAGCGGCGCAATATCTTCCGATTTTCTCAGCGTAGTGCAAGCCTCAGGCTTGCCGAGGGGACAAGCCGGAGGCTTGTCCTACTTCTACCTGGACGTCCATCCGCCATCGATCAACAGCGTCTGTCCGGTAATCAGAGACGCGGCGGGCGAAGCCAGGAATACAACCGCGCCGGCGACGTCCATGGGCTCTCCAATCCGGTGCAGGGCCGCGATTCGTTCCACCACATCGGCGCGGACCGCGGGATTCGCAAGGTACTCTTCGGTTCCGGGAGTACGGATGAAAGTGGGAGCCACCGCATTCACCAGGATGTTGTGCTTTCCCCATTCAATGGCCAGGCACTTTGTCAGATGTGAGATGCCGGCCTTGGTCATGCAGTATATGGATTCGGTGGGCAGCGCCACGAACCCGGCTTGAGAACTCATGTTTATGATGCGGCCACCGTTTTGGCGGATCATCACCCGGCCGGCGGCTTGGCTCGCGAAGAAAGTCCCTTTCAGATTTATTCCAACCGTCAGATCGTAATCCACCTCGCGTACATTCTCCGCTGGATTTTCGGGCGCTACGCCGGCGTTGTTCACCAGGATGTCCAGCCGGCCAAAGTGAGCGGCCGCGTGATCCACTGCCCGGAAAATCTGGTCGAGGCTGGTCATGTCCATCTGCAGCGGCAGCGCACGCCGGCCCATCGCTTCGATGGCTTGTTGCACATCGCCCGCCGCGTTTACGTCGCGAAGCCCCAGGGCAACGTCGGCGCCCGCGTGGGCTAGAGCCAGCGCGATGGCGCGGCCGAGGCCTCGCGCTGCGCCCGTAACCAGCGCCACCTGTCCGGTCAGATCAAATCGTGGAAACTCGTTCATGTTGAGGCGACCCTTCGAAGATCATACCTCGTGCATGGAACGACACTCAGTTTTGTCGCGCCTTCGGAACGGGAAACGCACGAGCAGCGCAGCGCCGATCGCGCGCTTCAGGTACGCGGAAGCGATCAGAAGGTGAAACGACCACCGATCGTCGGAGCAAAGTTGCTGTCGTACTTATAGGGGACGCCGGGGCCATGAGGAATGGCGATGGCCAGACCGCCGCCCACGTAGGAATACGCGATTCCCGCAAAAGCGTCGAAACGCTTGGTGAAGTGATGATCCGTATAGAGCGACCATTCGTTGAGGGTGCCCGCGCAGGAACTGCGGAAACCGGCTTCGGGCAGCAGGTCGGCGGAAGACGGAAGTCGTTCTGCAGCTGATGATACCAGGACAAAGTGATGTCGGTTTTGCTGTCGATAGCGTATTTCACGCCCGTCCACCAGATTTGCACGATCTTGGGAGAATCAAGATTGTTGTCTTCGACGCCGCTCAAGAGATAACCGCCCTGGTCCAAGGCGCCAACGCCCAACGGGTTCGATGGGTTCGTCTGCCGGATCCATTCGTAGCCGCCAAAAAACTTGAACGGGTCCCACGTATACTTGGCGGCGACCATAATGGCGTTGTTGTCGGTCACGATGCCATATAGGGTGTTGGTCGTTCCGATCAGATTGGTCCCGGTGACGGAGTTTGTATTGATGCTGTCGGTGGTCGACTGATATGGCGCCGTCGGACTCTGAGGCCCCAGCAAGGGGTTCAATACGCTGATCGCCTGGTTGTAATGTTGGTAGACGACGTCGGCGAAGAATTTGCCGTAGTCTCCGCCGAGGTCGAATCCATAGGCGTTGTTATGCGCCGATTCCGGCGTACAGGCGGCGGCAGTCCAGGTTGCGGAGGCCGAGTAGCAGCCGCCAGAACCATCGGCGAATTTATACATCGCGCCGAAATG
>PMUM01000021.1 GCA_003166855.1 Acidobacteriaceae bacterium | reverse complement strand
CCGGACCTCTCGAGCGCCGGCAGTTCAACGCGACCGCGCGATGATTATTTTGGACGGGGCGCGAACAACGCAAGTTTCTTTTCCATCCCGGTCGGGATCGCGGGTGGGACCGGACCAAACTCCGGGCGCTTTGGAACGCTCGGCCGTAATACATTTCGCGGCCCGGCATATTATGATTTCGATTTTGCGCTCATCAAGACGACTCCGATTGGCCACCGAGAAAGCGGTTTGGAGCGAGCGGACCTGCAATTCCGCGCAGAGTTATTTAATTTGTTTAACATCGTCGACATGGGCCTACCTGCGAACCTCATCGAGGGTACAGGGTTTGGCATGATCAGCAAGACCGCTGGAACTTCGCGGCAAATTCAGTTTTCGCTAAAGCTCATCTATTGAGGCGCGTCCTGCAGCTACACAGGGTTGGGGGGAGGACAGAAACATGCGTTTCAAGAAGATTCTGCGTTCGCCAACGTCGACGAATCACAGCTTGAACGCACGATCTCCTCTTGGAAACGACGAGCTGCAGTTCTGGAGTCGCGGCAGAAGCAGTGGGTCGTGTAACGTCGGAGTGTGACGTTTGGCCGGAGAGGATTCAACAGCTAATCTCCACCGAAAGACGCGCACCAGCCATGTGTGCCAGATTCTTCGGAGGAGGGAGTCGCGCTTGGCGAGAAAAACCGGGCAAATCGTGGGTCGCGGACGGCACCGACCGTTGGCACACCGGCGCCGCCAATCGGTCTTTAAATTCAACGACTTGGGGGAAACGAGGAGTGAGGGGCAATCAGTCAGCCCGAGGTATTAGCGCAGTAGCAGGGGCGCTACCAAGGAACTAGGCAGTGGATAAGTCGTTCACAAAATCTGCGACTACTCTGCTTTGTGCCCTCCTCTTATCGACGCTAACGGCCTGCGCATAAATATCCATCGTTATCCGGCACGAGGAGTGGCGAAGAAGCTCTTGAACTACTTTGATGCCCTCTCCATTATGGTGCAACGACGTGGCCAAAGTGTGGCGGAGCGTATGCCATCCGATCTTCTTTGTTATGCCCACCGTGAGTGCTACACGCTGGATGTGGTACCGCATGATTTTCGCCAAGGAGACCGGCTGTTTGCCACGCTGACCGCCGGCGCGATTCGAATCGGTCGCAAAAATGTACTGCTGTGACTCAACATACTTCGAGACGGAGTGCCACTCCTGAAGCAGCTTGGCGATTCGGACATCCATTGGGAGAGGTCGTTGAGAGGCCTCCGTCTTCAGCTTCCCCACAACCTGGTCGACCACAGAACGTCGAATCGTAAGCGTCAGTTGCTCGACATCGACGTCCTCCCAGCGCAGCCCAGCCAACTCTCCGCGCCTTAAGCCCATGGATAGAGCTAAGCAAACCAGAACACGCTCGCGCACCGGTAGGGCGGCTTCTAATCTACGAAATTCTTGTGCGGTCAAAACCTCGGGAATCCGCTCGCGCTTCTCGCTTTGCCGGACCCCTGAACCGCGCACTGGACCTGAGATCGGGTTTCTGGTTGCGAACTCCCAGCGCACCGCGTGATTGAACAAGAGTCCTAGTGTTTTTCTAATTTTAGCTTTAGTTCCCCTGGCCAGGCTTAGGGCGCGCAACCACGCCTCTACCTCAACCGTACGAACCTCGTCGATTTTGGTAGCCTGCCAGCGAGGTAGAATCCACTTATTAAGGACTGAGTTGCAGCGGTTTCGCGTGGAATAGGCCTTGCCCTCATCACCGAGGTCGATGAGTTCATGTTCGCGGAAATGGGCTACCAGTTCTCCGACTAAAATCGGGTGTCCCAGCGTTTGCTGATCTGTATGGTGCTCCATTCTCGTCCGCTCGGAAACCCTTTTGTCGGGGTAGAAATTGTCAGGATTGAAGTTTGCCATTTCACATTCTCATTCGGTCTACTCTATACATTACAAGTATACATTATAATGCAAGGAGTGCTTTAGGTTGATTTCGAATGCTAAAAGAGGGAATCAGTGAGGAAGCTTGCGCGCTTGCTTCAACGCAGCAGATGCGACGAAGCTGCTCTTGCTGACTCGGAGCTGCCGCGCGGCGCGCTCTATCTCGAGGTGCTCTTCGCTCGTGTAGTAGGAGGTGATCGCTTTCCTGACGACTGCTGAAAGTCTGCGTCTTTTGAACTGAGGTACCCGCTTTTGCACAGACAGATGGTATCACTACATCGGGCAGGGGACTGATTGGCTGAGGAATCAGATTCGGAAGCGTGCTCAAAATATGAGTTGATGTTTCCGGCGGAGTACCTAGTTAGTCAATTGACATGCAGCGACGAATCGTTGGAGACTTTGAGCGTGAAAGCGGGAAGCTTCACGGGACCTCTGTGACCGGGTCGTCGCAGCAGGGTTGTAATACATCAGCGGGATGCTGGCTTCGTCAACTTTAACCCCCAGTTTCAGGCGGGATGCCTGAGCTCGGGTTCTCGATAGCACAACGGTGCGTTCGCGGACCAAATGCTCGGCGTCCTTGCTGTTCCAAGAAGAACAACAACTCGCCCCATCAATCCCATACTTTTCGCCCGTCCGATCAGCCGGAATGGATTTCGCTAAGATCCTTTGCGCCCTGACCGGTTTGGGTCGGCATAAGGAGAAAATTGCAGAATGACTAGTGAAAAACAAATTGCTTCGAATCGCCGCAACTCTAAGAAATCAACTGGGCCAGACAACACCTCGTCCAGCAAGTTGAACGCAGTCAGGCATGGACTACTTTCTAAGGGCCTTACACAAATGGACGATTGCGAGACCTATCACGCCGTGCTCGCGGAACTCGAGCGCGCGAAAAGTCCAGTGGGCTCGATCGAAAAGTTTCTGGTTCAGACGATAGCGCTGGACATGGTCAAATTGCCGCGCGCCCAGCGTTGTGAAGCCGAGTACCTTACCGGCGTGCTAAATCAGCCGACGTACGAAGACGATCTCGCAAATGACCTGCGGACCCTATTCCCTCAGCGTCGGATGCTGGATCCGGGAATTCCTGCCACGTTAACCACCGAGGTCATTCAGCATCTTGTGCACACCTACGACCGGTACCAAACGTCAATTGTCAATCGTTTTGTTCGGAATTTGCACGAGCTCGAGCGACTGCAGCGGATGCGCGGCGGTGTTGTCCTTCACGCGGAAACCGAAATCTCAAATCCCGCAGGACAGGAACACACAACTGCTCCGCCAGCCGATTGGGAGGATCTTCCGAGCCCAATCCCCACCAATATTATTCAGGCCGTCCACAAGCCTGTCGCGGCAGCTTCCACGGAATCGCGGGACGAGAGACCCGAGCCCACTGATCGAGACGATTTCGCAGTCGCTGCTACGGTTTCGGAAGCTAAGCCCATGAACAAGGGCTCGTCTCCAGATGCCTTGTGGCAGAAACCTCGACCCCGTTCGATTTGGAGCCCGTAAAACCAAACGAAGCCAAATTTGATCGAACGAGGAAGGAGAGCTAATCCAAGGACTACATCTTCAGGCGGCCCGCCGGCAGAAAATGCGGAAAAGCAAGGGGCGAAACTCGGGGTCTTCGCGAAGCTTTTGAAGAGTTGGCGTCCCCAACCACGCTCGTTTGAACTCCTTGCATACTGCTGTGCGGCTGCGAGACTTTCTGCTTCGCTTCAGAGAATCTGAGTCTGTACGTGAGACTTCCTGAAAACCCTTGGCCCACGCCACAGCGGAGGGAGCATTTTGCCGTCCGTATATACCACCCGGTCAAGCATCTTGATCCGTGCTCGAAAAGTGCTTGACACCGCCGACATTGTTAGAGAGGCGATTTTTCGCCACCTATCCCTTTGAGACACCGTAAATTCACACCTTTCGTTGACTTGCGATGTTTCACAGACATAGCTCGAGACGGGTGGGGCGCGCGCGAAAGGCGGAGAAAATCAAAGGCAGCGGACAGGAGTGTCCGCCCCACACAATCAAAGGCCCCCGCCCTGTCGCTCCAAAGAACGGAGAGGCAAGGACGGGGACCCCCTCCAGAATAATGTCTGGTCAAGGCCGGGCCAGCCCCAATCGCCAAAAGGTGGTCCGACTTCTTGTGGCGCAGGGATTAGGGTGCCCACCCTTGCAAACGCGCAAGGGTGGGGCACCGGCACAACGGTCGCTCAGAACTTGCAGAGAGCGATCCCGTCGCCGCCGACGACAGTGCCAATGATTTCCTGAATCCCATCCGGCGGGATCTCGATCACCGGACCGTCTTTGGTGGCTACCATTAAGTCCGGTCCGAAGAAGGCAATGCTCATGTTGTGCCAACCTGTAGTCGCAAACAGGCCCAATGAAGTTCCATCTGGCCCAAACTGCTGGATGGTTCCATCGGTATTGCTTACAAAGACATTTCCTTCCTTGCTGATTGCTAGTCCGACCGGCCCGGTTAGATTGGTTATGAAATCGATTCCCGCTTGGTCCACTCTAAAGGGAGGGAGAACGCGAATCACCCTGCGGTTTGCTTCGTCCACTGCCAGGAGATTTCCCTTATAGGGTCCAGTCGTCAGAAACGCAGTCGCTCCTCCCCCATTGGAAGTTCCATTGGGTGCAAAAGGAAGAACAGATTGAATCGGTTTCGGTTTGGTTGTGGAGGTTTGCCACACGCCGGTGTTTGACAGTCCCTGGGCAAGCGTGGTGCTAAAGAATAGCGCAGGGCCTGAAAAGCTCAAGCCTTCAGGTCCGCCGCTTGTCCTAAGTGCTGGGGCCTTACTGAAGTCCACGAGCGTCTCCTGGTTCAGGCCTAGCTGGTCGAGGCTCACGATTCGCATGGGACCCCCGAAGACTCCACTCTGGGCAACGTAAAGGCGCTGGGAACTGCAGGCCAGTCCCTCGGCCGAAGTAAGACCGCTGGCGATGATGGTTGCGGTGGAGTTCCAATTGTAGGGCAACGGAATCTTGGTCACGGTTCCAGCGGAGGAACTACTCACCATGACACTGCAGGAACATGCACTTGCGACGACGGTTTCCTGAGCGGAAATTGTAACCGCACCGTTTCTGGCCAGTGCCCTTCCATTCAGGGTACCGCCATCCAGCGTGATACTGGTGAGGGCGATGATGTTTCCGTTGAAAGTATTGTTCGTTTGAATGGTCGCCGACGAGCCAATTTGCCAAAATACATTGCAATTAACCGCACTGTTAATGAGCGCAACCGTGGCATTGGTTGCGGTGGTGAGGGTGCTGCCAATCTGAAACACCCATTGGGCGTTGGCGTTGCCCTGACCATCGAGGATTAGAGTGCCCGTTAACGTTGCCGAAGACGAAAAGCAGTAAACACCGGGAACAAGCGTCAAGCCCCCAAGGTCCGTGCCGGTCAAGTCTGTGCCACAAACTGCTCCGGCTGCTTGGTTGTACGCCACGGTGAGGTCCGTTTGAGCCTGGGCGGTCGCGGCGTTGGAAGAGGTATACAAAATGCCCTTCACCTGCGACGCGGTGAGTCCAGTTACGGTTGGTGTAGGAGAACTGCCTACATCCCCAGTAATGCTGGTTGCAGCCGACGCGTTGGTAATCCCCGAGCCGGCAAGCAACCCAAAGTTTGCTGCTGTTCCAAGATCGATTGTCACATTCGCGCCAGTGGATTTGGCGAAAGTACTCGATGCGAGCAGCACAACCAGGGCCAGGATGGTACGCGCTGTTATCTTCATTATCTTCACTCCTTAGGCGAACATCTATTCGTCGCCGCCGAAGCAGCCTAGTACGGAACGGTGTGCCAGGGCTGTTCACAATTGCTCATCACTCCGAATTATCTCGTGCATGTAAACGCATGCGAAGGATTCCGAAAGAGTGGTTCGCCCTGTTACCTTTAGTGATGTTCCCGAGTCGGCTTCTCGGAATTAGATGTTGGAAACAGGCCGTTACACTCAGAATCCCTACTCCGGGCATTTTGAGGTCGCGGTAGGGACGACCATTGCTGATCGCCCCCCGCGCGGATCCGCACGAGCGCTCATTAGCGCATGCGGCTCTTATCGCAGATGAATAACGGCCAAGCGTGCTGCTTGTCCGCACCCCCGCCACCCGTGGGACACGCATTGTCCCGCTCTAGGTCGGGTACGTGTCGAGTGGAGAGTGTTCTCCTTGATCAG
>PMUM01000190.1 GCA_003166855.1 Acidobacteriaceae bacterium | reverse complement strand
AGGGGATGTGCAGGGGGATGTGCAGGGGGATGTGCAGGGGGACGTGCACCATTGGCGCGCCTGTTGCTCGGATTGATTTCGCAGTGGATTACAGCGGGAGGCGGAGAGCTTACTTCTTCTTTCCCATCTTGCGGGAAATCTCTTCGTAGATCTTGGGACGCATTTCGGCGAGGACGCTGTCGACGATGCTGGCAATGCCTTCGGGATCGGGCTCAGATTTCGCGGTCGCTTCCTCGGGAGTCTTCTCGGCGCCGGCAGCAACGGCTCGGGCTGCCGCGTCTTCAGGAGTGGAGGCTTCCTGCTCAACTTCCTGGTGTGCAGTCTCGGCAGGTGCTGCGTCGGGTGCGCCCGACTCGCGGGTGCGATGCCAACTGGCCCATGCGGCGGCAGTCGATTGCGATGCGTCGGATTCTCCGTGCACGGCGTCCGCTGAGCTTTCTGAACCCGGTTGGTGAGCCGCAGCCGTCTCTGAAACGTTGACGGCAGGAGATTCTTGGGCAGGAATTTCTTCAACGGGAGGAGGCGCCGAGATGGAAGACGTCTCCGCTTTCACTTCCTCGTGCGCGACTCCCTCTACGACAGGTTTCGCCGTCTCCAACTGCGGAGGCGCCGTTTCTTCGACTGGAGCGACCGAAATGGGCTCGATGATCGCGGCCGCGTTCTCAGGTGATTTTGCCTCAGCTTCGGCCGTCTTTTCGGTTGGACCTGGCTCTTGCACCGCAGGGGACGAGGGTATCTGCTGCTCGTAGGAGGCAGCGACCGCTTCGAGTTCTTTCACGGCGGCGCTGATCGCGTCGGTGGCAGCGTTGGCCACCTCGCTCAAGGTCTGCACCGCTTCCGGTGCTGGTGTCGCAGGAACCGGAACAACGGGTTCGGTCGCGGCGACGGCGGCCGGCGATGCAGTTTCCATCGCCGTTGACGGAGTCTCCTGGGGCGCCGTGGTATGTCCCACGTGGCCGGTTTCAGCCGCGGCAAAGGCGGCGTAGGCCTTCTGCATTTCGTGTTCGAGAGAGATCGCAGCTTCCTCTGGGGCAAGCGCAACCGAAACCGCTGTCCAACGCGAGACGACAGCTGAGGACTGCGCGCCTGCGGCCGCTGCCATGGTTACGGGCTCGTCGGCTGTATGGCTGGGAGCGCCTTGCAACCACGAGCCGTTCCCTGAACTTGTGCTGTGCGATGTGCCAGCCTCCGCCTCCAGGCTAGAGATGGCAGCCATCACATCGGCAGGGCGGGGGGCATCGTCGCTGGCCGCCTCCTTCGGAGCTTCGCTGGACTTTTCAGCAGGTACGTCGATCTTTTCTTCGGATTTCTGTTCCGCAAAAGTCGCTACCGCCGGCCGGCTTGCGGGAACTTCCTGGGGAGTTTCAAGAGCGGGCTGAGCGGGCTGAGCGGGCTGCGCTGCTTCCGCGCTCTGTTCCGTTTTGACTTGCGCCTCAGACTTGCTTTCCGCGATCTTGCCCTTCACTTGTGCTGCGGCGGCGGCCAACGCGGCGATCTCTTCCGGAGTGACGTCCTTGGGCAGGCCTTCGGGCGCGAGGGCTCCAAGATCAACCCGCGTTTCTTTTGCCTTGGCCTCGTGCGGCCGCTCCGCAACCTTGTGCTCGACTACGGTGCGCAAGTCTTTGTTCATGGCGTTGTACATCGCCGGATCATCGCCATCCTCTTGCGCAGCCGTTTCTTTCTTCTTGGGGGGAAATGCGATCCGGTTTCTCCAACCGGAATCTTCGTCGACGGCGACCGTCTTGTCGTAACGGCCTTCGTCGAGGGCGGCATTCGCCCGCGCGAAGCGTCCCGGTTTCGAGGCTTCCCCACGGGGCACAATCTTGTCTTCGAGCTTGCTGAGGGCGCTCAACAACTCACTGGCCTCAAATGGCTTAACGATGAAGCCATCGGCGCGCACGCGCTTGGCTTCTTCGGGCTTGAAGGGCTCCAGTTTGCCCACGGTCAACAGAACGGGAACGCGTGCAGTTTCCTGCGCTTCCTTGAGGCGCTGGCACACCTCAAGCCCGCTGTAGCCGGGCATGTAAACGTCAAGGACGATGAGATCCGGCTTAGCCTCGGCGATTTTCTTCAACGCGGCGGAACCGTTGTTAACCGTGATGACTTCGTATCCCGCGTCCGCGAGAATCTTCCGCCCCATATTCTGAGCGGTCACGCTGTCATCGGCAAGTAGTATCTTCCGGGCCAAAGGTATCCTCTGATGAGGGGAGATAACGCGAAGGTAACCTGAGCCACAACGTAAGTCAATGATCCAGAAGGGAGGTAACCGGTTACTAGTGGTCAGCACCTACTGCGTACGGGACTGGACAGCCATGGCTTGAAGCGGCTCTGACGATTCCGTTTCCGGTTCGCAGAATCCATTTCAGGCCTTGCTGAGGGCTGACGGCTGAAAGCTGACCACTGTTGTTAGAACGGAACGAGCTTCTTCAATCCCTTCTTTTTCTTCTTCTTGCTGCTCGAAAGATCCTTGTCACTGGCGGGGGTATTGTCGGCACTCGGGGTGGCGGACGAAGAAGAAGACTGGCCCTGATGGATCTCGTTCACCTGCACCGGCGGAGGCAGGGCCGCGTCTGTTCCGCTGTCGACCGGCTTCAGTTCATTGGGATCGGGAGGAGCAATTGGTTTCAGTTCGTTAGGATCCGGTGCGGCCGGTGGTGCGGTCGCGGCCGGAGGAGTTCCAAAAGGAGAACCTCCGGGGGGAGTCGCATCGGAAAGTGGCGCTGCACCCGGCTGATTGGGGTTGATGATCGTTACTCCCACGGTGTCGTTCGGGGACATTCCCGCCGCCACTGCCATTGTCTCTCGATGGACGACCTCATTGCCGCCCAGCGGAGGCGGCTCGACCAGGTTCGGCTCACCCACTTTGGCAGCCTGGGTCACATCTGGTCCTTTCTTCACCAGACCCATCAACTTCTGAACGGTCGTCGCCTCGCTCCGGCTGTCGATTTCGGCCTTGTTCTGCGCGACGGCGGCCTTGGTGGGCCGGGGTATCGGCTGCTTCAGGGCGGCGAGGCGTTTCTTGGCGTCATCGGCGCGATCCATTAGTGGATAGCGCGTCAGGATCTTGTCATACGCCTTCGAGGCTTCCTTGGTGAACTCGTCCAGATAGGCGGCCTTGATGGCCTCGCTGGTACACCCTCGGGGCATTCCGTGTACGTCGCAGGTGGGCGCGAGCCGCATGCGTGCCATCTGACCCTCGAAATTCTGGCCCAGCAGAAATTCCGCTTCATCGGCGCGGCTGTACAGGGGGTACCTATCCACCAGCGATTGCAGGCGCGCGATCGACGCCGGATGGGACTCGCGCAGGTAGTAGAAGCGTCCAATGTCAAATTCGCGTTCGGCCAGCACTTCCTGTACTTCCATCAGGCGCTGCTTGG
>PMUM01000104.1 GCA_003166855.1 Acidobacteriaceae bacterium | reverse complement strand
CCTCAAGAACGAAGGCATACTGTCCCTTCAACAACGCCGGGGTGGCGACTTGCACGGTCGTCGTGGCACTCGCGGTCTTTGTGTTGTCCGTGACTGAAGTTGCCGTAATTGTTACAGGGACGTTGAGCGCGCCAGCAGGACCAGTCGTCGGAGCGGTGTAGAGCGTTGCGATCTGATAACCGGTTGTCGTTGGGCTGAATGTTCCGCAGGATCCAGCGGGCGCACAACTCCAGGTCACGCCGCCATTCTTGTTGTCATACAAAACGGTGGCCACGATGCCCGCCGTTCCTCCCGCCGTGATTGCGGGCGGCGGCGTCTGGACCATTTGCACGGTGAGAGTCCCGGTTGTGGTGCCGGGAGGGTTGTCGTAGCCCTTGCCGCAGGCGGCGAGGAAAACAAGGCCAAGAATGACGAGACACAAAAGCGGGACTCTACGGTTCATTGTTCACCTCGGATCAAAGCGAGTGGGGGAGCCTGGTAGTTCCTGCGGGATCCTGCGAGCCATCTGAAAGTTGGGTCGCCGCAGCCCGCGACCACTTCGTGTGCGGTTCTTCCCCAATACTCCTGACGACTGAACTCCCGATTCATTGTGGTCTCCTTCAGGCTCGCAACCGACCTTTCGAAACTCGTCATGAGAGCTATTCTGACCCCACCTTAACGATATTGTTGGGAGTTTTTCGCCGCACGCGCGACCAACCGATCCATATCGACTTCACACAGTGTTTTCGCGGGTAGGCGATCTCTAGTTCGGCTGGCAAGTATGGCGGTTAGGCGATTGAAAAGAAACAGTAGACATTTAACATTAATTGCACTAACGTAACGTTCCGTGCAACCGCGGATCACTCAATCGATCGCGCCACTGTCCCCTGGAAGCAGAGTGATCGTTCAGCAACTGGAGGAGTACCTGCGCAAAACCAGGGTCCGCCATGTGCATTTTGGCGATGGAACCACGGCTCCTCCTCCACTTGCTTACGTGACGAATTTCCCGCGACTCTCCCTGCCTCTGGCCGGATGCCACACTATGGAGATCGCTAAGAGCGGACGAACGGAGATCATCAGGCCTGTGCGCGGCCACGCTGTTTTTGTGCCGGATCATGCCTGGAACAAGCCCGATTGGACGGGCCGGGTCGATGTCCTCACCTTTCTGTTTGGCGTGAAGCAAATCGGGATCAGCCTGGTGCGACACAAAGGTGGATCGCAGGTGCCCCCGACGGCCGTGAAAGCCAGCGTTCACGGCGGCTACGATGTGCCGACGCATAGCATTCTTTCCACCCTGATGGTTTTGGCTGCGGATCACGCAAAGGGCCCATTGGCACGCCTTTCCACCGAGTCCATGCTGCACGCATGTCTGCGGCTCCTCAAGTCTCCCCAGAAGCAGCGACCGCGCAAAGCAATTCGCACCTATGAGTCCATCTGTTTATACGTGCAAGAGAACTTTCACAGCCCCATCGCCCGCGAAAGCGTGGCAGATCATTTTGGTCTGGCTCCCAATCACGTCTCCCGCCTGTTTCGCAAGGAAGGCTTTATGCGGTTCAACGACTATCTGAACCTGGTGCGCGTGAATCGGGCGAAATTCATGCTGCAGAACTACAGCCTGACGCTCAAGGAAATCGCCGCCAGTTGCTGTTACAGCGATGCGGCTTATTTCTGCCGGGTCTTTAAGAAAGTCTGCAAGGTCACGCCCACGGAGTACCGCGCCAACAACAAGACCCAGGTCTCGCGGTGACGGCCGTCTGGAACCGTTTCCAGCAATGTTATGTTAGTCCAATAAACGTTCCATCTCTCCTGTTTCCAGACTAGGACGGATCACACATACTACGAGGCTACGTCTTTGCAAACTCCACGAAATCCCGGGTCGTGCGAGCCCCCACCGCTCTTAAGAAGGCGCTTGGAACCAGAGATCGCGAACAAGGACAGATGCAACCGGAAGCCTGACGTCGAATCCCATAAGGTTGCCGGAGTTCTTTGACGAACCGGGTACGGGCTTGTGGCTACAATGCAGAATTTCTCTCGGAACATTGGATCTGGATGATTAAATCACTCCAAAAGTTGCGGCAGCATCTGTTGACGGGGGTCTCGTATGCGATTCCGTTTATCGCCTGCGGGGGCATCCTCATCGCATGTGCCATTGCCTTCGCTCCAATGACCGGCTCCGGACCCGACTTCTCCACCGCCCCACGCCTGAAACTCATCCTGGATATCGGAACGGCCTCTTTCATGCTGATGTTGCCCGTCCTCGCGGGCTATATCTCCTATTCCATCGCGGGCAAGCCGGGCCTGCTTCCAGGATTTCTGGGCGGTTACTTGTCGGGACAGGTGCGAGCTGGTTTTCTCGGAGCGATCCTCGCTGGCCTGGTTGCAGGCTACGTGGTCGAGGCACTCAAGAAGGTGTCGGTCTCCCGCTATTTGCGTCCTATCATGCCGATTCTGGTAATCCCGATTCTGGCGGGCGGCTTGGTCGGCGTGCTCATGATCAAGGTTCTGGGAGTGCCGATCGCGCTTCTTATGGATCATGCCAACCGGACACTTTTGTCGATGAGTACCGGAAACGATGTCGTTTTGGCGCTCATTCTGGGGGCCATGATTGCCTTTGATATGGGTGGCCCGGTGAACAAGACTGCGTTCTTTTTTGGCGCCGCCATGATCCGCGAAGGCAATTACCTAATTATGGGCGCGTGCGCCGCGGCCATTTGTACGCCTCCGTTAGGCGTGGGATTGGCTACTCTTCTTCGCAAGAGTCTCTGGACCGAAGAAGAAAGAGAGGCTGGACTCGCTGCCATTGCCATGGGCCTGATTGGCATTACCGAGGGAGCGATCCCCTTTGCTGCAGCAGATCCGGTTCGCGTCATTCCCAGTATCGTTGCTGGTTCCGCCGTGGCTGCCGCAATTGCCATGGTCGGCCGCGTCGGAGACCACGCTCCCCACGGAGGGCCCATTGTCTTGCCCGTCGTCGACCACCGCATGGCCTACGTCGCGGCCATCGTGCTGGGAACGCTCGTCACCGCGATTCTGATTGTCTTGCTGAAACTGAGAAGCACTGAACTGCCACAGGAAGAGAAGGAACCCGCATGAAAATTGTCGCCGTCACCGCTTGTCCCACGGGCATCGCTCACACTTATATGGCCGCGGCTCGTCTGGAGAAAGTCGGCAAAGCCTTCGGTCACGAAATCAAGGTTGAGACCCAAGGCGCAATGGGAATCGAAAACAAATTGACCGAGAACGATATCCGCCAGGCCCAGATCGCTATTTTTGCCGTCGACATTGAGGTGGAAGGCCGCGAACGATTCAACGGCGTAAAAGTCATTCAAGTTCCCCTCCAGGAAGCGCTTAAGAACCCGGAAAGTATTTTCTCGAAGATCCAACGCTGACGATGACGCCGAAGGCCGACAGTTCGATGCAGTTCGTTTTTTCGTGCCCGCTCTCCAGCGGCTTGCACGCCCGCCCTGCCAGTCACCTAGCGGAGGTGGCGAATCAGTTCGCATCCGAATGTACACTGACGAACCTGCGGAATGGCCTGATGGCAAATTGTAAGAGTGTACTCGGTATCATCGCGGCCGACATCCGTCACGGGGATCGCTGTGCAGTCCACTCGAGTGGAGCGGATGCGTCTGGCGCGCACGCAGCCCTACAGCGGTTCGTCGAAGAAACCCTACCTCACTGCGATGTGCCTTTAGCCGGCATGGCCCCGGCGACTCGTAGCAATAGGATGCCGCGGGCGCTGCAAGCCGCGAAAGTGACGTGCATTTTCGGAACACCGCTAAGCCGGGGTATCGGCCATGGCCGTGTCGTCATCCTGAAGAGAATGACCCTGTCCGCGAACGAGGACACCCAGCCTGTCAGCGATCGGCCTCGCGAACTGCAGCGTATTAAGGAGGCCGTAGCAGCGGTTCGCCATCGAATTGGAGAGAAGCTCAAATACTCCCTTACCCCCACCGGCATCGCGGTGCTCCAGGCGGACCTTGCGATGGCCGGCGACGTCTTCCTGGTGGAGAAACTCACCGAACAGGTTTTGCAAGGCAAGTCCGCCGGGCAGGCTGTGGTGGAAACCGGTGAGTTCTTTATCGATCTCCTAGGACACTCCGAGAATGAATACATCCGCCAGCGCTCCGCCGACATCGAAGAGATTTGTCTGCAGTTGCTGGAGGAAGTTTCAGGAACCAGTCCTGCGGCAGCCGTCCAATTGAGCGAACTTTCCGTGCTCGTGGCGGAGACGCTGGCTCCCCAGCAACTTCTGGAACTCGACCGCCGCTGGCTGAAGGCGATCGTGCTGGAGCATTCGGCAGCAACTTCTCACGCGGCCATTCTGGCTCGTTCACTGGGGATCCCGACTCTCGCGGGAGTGCGTAATGCGCGCCGGGAGCTCACCGGCGGTCGCGAGGTCGTAGTCGACGCCAATCGCGGCTTTGTTGTTCCACAATTCTCCACGGCAGTTCGCCAGTTCTATGATCGCGAGCAGAAAACGCTGGAGCGCCGAAAACATTCGTGGTCCAGCCGTGCCAGCCGCTCGGCCATTACCGCGGACGGCCGGCGCGTGGAAGTTGCAGCCAATGCTTCCTCCGGAGAGGAATCGACGCTGGCTTTCGAGAACGGAGCGGATGGCATTGGGCTGTTCCGCACGGAGATGAACTTTCTCGGCCGCGAACAGGCTCCATCAGAACAGGAGCAGTTCGCGATCTACTCGGAAGCTGCACGCAGCGCCTGCGGCCGACCCTTGATCATTCGCACTTTCGATATTGGTGGCGACAAGAAAGTGCCTTATTTGAATCTTCCCCGGGAAGATAATCCATTCCTGGGGTATCGTGGCGCTCGCATCTACGCTGACCACCACGAGCTGTTGCAGTCTCAACTGTGCGCTATTCTCCGTGCGTCGGCGGTAGGGCCTGTTCAAATCATGGCGCCCATGGTGGCAAACCTGGAAGAAATTGTCGAGTTCAAGGCAGCGGTCGCGCAAGCCAAGCAACACCTCTCGCACAATGGCATTGCATTTCAGCCCGACGTCAAGATTGGCATCATGGTCGAGATTCCCTCCGTGGCGTTCGCTCTCGACCGACTTTGCGAAGAAGTGGATTTCTTCAGCATCGGCACCAACGATCTGAGTCAGTATTTCTTTGCCGCCGATCGCGGCAATCCCAAGATCGCATCCCATTTCTCTGTCCGCCATCCCGCATTCCTGCGGTTCCTGCAGCAACTCGTGGAGCAAATCCATCGGGATGGGAAGTGGGTGGGAATGTGCGGAGAGATGGCGGCGGACCTTCGCAGTCTCCCCCTCCTGCTTGGTCTCGGGCTCGACGAAATCAGCGTGCCAGCCGCCGAGGTCCACGATTTCAAACGGTCCGTCTCGAAGCTGCGCGCCGCGGACTGCGCCGACCTCCTTGATCGCGCCATCGCCTGCGCGCAGACCGGAGAAGTGGATGACCTGCTGGCCGCGCAGCAGTCCTATCAGCCCGAGCCTTTGCTCAGCGACGAACTCGTCCTGCTCGGAAGTGCGAGCCGGACGAAAGAAGAAGTCATCCAGGAAATGGTGGATGCCTTTTACACCTCCGGCCGAACCGACGATCGCGATCTTGTGGAAGAAGCACTGTGGTCGCGTGAGGCCGAATACTCCACTGGCTTGGGCCATGGCTTCGCCATTCCGCACTGCAAGACTGACGCGGTCACGGCCAATTCGATCTGTATTCTAAAGCTCAACGAGCCGATTGATTGGGACTCAATCCATGGCGAGCAAGTTCGTATGGTCGTCCTCCTCGCGCTTCGTAGTTCGGAAGTGGCCAACACCCACATGCAGGTGTTTTCGTCCCTGGCACGGAGACTGGATGACGACGACTTTCGTCAACGTCTGCTCAATATCGACACCGCTGAGCAGATGACGACCTATCTGGCCGAGCAACTGGGATTGCCCGACGCTTCTGTCACTCGCCAAGGCGATTGATAAACAGACTCCATCTCGGACCTATCGAAATAGGAGCTCGCTAATAAAGGAAGGCCTGAATAGAAACCACTGCTAGGGCGACTTGTGTTTCGGCGTCTTCGCGTTAAGCGTCGAGATCAGGCTCTCTGCTGCGGGAGGGACATGCGTCTCGTGAGCAATTACAATATCCTTCGCCGAGATTTTCTCCCCGTAGATTCTCTTGTTTGCATCGTTGTCGGGTCGGATGGTCGAACCCTCTAGCGAAATGCCTGCAAACAGGCCGCGCGCGCGTGAATAGCTCAATATTTCGGCGCGCATCGAAACATCGGTTTCGGCCGTCGCGTTACGACCGACTGGTCCTGCTGCTACCGACGCGTCTGCCCCGAGCTTCACTTTGCTGCTCAAGATTCCATTCGCACCGCGGTCATTCATCACGAGAAGGACGAAGTCAGTCGCTTGCCCGCCGATCTGAAAGCCTACACTGCCACCCTCAAGGGCCATCATTGAGGGCGCGCCCCAGGAGCCGTTGAAATTTTCGCCCCTGCGGCAAGTCATCGCACCGCGGCCATAACTACCACCGACCACAAACGCAGCCTTGAGGACCGATGGAAAAACAACCACACAGTCGGCTTTATCGAGGAGATCTTGAGGAATGTCGTCTGGAATATTCAGAATCTCCGTCAGCACTGTGCCGGCGTTCTTCAGACGATCCTCGTCCTTTTCTTTGTCGTCTGCCCAACTGGTCGTTGCAAGCAACAATGCACTCATCGCGCCCACTAATATCCTCTTTTTCATGACGGTCTCCTAGATCGGATATAGTTTCCGTAACGCCCGGGCCGCAACCCACAGCATGGTTCTACCTTACTCCCGGCGGCACTGCCACGCAACAGTTCCCTCCTCGCGCGGCGAACGGCAGCGCCTGCGCTTGCCCAATTTTTCAGTATCAACGTTGAGCGAGCTATACATCAAAAACGTAAACGAGGGGAGCGTTTCCTGTAGATCTTCGCTCGCCGGCCCGACGTACGAATCGGCTTGAAAGGCAGTCCCGACTGTATTCATCGAGATGCTCTCGGCTTGCGATGCTTCAGGGTGTCCGAATCACTCTCCCCCTGGATGACAATCGCAGGTGGCGGGGATTCGCGCTTCTTCGACCTTGAGGGTTTGATTTCGCGCCAGAAGGTCGTCCGGGCCACAGCTCGGGTCATGTGGAGCACTTCGGCAACTTCTTTCCAAGCAAATCCTCTGCGGCGCGCGTCAGACATGATTCGAGTCTCATGAGAAAGATTGCAATCGGGCTTCTCCACAATCCACTGGCGGAACTACGAACGACGAAATTTCATCGCATAGCACCGAATCTGCGGGACAACCAAACAGTTCAGACGAAGGTAGACTTCTCAGACGAGAGCAATGGTCGCCACACAGGGATATAGCGTTCTCTCGTTGGGTGCGCGGTTCGGGGATGGCTGGCATAACAACCGCCCGGGGGCTAGCAGTCCTCAGTCCGCGGGCCTGCAGCACCCAGGGCTGGTACTTGCTCTTAGAAGGTTAAACCCGGCAGCGGACACCTTAGTTCCGGAAAATGTCACTTTTTATGCAAAGAAACCTCTCTTCTACGCAGCCCGAGTCTCCTTGTCCATAGCTGGATTCGGCCCACATCGCCCAGGAATTGGGCCGACAGCTGCGTCAAGTGATTGGTACTCCGCACGTTTCGTCCTTCGGCCGAGGCTCGGCCACGCAGGCCGATTTTTTGCACCGGAAGTGGCCACCTGCACGAATTCCTGCAGCAAAAAAGTTTTTGAAAAGCAGCAGAAATATGCTTGTACCCTGACCGCTCTCATTTGGCTCAAGATGTGGACTAGTTCCACCCGCAGCGTGTTCCGAAACACAGGTGCACGCGCTTTTTGCGGCAGGAGAGGAGGTATTCCGGAGGCGTCGAGACAAGTGCGTGTAGAAGGATCCGGGACGTCAATTGCCCTCAGGACCCAGCCCCCGGAAGGCAGCAGTATGGGCGAAGCCGACGGTGTGAATAAGCGCCGCATGTTCCGCTGGCCTAAAGAAGCAAGAGAACTGGCCAGAGAATACAAGGAACGAACCAGCAGAAGCCAGGAGCACACCGAGACTGGCCGGCGACTGCTGGTCACAAAGCTGGCTGCGATTTCTGGGAACCCGCGCGACGCCTGTCTACGTTTCCTGCGCGAGCTTGGCGTCAATCAAAAACGAGCCTATCGCGAATGGACAAAGCCTGAGCAGCAACGCCTTCTCGATCTGATCACCGCGATGCCGGTAGAAGAGGCCGCGAAAATCCTGCGGCGGCCCGCGGCGGCCGTGCGCTCGATGTTGCACCGGCTCGGCATCGGCGGGAAAACAGGACGGGAATGGTTCACCAAGTTCTCACTCTCTCGCGCATTGCACACCCGCACCGACGAAATACAAAAATGGATCGACCTGGGTTGGCTCAAGTCGCGCTCTCTCACCACTGCCGGAACGAAAGCTAGCATCATTCATGCCGATGATTTCTGCGAATTCGTCAAGGAGCACGGGCGTGCGGTCGCGAGCCGCCGGCTTACCTATGAGGCGCTGTGGTTCGTGCAGAACTATGTGTTTCCGCCCAGCCACGCAGAATTACTGTCGGTGAGGGGAACATACAAAAGGCACGATGCAGACGATGAGACAGACCCGAACACGGAGTCTGAATCAGCCGGCGGTCCCGAAGAAGGCGGAGGGCAGGAAGGTTAGGGTTCGTGATGTCAGCAGCAAAGCAAATCGCAATCGTCAAGCGCAGCGAAGAGCACTCCCTAAAGGCAAGCGAGGAAGCGGGGAGCAACGGGTCAGGAGACACAAGCGGTACGCGTGCCGGGGGCACGGACGGCCCTCCAGCAGTGAGGCGACGTCTGCCGGACGAGCGCCACAGCTTGAC
>PMUM01000221.1 GCA_003166855.1 Acidobacteriaceae bacterium | reverse complement strand
GCGCCTCCTCCGACCCGACTGGGGTAGTGCGCGGCGTGTCGCGCGCGTCCAAATCGAATCAACGCCCGTCGCGAAATCTCGCCACGCCGTCGGGTTTTGTTTCGACTCGTGTCTGCGGAGTCGCTTCAATACTCATAAGCATGGGCAGCCACGATGATAGCGATGTAAATAAAAGCTTGGTCGGCAAATCCGCCCTGAACCAGCGCTGAAAGTATAGTCTTACAGATTTTTAGGCTAAAACTACAGAAGAACGATTTGAGCGACTATCCTCGCAGTGTGGGCCAGCGAGCCTCACTGTGAAAGCGCCTAATGCTTGCAAGAATCAATTCTCGGGTTCGCCACGCTGATGTGGTCTTGGAGGTCGTTCCACCAATTCACTCGAAAGCATCTTGAAGTATCGCGCAGCAATTGCAAGACATGGACGAGACACACCCCAGAACTCCCCTCTGTCTTTTCGTAGCCCCCCATCGGTGAAATTTCATTTCCGGTAGATGCCGCTGATAAAACGGCAAAAGAGACTCAGAGCGCGAGGCTGGGTTCTGTCATCCCACCATTCCCCTTCGGTACGATCGCCCCTATTTTTTGTCTTGCTGTCACTCAGTCGCAGGTTACCGGCGTGGATGGGTGTGGAAGTGCACTTATACGCGCCGTTGAGTCGGCGCCTGTGACCTCAGGGCGGTCCGCGCCGATCGTCTTTTCAAGTATTCAAAGGAGATGTCAATGAATTGCAGGCGTTGGTTGATGGTTACGCTGTTGTTGGCTGTGGCGTCGTGCCCGTTGGTCAGCATTCACGTGTTCGCCCAGGAGACAACGGGCGGACTGCAAGGAACCGTCAAAGACCCCAGCGGTGCACTGGTTTCCAAGGCACAGGTGGCGCTCACAGGTACGTCACTGATTGGCGAGAAGAACCTGGAGACTGACAATAGCGGTCAGTACCACTTCGCGAACCTGCCCCCGGGGGTGTATGCGGTGACGGTGAAGGCCTCGGGATTCTCCGAATTGAAGCGCGACGGCATTGTCATTGAAGTAGGCCACGTTCCCACCCTTGACCTGACTCTAGTGGTGGGTGCGCCGAGCACCGTCGTCGAGGTGACTGGCTCAGCTCCCGTGATAGACGTCGTCACGAGTCAGAATCAAACCAACGTGACCCAGGATGTTCTTGAGAACGAACCCCATGGCTACAGTTTTCAGTCGGTCATTCAGTTTGCGCCGATGGCCCGCAACGAACCCCTCGGCGGCATGACTGCCAATGGCATGATGGGGAGTGGCGGCGCGGGCGGCACTGGCGGCTCGACGCCGGGCAGCAGCGGCAATGGCCAGCAATTCGGATACTCCGTCGGCGGCGGTGCGGATTCGGAGAATGGCTATCTTGTGGAAGGCCAGGACACAGAGCAGGTTTCGGGCGGCTATTCCAAGGCCAACGTCCCGTTCCAATTCATTCAGGAAGTCCAGATTACGAGTTCCGGCATCGAAGCCGAACACGGCGGCGCACTCGGCGGCGTGGTCAACGTCGTCATGAAGAAGGGCAGCAACGGTTACCACGGATCGTTTTTCAGCACCTACGAATCCAACGGGTTGGATGCCAATAACAACGGCATTTTCTTGCGCTACGATCCCGCTGCATCCGCTGGTGCCGGTGTTGACCCCGGATCGCAGAATTACAACCCGAGGGGAGACCACTTTCGCATCCTCCAGCCCGGCTTTACTGTTGGCGGCCCAATCAAGAAGGACCGCCTATGGTTCTTCATGGGCCTTGCGCCGCAGTTCAACACCGTGGCCAAGACGGTTAACTTCGGCACGAATGACGGGGGCGCGGGCAACCAATATTTTACCCAAGACCGGCAAATGTACTACGGTACCGCCCGTCTTGACTTCGTGCTGACACAGAAGGTCCGCCTTTTCGGTTCATGGCTGTACCAGTACGCACGCGAAACCGGCGTGAATCTGCCAGTCTCGGATCCGATCAATGCGGAGTTGGGTTATGTGAACACCTCTACTCTTAACCCTCTGACGAGCTTTTCGCATGGCCTTGGCTGGGCGGCACCGAACGCAACCTACAACGTTGGCGCTGACATCACGCTGACCCCGAGAATCGTTTCCACCACCCGCTTTGGCTACTTTTATGAGAACTATCATGACTTTGGCTGGCAGACCTCGACTCCGGACCTTCTTTGGAACAGCAATGGCGTGGGCGGAGTTGATAACGCGGGCAACCCCTTGCCGGCTGGCCTACAGGTGAACAACGGCACGCAAACCGCCCCGTATGTCAGCACCTTCACTCCGTATAATCCGAATAAGCACTATCAATTCGACGAGGATTTGGCGTTCTTCAAGAGCGGCTGGTGGGGCACCCACAACTTCAAGGTTGGGTATCAGCTGAATCGTCTGGAAAACCGGATTTCTCAGAACGGCAATGTGCCATTGGCATTTATGACGGTGGGGTCTGGAGTGAGCCATTCGCCAAGCACGACCGTCGGTGTGAACAACTGTAATACTCTGAGCGCCGCGTGGGGATTTTGCGCCGGCCAATACGGCTATCTGACCGTGCAAGACTTCGCGACGGTCCTGCCCCAGCCTGCGGTCGACTGGAACCACGGCTTGTTTGCGCAGGATGCCTGGACCATCGGCCACGGCGTAACCCTCAACCTCGGCATCCGCATCGAAAAGGAGAATCTGCCAGTTCCCGCCGGACTCATCCCTACCGGCTTCTCCGTCCCCCAATCCATCAACTTTTCATGGGGCGACAAGATCGCACCCCGTTTGGGAGTCGCATGGGATGTCATGCGAAATGGCAAGCTGAAAATCTTCGGCAGCTATGGTGTCGTCAACGACGTCATGAAGCTCCTGCTGGCCCAGACTTCGTGGGGCGCGCAGGGGTACAACCAGTGTAGTTACGCTCTGGGTCCGGATGGAACTGGCAACGGGTTCAGCCTGTCGGATATCAATCTGGTCTTCAAGAACGGCCGCGCTTGCCCGAGTGGTGTGACTACGCAGGGAGCTAACTTCGCAAGTGGCACACCGACATCCCTCACTGACGCCAAGACCGGCGTTTCGCTGATTGAGAACGCCAACTTCCGTCCGTACGAACCGGTTGCGCCTAACGTGAAGCCGTATCGCCAGCACGAGTACGTCGCCGGCGTGGACTACCAGCTCACCAAAGACTGGGCTTTGGAAGCCCGTTATGATCGTCGCCGTCTCGACCACGTGATTGAGGACTCATCCTTGGCCGACCCGACCGTCGGTGAGGTCTACGCCGTTGTCAATCCTGGCGAAGGTGTGAACAGAACCATCAACGGCTATGCCAACTTCCTGCAGTCCCTCGGCCAGGCGTTCGGCCCTGGGATTTCTTCTTTCAATTCCAGTGGCACTTTCGGTACCTGTCCCACATGCCCACTTATGCCCAAAGCGATCCGCAACTATGACGGCCTGGAATTCCGGCTAACCAAGGGCACGAGCAAGGGTTTCGCCGGAATGTTCAGCTACACCTACAGCCGTCTATGGGGTAACTATTCGGGCCTGACTACCACCGACCAAAACGACGGCAATGCCGCGGGACGCAACTCGCCCGATACTTCCCGAGCGTTCGACGAGCCGTTCTTCTACTACGGCGCCAACGGCAAGTCCAACGATGGGCTTCTGCCGACCGATCGCCCGAACGCATTGAAGGCGAATGTGTATTACCAGCTACCCTGGAAGGGCATGACCACGACCTTCGGCCTCTTTCAGTTTGCCTATCAGGGCAGCCCTATCAGCTCGTATATCGACATGACCGCTGCCACCATCGGAATCCCTTACGAAGCTACCTACATCTACGGCCGCGGCAACTGGGTCAATGCGACCACCGACCCTACGACTGGGGCTATCACGCTGGGCAACCCCTACGCCCGCCGCACACCGTGGTTCACCCAGACCGATTTCAACATTGCACATGCCTTCCAAGTGAACAAGCACAACGAGCACGAGCTTTTACGCTTCGAAGCAAACGTGAGCAACCTATTCAACCAGCATGCCGTGGTCCAATACTACCAGGGCCTCAACTCGCAGTATTTCGCGAGCGCTTTGCATCCGGGATATGACGCTGCGGGAAATGGAGTCAACCTCGCCGATGGAGCGTTTTTGTACAACGCCCTAGAGGGCGGGTACAACCCGCAACAATGGATCAACGGGGTTGCCGCCACCGCTACTACCCAGGCGATTCTGCCAGTGACGCTGAGTTCGTGGTACGGCAAGCCGGCTCAATATCAGCTATTACGTAACATGCGTTTAGGGGTCAGCTTTACCTTCTAGCTTTGTATCGTTTTGCATAACAGGGAGCCGGAATTCCGGCTTCCTGTTAAAGCTTGCCGAAAAAACTACCGCCGATAGTCTGCCGGTTGCGCCGTAACTTCGCACCGGTTGCCGCATCCATCTTGGTTATGATCGGTCCGCTGGAAGTGGCTATTGCTGGCTCCGCGGTCTCTGAGCAAACGTATCGGTGGAACTCTTGGACACGACGCGCAGCCACTCCGGATCACGGCAACGGGGTCACAACTATGAAGAGAGCGATTTCCATTGTTTTTCTTGTCATATGCTTCGTCGGAGTTTCCTGGGGCGCTGAAAGAAAAACGGCCGTAGTTCCCGTGCTGGTGGAGCTGTTCACTTCGGAAGGCTGTTCCAGTTGCCCGCCAGCCGATGCGTGGCTGATGCAAATGGATACCGCTCAACCCGTGACCGGAGCCCACTTGATTGTGCTCAGCGAGCACGTGGATTACTGGAATCATGACGGCTGGAAAGATCCGTATTCCTCCTCTCTCGTCACCGAGCGGCAAGGCGATTACGCGCACGCCTTTCGGCTCGACAGTCCGTACACACCGCAAGTCGTCGTCAACGGGACCGTCAACCTGAATCTCAGTGACTCACAGCATATTCGCCAAACGTTTCAGCAGGCTGCGACAGCTTCGACCCTCCCCGTGACCATCACGTCGGTTGCAATTGATCCCGGCAATCCGGGGATCCTCCGTGCGCATGTGGAAGTTGCCGGCAGTTCAACGGAACGCAGGGCAGATGTCTACGAAGCGATCGCGCTCGATCATGCGGAGTCTCAGGTGCTGCACGGCGAAAACAGCGGAAAGCACCTGACGCACGTCGCCGTGGTACAGCAGTTTGCGAAGATCGGAAAAATCGAGAAAGGAAAAACTTTCAGCCGGGCGATCGCACTCAAGCTGAAACCTGGTACGGATCCCAAAAATACCCGGTTGATCATTTTTGTGCAGGAGGTCGGCCCGGGCAGGGTGCTGGGAGCGGCGCTGCAGGATCCGATCAGCTGACGCGCGTCGAGAATTGAGAGCGTTTTCATGGACGCGATACTCAAGCAAGGTCGGATCATTTTGGGGATTGCGATCGGGGCTTTAGGCTTCGAACATTTGGTTTGCCCGTGATTTAGGGTCTACTACGGCGAGTTCTTGCCGGCGAAACCGTTTTGACGAATGACAAAAAATCCGCGAGGCACCGATGAGTTTTCGCCGGCACACGGGTTGTATACAGTAGATAGGCAAAATCGGGCAGGCCAAGGTCAGCCCCAAAAGGAGAACATCGCCGGGAAGGCAGTCTTGATCGCCGGCGCCAACCGCGGTATCGGCGGAGCGCTCGTCAATGAAACACTTCGGCGCGGAGCGAAGCGGGTCTATGCGGGAACACGCGGCACACTCACAATCGCCGGTGAACGTGTAACCCCACTGACGCTCGATGTGACCAACGCAGCCCAGATCCAGTTGGCAGTTGCCGAGGTCGAAACCCTCGACGTGCTCATCAACAATGCCGGCATCGCTCTTTACGACGATATGGGCAATTCCGGTGCCATCGAGCAGAGCCTGGCCGTCANNGCCTACGCCATTTCGAAGGCGGGCCGCGTTCAACTTGACGCAATCCCTGAGAGCGCGTCTGGCGGGCCAGGGTGTGACGGTCAACGGCGTCCCTGGGCCCCCGTTGACACCGACATGACTCGAGGCTTCGAGATACCGAGGCCTCGCCTGAATCAGTCGCCGCGGATATTCTCGAAGGATTGGCGAATGGGTGAAGAGTATCGGATGCGCAACTGTACTTTGTCAAAAACAAGACCGAGTGGACTTGGCACCGATGTTGTTTTTGAGATCACCAGGAAAGGCAAAAAGAACAAACTCCGCTTTACCCACGTCGGCCTGGTCCTGCCTTCGAATGCTACGGTGACTGCTCCGGCGCGTGGGGTTTTTCTACCAGCGGCCTGTCGGTGTTGGCTGTGAAAGTGGCTCGCAAAAAGAATGGAGGAGGTAAGTCAATGAGTTCGTCGCAGTTCTCACGGTTTGCGGGCGGTGCGCTTCCCCGTGAATGCAGTCCTGTCCGCTAGCTTCGGCATGCGGACGGCAAACTGCCCGCCAGAAGGGAACCTTCGGCTATCCGATAGCCGAAGGTTTCTCCTCTGAAACTGCTTACAGTCGCGTCTTGACGGCCCTTGCGTTGGTGTGTCATCTGTCGTCTATCCCGACAGGCACCAATCCACGTTGACAGTGTATTCGTTTGTCCTCCATCGGTATGCTCTTGGAGAATCAACCCCCGCCGTTCGATGGGACCCTCGATCATGCAACACTGTCGGCGACGACGATGCGCCTCCGGTCCTCCACTTCCAAGGTCACAATCATTGGACAGTGCCAACAGCGCGCTCCAACCAGGATGCATCCGACGGCCGATTCGCACAAAGCGGATCTGATATTAGACCGATATGGCGATAGACGATTCGACTCTCGATCCTCATAATTCGACGTCTGACGGCGGCAGAAGCCTGACAGCCGATAACAGTCAGACGTCCTACAGAAAATACCTTAGGGGCAGGCTCTGGCGACACTCCGGCTACCCAAGGGAAATCCCGGGATGCCGCCCGGACGGGTCTTTGCGCAAGCCCGCGCGAATCGGTAAGCTGCTCGAATGTCCAATGACTTCCATCCCTCTAAGAAAGTCCCAGTCCTCGAAACTCCCCGGCTTATACTTCGCGGTCATTGCTTCGATGATTTTGCGCAATGCGCCGCGATGTGGGCGGACCCACAAGTAACTCGATACATAGGTGGAAAGCCTCTGACTGAAGAGGAATGCTGGAGCAGATTGCTGCGGTACGTTGGCCATTGGGCGTGGATGGGCTTTGGATACTGGGTGGCACAGGAAAGGGAAACTGGCAACTTTGTGGGTGAGATCGGATTTGCCGACTACAAGCGGGATCTAGAACCATCGCTGAAAGGTGTGCCGGAGATTGGCTGGGTGCTCGCCTCGCCAGCACACGGAAGAGGTTATGCTACCGAAGCTGTGCGCGCAGCAGTGGCCTGGGGCGATACGCATTTCTCGTCGGCACGGACTGCTTGCATCATCGCTCCAGAGAATGCTGCGTCGATCCGGGTCGCAGTGAAGTGTGGATATCGGGAATTCAAGGCTACATCGTACAAAGGACAGCCTACACTGGTGTTCGTTCGCGAACTGCGCGCTTCGCCGTGACGGGCCTGCGTGGTACTTCTGGACATAAAGTCATCTCGAATGTCATGAAACTGGATATCGTTTGTTCTAAGGATCCAGCATTCAGCTCAGCAGGAGAGAAGTTCCCGCTGCCCACGTGCTTTCACTCGCAGGACGCAGAAGCCGCTTTCGTCGTTGTGGAAGGTGACGCGCTCGATCACGCCGGAGATTTCCTCCGTCGCGGGTCTGCGCTCTGGGATTGCGGCGTTCATCGGGGATTCATTTTCGCATGGGCGGTCGGCATTGCGTGACTCATTACAAGCCAGAGTTCCGGTGTTTGGCCCGGATGAGTAGAATCGTGGAAGTGTATGGCCAAACCTAAGTCGAAATCGCAACCCACGTGGACGGATGTCAAAGCAAAACTCGCAGATTTTGACCGGACAGCGCTGCTCGGATTGATTCAGAGTCTCTACGGTGCGCACAAGGATAATCAGACGTTTCTTCATGCCCGCTTTGGCTTGGCCGAGGACGTACTGGAACCGTACAAGAAAACCATTGATCGGTGGCTTTGGCCTGACGTGCTCCGGAGGCAGGACACTTCTGTCACCCAAGCCAAGCGGGCCATCTCTGATTACAAGAAGGCAGTGGGCGATCCCGAAGGACTGGCAGAGTTGATGGTTTTCTACTGCGAGCAGGCGGCTGGATTTTGCAGCGACATTTGCAATGACGATGAGGGATATTTCGATGCACTGGTGCGTATGTTCGAGCAGTCCCTTAAGTTGGCAAACGCACTATCCGTCGACCGCCAGGACGACCTTATAACCCGGTTGGATCGTGTGCGGGTTATCAGCCATGATTTCGGCTATGGCGTCGGGGATGGCATGGATTTCCTTCTCTCGAAGTACACGCGGTGTTGAAGCTGATGGTCCGTGAGTCATGGCTCGCCTTTGATGGAAGAACTACCCGAGTTGCGCAGACTTGCCGAAAGTCACGCCGCCGTGCAGTGGGCGGAGCGGATCATGGGAAGATTGATAATGTGTTCTCCCCCTAAAAGGTGCGCCCCAAATCAACTTCAAGCTTCACGCACGGATCAACCGCTCGGATGCCCGGACGATCCGGCACGCTCTTGAGCAATTGTCTGCGAATGGCTCCGTCAGGAAAGCGGCCGACGAGTTCGGTGTCGAAGCCGAGATGGGTAGGAGCCGATGTTGCGGATGACACTCGCAGCGTTCATACTCCGACCATGACACTCAAAAATGCNNTTCATCGCCTGAAGTTTTCCTGCTTTCGGGGCGATCAAAGTCGTTTGGGCACCTGCCTCCTTCAGTGCTTGACGTGGCTCGGTCATTTCGGATTGCTCGAAATCGTTTGTCGCCAAGATGGCAACGCGCACATTCGCAAGGGGTTTGTCTTTCATAGGGGAATCTCCTTTGGCGTCACTTCTCGTTTTTCGGTAGTGGGCTGTTTTGAATTTCGGAGCACCTTTGTAGTTTAGAAGAATTGGTGGGATTATTGCAGCGTAACGAAGAGATGGCAGTTGCATAGGAGCGACCATGACACTCAAAAATGCGGCGTTGCTGGCACTGATCGGGACGATTCTGATGACGGCTCTTTTGGTGTGGAATTTCGTCTTCAACTTGCTCAATCTGCTGCGTGGCTTGGTTCCTGCGGTCACGCTCTTCTCGTCTTTCATCTACGCGTTTGGTTGCTTCAGCGTGATGGCGTTCTTTTTCGTGTTCCATAGAACGCAGTCGTGATTTTAGCGAGAGTTCATTTTCCCATGGACGGCTCTGGCTTACGGGACCCATCAGGAAGCCCATTCTGCGGGGATTTGGCGGCCGGAAGGGTCTCAGGTCGGCTAGGGCGTTTCACAGGTGCAGGCAGCCTTTTGTACCACCATAGCGACCATGTCAAGGAAGCCCAGCTGGCGCGTTACGGTCGTCGCCCGGCGAAAAAAGCCACAAACTTATACTATGAGGTGGCAATCCAGCATCCAGTGGAGGGATCCGATGGACGAAATGATTCAGTTCAAGCGGCCGGACGGAAAGACCTGCCCTGGCTATCTGGCACCTCCCAAAGCAGGATCAACCGCGCCCGGCTTTGTCGTCATCCAGGAATGGTGGGGGCTCAACGATCAGATCAAGAAGACCGCTGATCGGCTCGCCGAAGCTGGCTACCGGGCGCTCGTGCCGGACTTCTACCGGGGCAAGGTCACCACGGCCGCCGACGAAGCAAACCACCTGATGACGAACCTCAACTTCCCCGATGCCGCCGGTCAAGACATCCGCGGCGCCGTGCAGTACCTAAAACAATCCTCGAAGAAGGTGGCCGTGGGCGGCTTCTGCATGGGCGGGGCGCTGACCATCCTGGCGGCGGTGCGGGTACCGGAGATGGACGCCGGTGCGTGCTTCTATGGCATTCCGCCCCTCGACGCCGCCGATTTGAAGAAAATCAAAATTCCCCTGATCTGCCACTTCGCTAACAAGGACGACTGGTGCACACCCGCCAAAGTGAACGAACTGGAGACCGCGCTCAAGCAGTCGA
>PMUM01000016.1 GCA_003166855.1 Acidobacteriaceae bacterium | reverse complement strand
CTTCCGTAACGCCCTTCACCTGCTTGAAGCGCGCGGCAGCGTTGCGTACGTGAGAGGCATTTTCCAGCGGCTCCTTGCGTTGCTTGGGGAAAGCGAACTTGGTTGCGGATATCTGATCACGAGCTGGCTTGGTTAGTTTTGCCATTATTGTTTCTCCTCTCGGAGCATCCCTAATGCGCACGGATGGGCCGCCGGGACTCTTTACCACGGTGGATTATGGCAGCTTTTCCAGCTTCTGGCGCGTGGTCTGGTTGATGTCTTCTTCTCGCGTGGATTCAGCCATGCGCGGCTCATCCATTTCCTTTTTGACGCGAGCGAGTGTCGCTTGGTTGGATTCTTGCTTGGGATCGTTTTTATGCATACTTGCACGATGTCACTAGTCCAAAGGGATTACAGGTCAATTTGGAACACAGCTGGCAGTTTCAGAATTGTCTTCATATACCGAGCAGTTTTGAACAGTCCGGACCCATCTCCGAAACGTAGCATCTCAAGTGTGACAAGCGTGAAACGACGTGCCGCTTTTCACACGGTTGGAGGGTTGGACTATCGAAGACGAACAGTGTCAGAAGATCGGCGGAGGGTATTAGGCAGTGAAGTTCAGATTTTTACTGTTTCTCTGAATGGAGCCAACTTCTTATCAACGCCGATCCAAAGTCCAACATCATGAAAGCTGAGAGGAGCGCCCCGTGACGTGCTGTCACGCGGAAGAGTGGCGCTTCGGCGCCGCGTACGAAGTCCAAAATCAATGCGGGCTTCAGCCTCGGTGGGAGCATTTCTTGCCAGTGTGCATTGTTCTGCAGCCTGTTTACTTGTGCCGCCAAGCCGTTGAAAAGGGTTCGCGCTTAGCGGCTGAAGGGATCTGCCTGTCCCCTTAATCGAGGCATCAATCAACTTGTCCGTCTGCGCACTCCCGGCAATTCCCCCAACAAATCAACAGCGGTCTTCTCCTCTTTCAGATCCTCTGACCTAACTGCAATGACCGACCCCAACAATTGGGCGGATGGAGATCCGACGGTAGTTCTCCCGCGTCGCAAAAAAGGCCGCCGCGTATCGTGCGAGCGGCCTTGAAGCTAAAATCACTTCGACGTTTATCAGGACGGCTCTATCTCAATCGACCACCCTGAGGCCTAAGCCTGCTTTTTCTTCTCTTGATTGTGTTGCTCTTGTTCCGACTGCGGACTCTTGGGCTGTCCGCTGGGGTCCTGCTGTTTGTGCTGTACTGGCTGGTTCGGCTGGTTTCCAGGTTTCTGCTCCGAACCGGGCTTCTGCGGATCGCTATGTTGTGGGTTACGATTTTCTTGATCTGACATTTTATTTCTCCATGCTGGTGTTTCTGTTGTTGGTGAGTTGTTGCAATCGTGTTCAGTCTGATTTAGGCGTTTTAACCGGGACAGCAGCGCGGGTCCGTGCGACGAGGAGTGGCTTCGTAGGGGCTGATATGTGGTAGTGCGCCGGCTGATCTCAAAGCAGTACTGAGCGGGGAACGGCGGAGCATCAGTTGTCCCGAACGCAGGAACATGCTCCGGACGGAGCCCGCCTATTTACTTCTCGAACACTTTTTCGATCTGCCCGACCTTCTTTTCAACTTTCCCGGCGTTATGTTCGGCTTTGCCGTCAGCCTGTAGGTTAGGATTGTTCGTGACTTTGCCTGCCTTCTCTTTGACTTTGCCTTTCACTTCGTGAACGGTGCCTTTGATCTCATCTTTCGTACTGGTGTTCATCTGTTTTCTCCTTGTCGTTGAATCTTGCATATTTAAGGGGCGAGCATGGGGCCCTTGCCGTGATGTTCGATATGGGCCTTGGCCGCTTCCGCCGCGTGGTGCGTTGCGTGGCAGTGGTGACCTGTGCTAAGTGTGCGCGCGGTGTGCTGCGGTTTCCAACGCTAGCCGCGCCGACGAGAGTATCCCCAGCCCCCGCCACCGAGCAACAACAACACCACAAGCACAATCAATATGGTTGACATGTTGTAACCTCACTTGTAAGAGGAAGCTGGACTGGCCTTTGTAACGGTCGCCGCACTTCTCCTTCACTATGCAGCATGATAGAAGTGGCCAAGGCGGATGTCTGGTCACATTAGACCGCTTTTAGCGATCGATTTGTACGGCGCGCCACGCAGGATTGTGAGCGGATTGGTGCTGCGTATCACCGCTCCCGCCTCCGGGTTGACCCGGCGGCCCTGGCGCCCACAAGAGTATGTTCCTGAATGGGCTAGGCGCAATCGCCACCGCGATCACCGTAGCTATAGTCTTGGTCGCGAAATTCACTGAAGGCGCTTGGATCACGATCGTCTTAATTCCTGCGATGATTCTGATGATGAGGAGCATCAAACGGCATTACGATAGGGTGGAGAAAGAAACGCAGACTGACGCCCCAGTGAACACTCAGGATCTCTGCGCCCCAATTGTGCTGCTTCCGGTCGATCGCTGGAGTGTTGTTTCGGAAAAGGCACTCCGATTCGCCTGGGGTCTCTCAGATCAAATCCGGGTTCTTCATGTGGAGTGCGGAGAAGAGACCGAGAGCCTGTGTAGAAACTGGGGCCGCCTGGTGGAAACTCCTGCCAAAGAAGCGAATCTTCCCGTCCCTGAGCTGGTGCTGCTGAAATCACCATTCCGATTTGTGGTCAAGCCAATCGTGGAATACGCACTGAATTTGGAGAGAGAGAACTCCGAGAAGCACGTCGCTGTCATTCTTCCCGAACTGGTGGAGAGACGCTGGTACTACCTCTTCTTGCACAACAATCGCTCTTCTGCACTGAAGGCACTCTTGTACCTTCAGCGCAGCCAGCGAATCAGTGTCATCAATGTTCCATGGTATCTCAGACGTTAGGCAGATGCCGCATCACCCGCCCGCTGACGTGAGGGGCACGAAGGGTTGCTCCGCCAGATCTCGCATTCTTTAGAATTCTGCTGCGAAACTCGCAGTACAGGTTGCGGTATGTAAACGTCCCGGAACGGGAAACGGCCGCCACGTTCTCACTAACTTGTGAGTGACGCTACCGAATCAAGTCCGATGCGAACCGAATCCGTTATACACGGAACGCCCGATCGGTTTGAAAAACGGTAGGGGCGGTGCATTGGAATTTATGCCGGGGAATGCACAAGGATATCCGAACAAAACGCCGCAGGGCCGGTCAAAGTCGGCGGAAGAGGTCAACCCATTATTGGCGAAATCGACCATGCTGGCGCCTCCGCCGCCGGGGTACAAACCTGGGCAAGCCTGAATGCCTTGATCGACAGTTGAGACTCCGCAATGGCTGAGCGTCGAAGCAATCGCCTGTTGCGCAGCAGCTTTGTTGAAATAGTGAATGTCGCCGGTGTGGTTCTCGTCGATTCCGAGGAAATAATGGGTTTGCACGTTGCGCACAAAGTCGGCACTGACTACCATGCCGCGACGAATTTCCCGCTGCACACCGATGTTCATCTCGACAGAACGCGGAGTGCGATAGTTGGGATCGTACATATTCGTGCCCAGACCGTAGAAAGATCCATGCTCGACTGGCTAAGTTGGAATTCCTGGATGCCGCTGGCGGGGATGTCGGTAGTGGTCGAGCTGAATATCTCGTCCGAGACGTCAATGCCATCAACTTCGATCCGAGCAGTACGGCCGAAACGGCCACCGAAGGAGATGGACGAATAGCCGTCCTTGCTGAAATTCGCTCCATCCTGAATTTGAACGCCGGGTTCCAATTGCGCTAGGTCTAGAAAATTGCGGCCATTGACTGGCAGGTTATCAATCTGGTCAGCATTCAAGACACCTTGCACAGTGGCTTGTTCCGTGTTGACCCGCACGGCGGAGCCTTGCACATCGATAATCTGATTCTGCTGCCCGATTTGCAGGTTCACGTTCACCGTAGCCGTGTTGCCCACCAGCACGGTCAGTGACACTTCTGCTGAACTGAAGCCTTTGGCCGAAACCAGCGTTTTGTAATTGCCCGGGGTCAGCGCTCCCGAGTTACGAACCGGAGGAATTCGTGGTGAGATGAATAACTTGACCGGTGGCAACGTTGGTAATCGTTACACTTGCACCGCTGACAACTGCACTCGATGGATCGCTGGAAATGCCCACAATGCTTCCGGTGCCTACGGTCGTCTGGGCGATTAGTGGGGCGAGAATGCTGAAAAGCGTCAGCCAGGTTGCGAATAGGCAAGGGAAGACACGCGCGACTTTTCCAGCGGCAGTACTCATGACGTAATCCGCTTATGGCGGCAGCCCCATGCGGCGGAGCAAATCCTTAAATCTGGGATCGGAGCGAAGGGGAACAAGCAAGGGATCCACTTTGAGAATCATCACGCCCCAATCGTGACTGGCCATTTCGCGATGGTTGTATCCCTGCTCCAGCCAATAGAAGGCGCGATCCTTGTCGCCCACAGCCACATATGCTCTTGGGAGCCAGATGAAGAGACTCACCATTATGCGAAACAGCGTTCAGGCTGGGTTCAATCAGCCAAGGCCCGACTTGGAAGTCTCCTTCCACAACTACTCTCCGGGGAAAGCTAAGGCCAGTAATTATAGCGTCTTAATAGTTCAGAACCGAGGCGAAATCCACGCTTGCCCCAAGCAACCCATGTCGCCTACTCCGCGCGGAGATTCTAACTTGATGCTGGCCTTCAGCAAAGCTTGAGCCTAGAACCCAATTAGGGTACAATCGTACCCATTATGAGTACAGGAGGGAATTACGAGGTCGCGAGCCGAGGGCTTTTTGGCCAGACGCGTAGCGCGCTGCTGGCCATGCTTTACGGCCATGCAGACCAGTCATTCTACCTACGCCAGCTTGTCAGGGCAGTTGGTGCCGGCCACGGTGCTCTTCAGCGAGAGTTGAAGCACCTAACGGAGATTGGCCTCATTGTGAGAACGGTTCAGGGTAATCAGGTCCTATATCGCGCAAATTCGCAAAGCCCGATTTTCTCGGAAATCAAGAGCCTGATATCCAAGACCGTAGGCATCCACGATGTCATCCGTTTGGCGCTGGCGTCTTTGGGAACAGAGATTAAAATTGCTTTCGTGTACGGTTCGGTTGCGCGTCAAAAAGAGCGAGCGGATAGTGACGTGGATTTGATGGTTTTGGGTGATGCACCGTTCAGCGACGTTGTTTCCGCGCTGAGTCCGGCACAGAGAGCGCTCGGCAGGGAGATCAACCCGACCGTTTTTCCGGTGTCTGAATTCCGATCAAAGCTGGTGGCAGGGAACCATTTCTTGCGTAGCGTAATGAAAGGGAAGAGACTTTTCGTGTTAGGGACTGAGAATGAGCTTGCAAAGTTGGCTTCAAAATAGTTGGTTGGTTCAGCACACAACAAGCCCTGAAGAGATCAAGAACCTGTTGGCGATTTCGGATCGAGATCTCTTGGCTTGCCAAGTGAAACAGTTGCCCGCCGACTGGCGGTGTACGATCGCCTACAATGCGGCACTCCAGGCGGCAACCGCCGCATTGGCTGCCGCGGGCTACAGGGCCGCGCGGGACAATCATCACTATCGCGTTATCCAATCGCTGGAATTCACAACGGCACCGGGCAGAAAATTCATCGACACGCTAGATGGCTTTCGCAAGAAGCGCAATGTTAGCAGCTACGATCTTGCCGGGGCCGTATCCGATAAAGAATCGGACGAGATGCTCAAACTCGCGACCGGTCTCCGCGTGGACGTGGAAAAATGGATTAGAGCGACTCGCCCGGAACTATTTAAGCCTAAGGTCTAGCCGCGCGGTGCCAGCCGTTCCCAGTGGTTCGCCTTGCCCTGTGACTTGAAGCTTGAAATTGAGAGAAGGGCTGTCCCCCGCGGTCAGCCCTCGGCCCAAATCAGTTTGGTAGCAAATTGGTAGCACGTGTTTTGGTAGCATTTTGGTAGCAAAACACGCCGATTTTAGCGGTTTTTGCCGACTCGTCCGGCTATTAAAGCCTTTGCCGTCAGCAAGTTGCGACTTTCGTCGTTCCATGGCATGGAAGAGGTCGTCGGTTCGATCCCGACCAGGTCCACCATTCCCAACGGTTAAGCTCCCATCGCCATTTCCGTCCCTGCTGTCGTCCTTACCTGTGATTTCTTACCTGTGTTGCCGCGAAGAAACTAGGCGACGCCAGCTGGCTGGCATTCACTGTTTATGGCCGGCCCGCAGCCCATTACCGGCTGGCTCCAGCATGGCGGTAGGCCGCACGGTCTGGGCGGATCGCTTATGAATGCACTGTTCACTCGCGGCCGCACTCTCCGGGAAGCATTGTTGCTGGCCGAAGATCCACCGGGAGTCGAAGACCTCGGCGACGGTGTTGTGGCCAGTGGCCTCATCCCGGACCTTCCCCTTATTCCCAAACCTTGGAAGATTGATGGTTACTCAACGGTCATTGAGAAACTTGGGTCGATGTTCGAGCTAACAGACGGAGAGAATTTCTTCCCTTTTCCCTACGATTGGCGCCGCGACGATAGAGTTGCCGCGCGCCAACTGGCGCGCCTAAGCCATGATCGGCTGGCCTACCGTTTTGCGCATAAGACTTACGTTGTGACCTAAGACCCGTACGATGTGATCGCGATCACAGGGATGCCCCTCTCTTCATAGCTCTTGGTTGTGCCGCAAAATCACCCTTAACTGTGATTGGCGGTACAGCCTCCATTCGCCAACCAGCGGGAACATATCAAGTACAAATAATCTGCGCTGGAGGGTAGCCATGAAGCGTCTCTTGATTCTTGGTGCCGCAGGCAGGGACTTCCATAATTTTAACGTCCTCTTCCGTGATAATCCCGCCTACAACGTAATCGCATTCACAGCCACACAAATTCCTGATATTGCCGGACGCCGCTATCCTCGCGAGCTTGCTGGCAACTTATATCCAGACGGTATTCCCATCTTTGAAGAGAAAGATATGGAGAATCTCGTCGCCGAACACGACATTGAGGCTGTCGTGTTTTCCTACAGCGATATCTCTCACCAGAATCTGATGCATCTCGCCTCCCGTGCATTAGCGGTGGATGCTGACTTCTGGCTTCTAGGGGCGGGCCATACGCAGATCAGGTCGTCGGTACCGGTGATTTCCGTCTGCGCCGTGCGGACGGGATGCGGCAAGAGTCCGGTCTCGCGCCTGGTCGCCGCGGAGTTACGCCGGCAGGGTCGTCGGCCGGTGGTCATTCGACATCCCATGCCTTACGGAGACCTTGCGGCGCAAGCTGTGCAACGTTTCGCGGTCATGGAGGACCTCGACCTTCAGCAATGCACGATCGAGGAGCGCGAAGAGTACGAACCGCACATCACCCAGGGGACCGTGGTGTATGCGGGGGTGGACTACGAAAAGATTCTTCGGCAGGCCGAGAAAGAGGCGGACGTCATTCTGTGGGACGGAGGCAACAACGACACTTCCTTCTATGCCTCGGACCTGGAAATCGTCGTCGTCGATCCGCATCGAGCGGGTCATGAACTCGCCTACTTCCCCGGCGAAGTTAACCTGCTGCGTGCCAATGCAATCGTGATCAACAAGGTGGACACCGCCGATCAGAGTGATCTTGAGACGGTTCGCCACAACATAAAGCTCCACAACCCGAAGGCAGTTGTTTTTGAGATGGCTTGTCGCGTCTCTGTCCCCGAGCCTTCCCTCGTCAAGGGACAGCGCGTGCTGGTTGTCGAGGATGGCCCAACCCTCACTCACGGGGAAATGCCCTACGGCGCCGGCGTAGTTGCGGCGCGGCAGTGCGGGGCGGCAGAACTGGTAGACCCGCGGCCGTATGCCGTCGGATCGATTCGCGGCACTTACGAACGTTATCGGCACCTGACGAATCTCCTTCCTGCCATGGGCTACAGCGCGATGCAGAAGCACGAACTCGAGGAAACCATCCGCCGTACTCCGTGCGATCTGGTGCTGATCGCTACTCCGATTGACCTTGCCCGGGTAATCAAGCTGGACAAGCCGAATCTCCGTGTGACCTACGAAGTTGAGGAACTCACCAAGCCCGGCCTGGCCGAACTGCTTGCCAAGTTCACGCGTGAGCACGAGCCAGCGCTGGCAGGAGCCGGAAAATGACCAGCAAGGATTTTCTGTCGATTCGAGATTTCTCGCCCTCGGAGATCCAGTACCTGCTTATTCTCGGCCGCCAGGTGAAAGCTGACCCGACTGGATTCAGCGCGTCACTTCGGCGCGAGACTCTGGCCATGATCTTCGAGAAGCCTTCTTTGCGCACCCGAGTGACATTTGATGTCGGGATCCAGCAACTGGGTGGCTTTTCACTGTATCTCTCCCCCGCTGAGATCAATCTGGGCAAACGAGAGTCGGTGTACGACGTGGCCAAGAATCTGGAACGCATGGTGCAGGGGATCATGATCCGCACCTTTGATCACGACATCGTTGTCCAGATGGCACGGTGCGCCAGCATTCCCGTCATCAACGGACTTACCAACTACTCTCATCCCTGCCAGGCGATGGCGGACTTCTTCACGATTTGGGAGGCCAAAGGCCATCTCGAGGGTCTGAAGATCGCATTTATTGGTGATGGCAACAACGTGGCACGCTCACTGATGTTTGCCGGAGCCCAGTTAGGTACGAATGTCTGGTTGGCTACGCCTCCCGGGTACGAACTCGATGCCGAATCCGTGCGGTGGGCTCGAGAGCGCGGCGCCGAGACCGGCGGCACTTGCACCGTGACCAACGATCCCGAAGAAGCGGCATCAGACGCGGATGTGATCTATACGGATGTCTGGGCCAGCATGGGGCAAGAAACCGAAGCGGAGAAGAGAAAGCATGTTTTCCTTCCTTATCAGGTCGATGCGACTCTGTTCCGCCAGGCCAAACGCGATGCCATCTTCTTGCACTGCCTGCCTGCGCATCGCGGCGATGAAGTCACCAACGACGTGATCGACTCGCCACGGTCTCTGGTATTTCAGCAAGCGGAAAACCGGCTGCATTCACAAAAGGCCATCATGCTGGAACTGATGAAAGGGGAATTCATCAAACTGCCGGGACTGGTCGAGTTGAGGGAGCTAGTGCACGCGTAGGAGCAGTTCAAACGGGTGTCAACCTATGAAGACCATGCTCCTGGCCGTTGGCGGAAACTCCCTGATTCGCGCGGGAGAGAAGGGGACAATAACCGAGCAACGGGCAAACGCCCAGCGGACAGCTGTCCAGATTGTGGGCTTGATTCGTGCCGGCTACCGGCTCGTGCTTACCCATGGCAACGGTCCGCAAGTGGGAGCGCAACTGCTGCGCTCCGAGCGGGCAGCAAGCCAGGTGCCCGGTCATCCGCTGGATGTTTGTGGCGCCTCGACTCAGGGAGAGATCGGATATCTGCTCGAGCAATCTCTGCAGACCGAACTGCAGCAGGCCGGTCTGCATGTGCCCGTTACCACCATTCTCACGCAAAGTCTAGTCTCTCCCGACGATCCTTCCATGAGGCACCCCAGCAAACCCATCGGTCCTTTCTATTCGCGCGCCGATGCCGAGGAGCGCCAGCGCCTCTTTGGATGGGAGATCGTCGAAGATGCAGCGCGCGGCTATCGCCGTGTGGTGCCTTCTCCGGATCCGATTGAGATCGTGGAACTGGAGGTCATCCGCGATCTGGTCAAGGAGGGCGTGCTGGTGATCGCTTGCGGAGGCGGCGGGATACCCGTGATCTGGAGAGATGGCAGATTAGAGGGCGTGGAAGCTGTTATCGACAAGGATCGTGCTTCCGCGCTCCTCGCCTCACACCTTGGAGCAGAACTGTTCGTGATTTCCACCGACACCGACTGTGTATACCTGGACTACAAGAAGCCCACGCAGCGTCCGCTAGGGCGGGTAGGTGCAGTTGAATTGGAGCGGTACGCGAACGCTGGCCACTTTCCGCCCGGGAACATGGGTCCGAAGATCGAGTCTGTGTTGCGCTTCTTAAGCCATGGAGGGCAAGAGGCCATCATTACTTCTTGCGCGAATCTGTGCGAGTCGGTCGTAGGGTCCGCAGGAACCCATGTGTTTTCCAATCATGCCCGCCTGGAAATCAAACTGAATACGGAATTCGAACTTCCGGTGGGAGGACGCTAATGCCACAGGCGACGATCACTCCTCGCAAGCCAGCGCAGACGTTGGACTTACCGCTGAGAGGTGGGACGCCGCTCAAGCACGTCGTCGAATCTCAGCAATTCACCGTTCCCCTGCTCATGGAGTTATTCGAACGATCACGCGGCATGGAGCGCGTAGTCGCGCGTGGCGGTTCACTCGACTACCAGAACCGCATCATGACCACTCTTTTCTACGCGCCTTCTACGCGCACCCGACTTTCATTCGAGGCTGCCATGCATCGTCTTGGTGGGAGAGTCCTGTCCACCGAGAATGCGGGCGCGTTCTCTTCCGAAGTCGAAGGCGAGCAGGTTGAGGATTCGATCAGGATTATCGGCAGTTATTCGGACGTGATTGTCATCCGGCATCCCGAAGACCATGGCGCGCGTCGCGCTGCGGACGTTTCGCCCGTGCCCGTGATCAATGCCGGGGATGGCAACGGTGGGCAGCATCCGACGCAGGCCCTGCTTGATCTCTACACGATCTACCGGCAACGCCCGCTGGATGGCTTGAGCGTTGCCATTATTGGCGAACTGGACAAGGGCCGCACCGCGCGATCGCTGGCCTATCTGCTAGCCAAATTCGAACGCGTGAAGATGTTTTTCGTAAGTCCCCCGCAGCTTCAGATGAAGCCGGACATCCTGAGCTATCTCGACGAGCATGGTGTCCGCTACGAAATGGAGTCCGATATTGACCGAGTGATTGGCGAGGTGGACGTGGTTTACCAGACGCGAATCCGGCCTGAACGAGTCCGAGATTCGAACTCGCTCAGAGGCTATGCGATTGATTCAACCGTTTTGCAGCGCATGAAGGCCGACGCCCTCATCCTTCATCCGTTACCCCGCACGGTCGAGTTAGACAAGTCAGTTGACGCCGACCCCAGAGCCATGTACTTCCGGCAAGCCAGGTATGGGCTCTATGTGCGGATGGCGCTGTTGACGATGCTATTGGATCAAGAGCGGCCGGCGGAAAACGACTGGCGGTCGGAAACGAGATGAACGAGAGATCCCGCGAAAGGAACTTATGGCAAAGCAACTCTTAGAGCAGCCTTTGCACACCCAGGATTTTGTCGAACTCGAGAGCCGGTACAGCGCTCACAACTATCATCCGCTCGACGTGGTGATCGAGCGCGCGGAAGGCGTCTGGGTGTATGACGTCGAAGGCAAACGTTACCTCGATTGCCTGGCTGCGTATTCCGCGGTGAATCAAGGACACTGTCACCCTGAAATTCTGCGAACTCTTGAGGAGCAGGCCCGTAAAGTCACGTTGACCTCGCGCGCGTTCCGGAATGAGCAACTCCCTCTACTCTGCAAGGAACTCCACGATCTGACTGGGTTCGACATGGTTCTCCCCATGAACTCAGGCGCGGAGGCTGTGGAAACGGCCATCAAGACGGTCCGCAAATGGGGCTACAAGATCAAGGGCATTCCCCAGGACAAAGCCGAAATCATTGTCTGCGCCAACAATTTTCACGGTCGCACGGTCACAATCGTGAGTTTTTCTACCGACGAACAGTATCGCGACGGCTTCGGACCATTCACTCCGGGATTCAAGGTCATTCCGTTCGGCGACGCTCGCGCCCTCCGCGAAGCGATCACACCGAACACTTGCGCCTTCCTGGTGGAACCCATTCAGGGCGAGGCCGGAATCGTGATTCCGCCCGAAGGATTCTTGCGGGAAGCCGCCCTAATCTGTCGCGAGAGTGACGTGTTGCTGATGGTTGACGAAATTCAATCCGGCCTGGGCCGAACCGGCAAGCTCTTTGCCTATATGCACGAAGCAGTCACGCCCGATGTGTTGATCATTGGCAAGGCGCTGGCTGGAGGGTTCTATCCGGTCTCGGCCGTATTGGCGTCGCGCGAGATTCTCGGAGTGTACAAGCCCGGGGATCATGGCAGCACCTTCGGCGGCAATCCCATGGGCTGCGCCATTGCGAGGACCGCGCTGCGCGTTCTCATCGAAGAGAAGATGGTGGAACGTTCCGCAGAACTAGGCGCATATTTCCTGACCTTGCTGCAGAGCCTGCGCAGTTCAGACCTGAAACAGGTGCGCGGGAGAGGCTTATGGATCGCCATTGAACTCCACAGCCCGGCGCGCCCTTACTGCGAGGCTCTCAAGGAGCAAGGAATCTTGTGCAAGGAAACGCATGACCGCGTGATTCGCATCGCACCACCGCTCGTCATCAGTCGTCAGGAAATTGACTGGGCTTTCGAGCGAATCACGAAGGTCATTCAGCATTGAAGGTCAAGATTGGGTTCGCATTGAATGAGGTGGACCGCGTGCTGTTTTCGTCGGCGATCCGCTTCGCCACTTCTTCCGTTGCGCTCACGACCTCGGGTGAGATCTCACTGCCTACATCAAATCGTCGTCCCTCGATCCCGAACACCCGCAGTCGCTTCGGGAGGCAGTCCAAAATGCTCGCCAGGTTGATCGCTTCTGCTACGCCGAACCCGTGGGTTGAGATCGGCAGACTCCCCTGAATCTTCTCCGTTCGGCCGTCCCACACCCACACTTTGCCAAGGGGTGCGCCGGACTCCACCGCGTCCACAACAACCACGTCGTCCGCCCCACTCCATGCCTCAATAAGATCGAGCGCCTCCCCAGTGAGGATCCGTGCGTCGAAGCCGAGTTTTCGCAGACGCTCCGCGACCATGACTCCAGCGCCGTCATCGCTCCGATCCCGATTCCCGCAGCCGATGACCAGCATGGTTCAGTCCACCCCGGTCTCTTCACGCTCCACCACGACTTTCAGCGAGTGGGTTGCGCAGGAAATGCATGGGTCGTAACTGCGGACCGCCTGCTCGCACTTCCAGGTTGCCTCTTCGATTGGCCAGGCGACCAAGCGCGCAGCATATTCACGAAGGTCATCCTCGATCTGTCTAAGGTTTTGAGACGTGGGCGGCACGATTCGGGCCGCGACAATCAGTCCGCGGTCGTCGAGAGCATAGCGATGATAGAGAATGCCGCGAGGCGCCTCCGTGATCGCCTGGCCTACTCCAGTCCGGTTTGGTGCGTCGACTCGAGGCGAGGCTGGCGGTTCGTACTCTTGAATGATTCGCAAGGCCTCCGCGCAAGCGAAGACCAGCTCGACCGAACGGACCACGATGCTGCGGAACAGATTTTTCACGGGTGGCCGAAGGCCAGCACCTAGCGCGGCGATGCGAGCGACTTCGGAAAGCTTGTCAAAATTCAGATTGAATCTGGCCAACGGACCGACCAGATACGAACCCCTCCCACGCACCACCGAGTGCAACGCGTTCGAGTGCTTCACATGCAACTCGACGAAGTGGTCCTCATATTCTGCGGCGTCGATATCGAGGCCGCGATTCGACACGAGGCGTCCTTCGTTGAGGGGATATTCTTCCGGATGCCGCAGAGCGACGAACTCGTAGTCCTGCTCGAAGTTCGGAAACTCGAAAGAGGCAGTCCAGCGCACGGTTTCGAGCGAAGCTTCGAGTGCCCACTCCAAGTCAGGAGCCAGTTCACTCAACTGTTGTTTGTTAGGAGTCTTATAAAAGCCTCCGACCGCGGCTGAGATGGGATGAATCTCGCGCCCGCCGAGGAGTTGCACAATGCGGTTGCCGATCTTTTTTAGCCGCAGCGCGCGCTCGACGATCGCGCGATGATCTGCCGCCATCGCAATCACGTCCGGATACCCGAGGAAATCGGGGGCATGCAGCATGTAGACATGCAGCGTGTGGCTCTCGATCCACTCCCCACAATAAAAGAGGCGGCGAAGAAGCCGGACCGCCGGATCAATGCGCACACCCAAAGCGCGCTCCATCGCGTGCACCGCACTCATCTGGTAGGCGACCGGACAGATGCCGCATATCCGCGCGGTGATGTCGGCCGCTTCAGAAAAATGACGCCCTCGCAGAAACGCTTCGAACAATCGGGGAGGCTCGTAGATCTTCAGCTTTACATCGGCGACTCGTTCGCCTACCAGCTTGATATAGAGGGAGCCTTCCCCTTCCACGCGGGCCAGCGTGTCGACTCGAATGGTTTTCGTTCCGCGCCCGGTCATTTGTGTTCACACTCCTCGCTGGCCTTGCGGAACTGCCAGGACCAGGCATTAAATCCCCGGAAAGCGCGGACATTCTGATCGTCAGCCTGCCCCAGAACGCGAAATTGGTTCGTGAGTGAAGCGGTATTGGGAGTCTCCATGGGACCATAGCAGCCGTAGCACCCACGGTCGTAAGTCGGGCATAGGGCGCCGCACCCTGCTTGGGTTACGGGCCCCAGACAGGGGATCCCGCGGGCCACCGTGATGCATACGTTTGCTTTGCGCTTGCAGTCGATGCATACGCTGTACGTGGGAATATTCGGCTTGCGCCCTGCCAGCGTGGCCGTGATGAATTCGATCAAGTGGTACTTGTTGATCGGACAGCCTCGCAATTCGAAATCGACCGGCACGTGTTCGGCGATCGGGGTCGAGAGTTTCAGCGTACTGATGAACTGGGGCGTCGCGTAAACAACGCGGACAAATTCATCGACGTCCTTCCAGTTGCGCAGAGCCTGAATGCCTCCGGCGGTGGCGCAGGCTCCGATGGTGATCAGCGTCTTGCACTGCCTTCGTATCTCCTGAATTCGTTGAGCGTCCTGATGGGTCGTAACCGATCCCTCGACAAATCCAATATCGTAGGGCCCCTTCAGCATGGTGCGGGTAGCTTCGGGAAAGTAGGCAATGTCCACTGCGCCCACCACTTCCAGAAGTTCGTCCTCGGCGTCGAGCAGACTCAGTTGGCAGCCGTCGCAGGAGGCGAACTTGAAGACACCAATCTTCGGTTTAGGTTTAGGCTTTGCCTTAGAGTTCATACTTCTCCAGTAATGGTCGAATCAGGTCGTAGCGGAAGACTGGACCGTCCTTACAAATGAAGTGCGGTCCATACTGGCAATGTCCGCAGAACCCAACCGCGCACTTCATATTGCGTTCCATCGAAAGATAGATGTCATCGCGACTCAGACCGTGAGTTTCGAGTTCCCGCGTGACAAAGCGCATCATGATTTCAGGACCGCAAATCATAGCGACCGAGTGTGCCGGCTGAAGCCGGGCGTACTTGAACAATGTGGTGACCACGCCCACATGCCCTCGCCAACCTAGCCCCCCGTAGTCAACCGTGACTAGCACCTGGGTTTCACGGTTCCGGGCCCAGCTTGCTAGTTCCTTGCGATAGAGCAGTTCGCGAGGGCTCCGCGCGCCATAGAGAATTACCAGACGCCCGTAGTCCTTGCGATTCGACAAGATTTGATAGATAAGCGGCCGCAAGGGTGCCAGACCAATTCCTCCTGCAACGACAATGACGTCCTTGCCGCGCGCCGCCTCCGCCGGCCAACCAGTCCCCAACGGTCCGCGGACGCCGACGCTGTCACCCACGCTCCGGCTGACGAGCGCGTGGGTTGCCTGACCCACGGAGCGGACCGTATATACCAAACGATTGTGTTTCGCCGGGTCACCGCTGATCGAGATGGGTAACTCTCCCACTCCAAACACCCAGAGCATGCTGAACTGCCCTGGAGCGAACGAGACGCGATGGCCACCGTTTGCTGGCTCAATCGTCAGTGTGAATGTGTCTGGCGTTTCCTTGGCGACTTCTCGAAGAACGTACGGACGGGTGAGCATCGGATCTATCACGATTTGTGGCGTCAAGGTCATCACCGCACCGCGTACACGTCGAGCAACTGCAAGCGAGTTGCTTCCAGCCGCTGCTCCATAATCCGGGCGAATCGCTTCAGCACTTCGTAGCCGAGGTCGTGGTTCTCCTCGCACTTCGTTCGCAGACACTTTCCGTCAAGGGCAATGGCGCGCACACCATCGATAGCCCGGGCATGGAACTTCCATTGAAAAGGCGGCAAGAGCCAAGACCATCCCAAGAGCTCTCCGATGCTTAGCGTCGCCACGATGATCGGCTTGCGCTGAGGCGCGAACACTTCCACTGCGACCTTTCCTTCGCGAATCAAATAGAAAGTGTTGGCCGGGTCGCCTTCCTTGAGGATGTATGTATCCGCTTTGAACCGAACATTGGAGGCACAACTCACCATGAGCTTGATGAATTCGCTGTTGAGATCCTCGAAAAAAGGATGCTCCGCGATGATGCGCTCAAGATTTTCCATTCTGCTCTCCTTCCCGAATGGCCCGAACTTCTTCAGTAATGTCGATCCCCACCGGACACCACGTGATGCAGCGCCCGCAACCGACGCAGCCCGAAGTACCAAACTGGTCGATCCACGACGCCAGCTTGTGAGTCATCCATTGCCGGTATCGGGCCTTGCCGGAGTTTCGTATGCTGCCGCCGTGAATGTAAGAAAAACCCAGCGTGAAACAGGAATCCCAACGGCGCCAACGCTCAGCATGATCCCCGCTGATGTCACTGACATCTTCCACCGTAGTGCAGAAGCAGGTAGGGCACACCATCGTGCAATTGGCACAGGTCAGGCAGCGTTGCGCGACGTTGTCCCAGCGCGGATGGTCAAAACTCTGGGAGAGCAATTCCTTGATCCCGTCAGTGTCGATGTGGCGAGTCTGCCGGCTTGCGGCTTCCCTAACTGCGACTTCCATCTGTTGAATATCTTCCTCTTCGGCTGGAGACACTTCCAGCTCAGCTAATACCTCGGATCCGAGCACACTTCCGGACTTCACAAGGAAACGGTGTCCTTTCGGTCCGAGCAATTCTGTAAGGACGAGATCACATCCGCCTGTGACCCGCGGTCCGGTTCCCATGGATTCGCAGAAGCACGTCGCCGCAGCCCGCGTGCATTGCGCTGCAATGATGAATTTGTCGGCACTGCGCTGCGCGTAGATGGGATCGCGGAACTTGTCCTGGAGCAGAACTCGGTCCTGCACGGCGATGGCGGCTAGTTCGCATGCTCGAACGCCCAGAAATGCGAACGGGCGCTTGAGTTGCGGCTCATTGTTCAGGATTCGGAATGCTTCTCCCTGGCGCTGCGCCGAGCAGAGTTGCACTTCGGCCGGATGCAGATATTTCTTCCAGCTCTGTGGTCCCACTGAATAGCTGAAAAGGGTCTGACCTTCGCGAGGGAGAAGGCGATAGTGTCCTGCTTCTTGCTCATCGGTCCAGCCGACCGGGAGATCCTCAGCCGATCCCACGCGGTCGTAGACGATCGCCCCGTCCCGCACGGTCGGTCCGACTACTTCGTAGTCCCGGCGCAGGAGCACCTGAATCAAGTTCCCCATCAGGCTTGCATGCAGAACTACATACTCTGGTTGAGGCACGTCGTTACACTGTTCTTTCCGGCCGCTGGCAAATTCGCAGCGGCCACAACAACTCGACCTCAGACAGCAGTTGCCGTCACTGCTTCAGACCGGCCAAGCTCAATCTGTGATTTGCACCTCCAGTGGGATCAGCTTCGCCGTGCAGGTAACGTCGAGGTTGAGGACACTCATGATCGGACAGTCCCGACGCGCCTCCGCCACGGCCTCCAAGAAAACACGTCGGTGGTCGGTTCGAGCATTTGTGCAGTGATTTCCAATCGAAGAGCGCAAAGCCGCCATTCTTCCCTGAGGCAGCATGAGGACAGCGACAGCGAGGAAGAGGAGAAAAGCCAACAGTAGCAACACGACGCACCTCCTGACTTGGCCGGCTCTTATCAAGTCATGCCAGCATCACGGCGGTTCCTTCAGCAAGCCGCCTCTCAGGCTCGCCGTCACGAACACACTTGCACGCAAGCTAGTTCACCACAAGGGATGTCCATTCGTTTGCCGGAATGCAACCGTTTGGCCATCGAATGTAGCCGTGCGGGCAATTATGGCCTCATGGCCTTGGTAAATAATTCTCGATCCGACAACCTGGATGTGGTCACCTGTGCTGAAACCTAAGTCTTTGTCGCGGAGAAACCGCGTTGGAGCAACGTGCACCTGAATGGTTCCGTTCTCTGTCTTCAGCATCAGATGAGTTCCTTCTTCACCGCTGATCGGACAATAGAACTGTTGCTCGTCCTGGACTACGCCTTGCACGGTAACCTCGTCGGAGGCGTCGTACGTGGGCACACGGTGCCTCGGACTGGTGAACAGCAGAACTACAAGAATGACAAACGCAATGCCCATGATCGTTTGTGGAGTTTTCATACGCTCCTCCTTTCTCCAAGACCGATGCGAGACAGTCTTGTCAGACCGCAGCCGCGACTTCCAGGGCTTGCTTTGCGGCTTTGGGCAACTCGAACTTCAGCATCCCCGCTTGCAGTTCGACCACGGCTCCTGCTGGATCGATCTCTATCGGAAGGTCGATCACCCGCAGGATCTGGTCAGGATACCAATCGATGTACTCGATCTTTCCAGTCCCGGCTTCGGTGGTGACAACCTCTTTCTGCCCGAGGATGGCAATCCGCTTGGGTTCGATGCTGACCATGAGTTCGTCTTCTGCGAAGCCGAAGACGTTAGCGTGAAGACTCAGCCGTTCCGCTGATTCATGCGTCGTGATCGACACAGGACGTAACAGTTCCGACTCCGCCCGGAACCAGTCTTCCTCGTGGTGGCCATGCTCACGATCACGCTTCTCGAACAACTCAAACGCGCGGCGCGCGATCGCCAATTGAACGGGTTGCATCTCCCAACGCAACTTTTCGGCATCGCTCGGCTGCAATAGGATGGATGGCGCTTCCGCCGTGGACTGGGAACTCTTGGTGGATTTCATGACACCCTCCTTCGAAACTCCCGATGAAAGAGGATCGCTCGGCCGCTTGTCGCAATCAGCAAACCGGCTGAAACGAGCCGCTGTGAAATGGGGCCGGAATGGGTGAGGAACACTCTGCTACTTTAGATTCTCCTCGCAGTTCATAGGGCTGGCTGTGATCCGCGTCACTGTCTGGCGCTTTTTCCCGCCGAGCATGGCGACCTTCGAGTAGGCAACGCACTCCTGTGGAGAGAGCTCTTTGATGCGACTCCCCTTGAAGCGGTATA
>PMUM01000302.1 GCA_003166855.1 Acidobacteriaceae bacterium | reverse complement strand
ATCGAGATTCTGCAACAGTTGAGGACTTGGAATTGATCAACCGCTCGTCTGGTTTGGGGTTCCTCGACGCAGGCATTACCGGCCAAAGCCCGAATATTAGTCTTGAAAGAGCGAGACCAAAGGGCTACGATCTGCAACAGCTTCCATGGAGGTGCGTATGCGGCGGTTTCTCCTGCCCCTCTCTCTTCTGTGCGTTACGCTAATCTCTTCGATCGCGTTCGCGGACCACATCTATCTAATTCCAAATGACGGCAGCGGCGACAATTTTGGGTTTGTTGGGCAAATGAACGGGCACCAGTTATTTCTGTCCGGCGGGACGTACTATTACTTCTTCGGCGATGGCGGCTACTCACCGGGATCGACTTTTGGAGGAGGCGACACGCTATTCCTCTATCCAACTACCGTGTGGACTGACGGAACGCCGATGGAGTTTTATTTTCCTCAGACCGACTCGACGATCTTTATCTCCTCCTTTACCCTGCCCACCAACGGCAAAGATTTCACAAAGTTCGTGGAGATCGGCTTCTCTGCCATGGGAATAAGTTTCGACACCGGTCAGACGATTGGGGTCGGTGGAGAGGCAAGTGGAAAAATATCTTTTTATTTCAGTCCCGACACTGGACTGTACTACCCAGGAAATTTCGTACAAGCTCCCGAGCCGGGCACGCTGGGACTTATCGGAATGGGGATTATAGGCGTCTTGGGGTCGGCTCGAAAGAGACTAACGAGGACCTAAGATGTGATCACATCTGCGTTGCGGCAATCTCGTTCCCGCAAGCAGGTCAGTCAACTGTTGAGAACAGGCCTAAGTGCTCACTACCTGTTCGTCAAATGGTCATTGCTTGGTCCTTGATGCCTCCCGGCTTGTTCGCTCACTGAATCCGCTCGTGTGTAAAGCGGTCACGTCCGGCCCAATAGGGACACTGGGGGCAAGAAGTTCCTTCCGGGTAGTCCGTGCCTTCTTCGTGCGGGCAGCCGATGATGCGGTCGGTCACGACCGTGGAGCGCGGTGCGTGAGGCTTGAGGAATGCCAGAATCTGCTCACCAATGGCGGGGTCGTGGCGTACATCCAGGTCGCTTTCGGAGAACCAGCGTTGGAGAACATCGGGATCGTTATTTTCAGTCAGGATCACGCTAACGACGACCTTGGTAGCCAGCTTATCGTTGGGTCCGTAAAAGGCCACGGTGGCAACCGGGTAGCCACGAAAAGCCGGGCGGAAGTTTGTGTCCAACCACGATGGGGTGGGCGGATGCTTTGTGCGAAATCCTTTCCTTCTCTTCATCAGTGCAATATACGCCCCCTCGCCAAATTGTCGAAAACCGCGATCAGTTCAGAACATCAGCCAGCTGTAACGAGCGTTTTAAGCTGGTTGGAATGATTGATGTAACTACGATATTTCGCCAGTTATGGCATTCCGTCGCGGTCTAACACACAAATCTCTGGTTGATCCTGCCGGTAGTGAACCTTGAGCTTTCGTGCTCTGCATCCGGACTCAAACCGCTCTGCATCGTCTACGCTCGTAAATGCGAACGACTCACCACTGTAAAACTCTTCGTCATGCACTCTATATAAATAGCTAAGGGTCAGCTTCAGGACTCCATTGCGGTCGCGGCTTTGGCCGATGTGAAGAACGCGGCCCTCGGCAACGGGCCAGTCTCGTGCCTGGTTCGACATTCTCGTTTTTTTCTCTTGTGCCTGCTTCAACATTCTCACTTTTCTCAGATCGGAAATCGCCGCAGCGGAGACGGCGATTCCCACCAACCCGACCATCGAGACGATCCACCACGGTTGTTTGAAGTGCCAAATAGCGAACGCACAGTAAAGCAGATATGGGCCGATGATCTTCTTGGGTATTTTCTTCGGAATCCAGCGCTCCCATGGCAAAGGCCAAAACGCGATTACGGGAATCGATGGTAGCAACGGAATGAAAATGAGAACGTCAACAGTATTGGCGCTCACAAAAATAGCCCCCGTGCCGGGATGTCTAGAGATTATAAATCTGCACGATTCCTTGGCTGTCGCTGACAGGCGTTTACACGGATTGACCCGTTGGGCAACTTGGCGATTACTCCCGGCCTGGCGAGGTCAGCCTTTCACGTAGGCGAGTTTGGCGGCGACTTTGCCGTTGCGGACGGTGAAGATGTCTACGCCGCGGATGTGCCAGGGCTGGCCGTTGCGCATTTTGCGATAGACCCAGAGCACTACGGCGCGATTGCCGGTGATGATGGTTTCTTCGGCATCGAAGTGGGCGTCGGAGTTGTGGGCGAACCATCCGCGCCAGAAGTCAATGACGGCGGCTTTGCCGTCGATGCGGAGACCGTCGGGTGCAGGAGAGGTGTCTTCGAAGACCGTGTCGTCGGTTAAGAACTCGGCCAGGGCGTCGGCGTCGTGGCGGTTGAAGGCTTCGTTGAAATTGTTGATCGCCGTACGCGTGGATTGTTCCGCGGACGGGATGTTTTGCGGGCTCATGGGCACCTCGCGGGTCTTGGCGGTTGAGAAGAAACCTGGGAACAGCACTGCGGCACACAATATCAGCACGAGATGGCGATTGGCAGAGCGCATTATTCGACCTCCTGCGGCGTCTTTACTAACGATCGGTTCTCCAGTGGGGTTTCATTCTAGCGTGGGATTGCAGGCCGGGTAGTGTCTTCAGCGGAGCCGAACGGAACCCGGCGGTTTTCGAGCTCAGTGTGAGTGTGCCCGAGATCCTTCCCTCCGCCTGAAAAGCGGCTCCGGTCAGGATGACGCCGCGGGTGAGGGAGCTCCCGATAGTGGAAGGCTTGGCGAACATTTGGCGAAAACGGCGGTTCGGGCTAGAATATCCGGATGCAGTCCCTTCCTGAGTCGCTGGCCTGGGCGCACCCTCTGGTGGCGGAGTGGTTTGTGGGGAAGTTTGGTACTCCGACCGAACCGCAGGAGCAGGGGTGGCCTCACATTCTTGCCGGGCGGACGACGCTGATTTCTGCGCCGACCGGGTCGGGGAAAACTCTCGCAGCATTTCTCGCGTGCATTGACCGGTTGGTGCGCAAGGCGCTGGCGGGGAATTTGTCTGACCGGACGGAAGTGCTTTACGTTTCTCCGCTCAAGGCGCTGGGCAACGACATCCAGAAAAATCTTGAGATTCCGCTGGGGGAGATTCTCGCGTTAGCGGGCGAGCGCGGTTTGCTCATGCCGGAGATTCGCACCGCGGTGCGGACCGGGGACACGCTGCAGCCGGAGCGGCGGGCGATGCTGAAGAGGCCTCCGCATATTCTGGTGACGACACCGGAGTCGCTGTACATTCTGCTGACGGCGGATAAGAGCCGGGCGATTTTGCGGGATGTCGAGACCGTGATTGTCGACGAGATTCATGCGGTGGCGGATGACAAGCGGGGGGCGCATCTGGCGCTGTCGTTGGAGCGGTTGGAGGCGCTGTGTCATCGGGCGCCTGTGCGGATTGGGTTGTCGGCGACGCAGAAGCCGATTGAAGAAGTGGCGCATTTTCTGACGGGGAATCGAGATGGCGCGGCAGGGCTGAGCGCGATGAGCATGACGGTGCGGGGCCAAGATGGCCCCGCGACAGCCGGCGGGGACGCCGGCGCTACGAACCCCGTGATCGTCGACATTGGGCACAAGCGGAAGTTGGATCTGGGGATCGAGGTGCCCCCGATGCCGCTTGGTCCGGTGGCGTCGAATGAGTTGTGGGATGCGATTTACGACCGGCTGGTGGAGTTGGTGGCGCAGCATCGCTCGACGCTGGTGTTTGTGAATACGCGGCGGATGGCGGAGCGGTTGTGCCATGAGTTGGGCACGCGCATCGGGGAAGAGAACGTCGCGGCGCATCATGGGTCGCTGTCGCGCAAACTGCGGCTGGCGGCGGAGAAGAAGCTGAAAGAGGGACAGGTGCGGGTGCTGGTGGCAACGGCCTCGCTCGAGTTAGGAATTGATGTGGGGACGGTGGATTTGGCGGTGCAGGTTAATTCTCCGCGAGCGATTGCGGTGGCGCTGCAACGCGTGGGGCGGTCGGGACACTGGCGGGGCGCGGTTCCGAAGGGGAGATTCTTTGTCACGACGCGCGACGATTTGATGGAGTGCGCGGCGCTGGTGAGGGCGATCAAGCTGGGGGATCTGGACCGGTTGATCATTCCGGAGGCTCCGCTGGATGTGCTGGCGCAGCAGATTGTGGCGACGTGTGCGTCGGGGACAAGTTCGGCGGGTGCCGTGCTGGGGACGGTGCGCGGCCAAGATGGCCCCGCTACAGTCGGCGGGGACCCTTCGACTTCGCTCAGGGCAGGCTCTGGCGCTACGGTTGATGCTGGCGCTGCGGATGCGGGCGCGGCCTCAGACGGGTGGGATGAGGATGAGATGTTTGCGCTGGTGAAACGCGCTTACCCTTATCGCAACTTGAAGCGCGAGACGTTCAACTCCATTCTTGAAATGCTTTCCGAGGGGATTGCGGCGAAGCGCGGGCGGTATGGGGCGTACGTGCATCGCGATCGCGTGAATGGGAAGTTGCGGGCGCGGCGGGGGGCGCGGCTGGCGGCGATCACGAGCGGTGGGGCGATCCCTGACAATTCGTTGTACACGGTGGTTGCTGAGCCGGATGGTGTGGTTGTCGGAACCGTGGATGAAGATTTTGCGGTGGAGAGCAATCGCGGCGACATCATGCTGCTGGGGAATACGTCGTGGATGATTCATCGCATTGAGACCAACGCGGGGCGGATGCTGGTGCAGGATGCACATGGGGCGCCGCCGAGTGTGCCGTTCTGGCGGGGAGAGGCTCCTGCGCGGACGCAGGAACTGTCGGCGCATGTGGGCGAACTGCGGAAAGAAATCAGCGAGCGCCTGCCGAACACTTCTCCGGTGGGATTTTCGGCGACGCAACCGGACGTGGCTGCGACGGTTTCGTGGCTCAAAGAAGAGTGCGGGCTGGATGATTCGGGCGCTGAGCAGGCGATCGAGTATGTGCTGCAGGGGCGCGCCGTGTTGGGCGCGGTGCCGACTCAGACTACCGTGATTGCGGAGCGGTTCTTTGATGAGGGCGGCGGGATGCAGTTGGTGATCCACGCACCGTTTGGCGGCCGGATCAACAAGGCATGGGGGCTTTCGCTGCGGAAGCGGTTTTGCGTGGGGTTCAATTTTGAGTTGCAGGCGGCGGCGACAGACAACGGGTTGAACATCGCGCTGGCCGAGCAGCACAGTTTTCCGTTGGGGGATGTGTTTCATTTCTTGCAGGCCGATACGGTGCAGCCGATTCTGGAGCAGGCGGCGCTGGATTCTCCGATATTTGCGACGCGCTGGCGGTGGGATGCGAACCGGGCGCTGGCGCTGCTGCGATTTCAAAACGGCAAGAAAGTTCCTCCGCAGATTCAGCGCATGCGGTCGGATGATCTGCTGGCGTCGGTGTTTCCGGATGCGGCGGCTTGCTTTGAAAACATTGAGGGGGAGCGGAGGATTCCGGATCATCCTCTGGTAGGCGAGGTCATGAAAGATGTGCTCACCGAGGCGATGGATGTGGAGGGATTGAAGTCGCTGTTGCGGGGGATGGCGTCGGGGGCGATTCGTGTGATTGCGGTGGATACTCCTGTGCCGTCGCAGTTCTCGCACGAGATTCTGAATGCGAATCCGTATGCGTACTTGGATGACGCGCCGCTGGAGGAGCGGCGGGCGCGGGCTGTGAATATGCGGCGGGTGCTGCCGGAGTCGGTGTTGGAGGAAGTAGGCGGGCTCGACGCGGGGGCGATCGCGCAGGTTCGGGACGAGGCCTGGCCGGATGTGCGGGATGCGGATGAGTTGCATGATGTGCTGCATACGCTGGTGGCGCTGCCGGAGAGTCGAGCTACGCTCGACTGGACGGCCGAGGGCGGCCGTCCCCACATAGGCAATGCTGGGTGGCGCGGGCATTTCGAAAGACTCTTGGAACAGGGACGGGCTGGAGTCGCTGTTGGAGCGGAGGGCGAGACGCCCTCCGGACAGCCGGCGGGACGCCGGCGCTACTGCGTGGCGGCGGAGCGGGCTCGCAGCTTTGCTGCCTTGTTTCCATCCGCTGTGTTTGAGCAGCGGTTAGCCGACGTCGAGTCGGGGGAGATTTCTCGGGATGAAGCTCTGCTGACGCTGGTGACTGGGTGGATGTCGCATTTGGGCCCTGCTACGGCTTCGCAGCTTGGATTTGAGTTGGGGCTGGCGGCTTCTGATATTGAGAAAGCTTTACTGCGCATGGAGGCTAGCGGAACTGTGCTGCGGGGCAAGTTTACTGGCGCTGCCTCGCGGGCGGGGGCGCCCGCGCCACATAACCCTGTCGAGCTGCGCTCGACTGGACAGCCGGGGGCGGCTGTCCCCATACAAGCACATGAAATCGAGTGGTGCGAGCGTCGGTTGTTGGCGCGGATTCATCGGCTGACTGTCGGGATGCTCCGCAAGCAGATTGAGCCGGTGACGGCTGCTGCGTTCATGCGGTGGCTGATGCGGTGGCAGCATGTGGCTCCGGGGACGCAGGTGGCGGGCGAGCGCGGGACGCTGGAAGTTCTGCGGCAGATGCAGGGATTCGAGATTCCGGCGAATGCGTGGGAGCGGCAGGTATTGGCGCGGAGGATTGTGGACTACGATCCGGCTTGGCTGGATCAGCTTTGCCTGACTGGCGCGGTGGGGTGGGGAAGGCTGTCGCCGCATCCGGCGACGGTGGATGCGGCTGCGGGCGGCAACGGAGACGCGCCGGCGGGGCGGCAGCGACGGGTGATTCCGACCAGCGTGGCTCCGATTACATTTTTTGTGCGCGAGGAAGCGGATTGGATGATTCCTCGTCACACGGCGGGGGACGAGGCTGAGTCGCGCGGGTTGAGTCATGGAGCGCAGTTGATGCTGGAGTTTTTGCGGCAGCGTGGGGCTTCGTTCTTCGCGGACATTGTGCGCGGGACGGGAAAACTCAAGGCCGAGATTGAGACTGGACTCTGGGAGTTGGTCGCGGCGGGGTTGGTGACTTCGGATGGGTTCGACAATCTGCGGGCGTTGATTGATCCGAAGCGGCGGGCGGGACAGGGTAGTGGGAAGACGACTCGTCCGCGGCACAGTTCCGGGCGGTGGGCACTGCTGCATGCGGATACAGCGGTGGAGAGACCACGCGCGGTGGAGGCGGCGTGCTGGATGCTACTGCGGCGATATGGCATTGTGATTCGCGATCTGCTGGCGCGGGAGGCGAACTTGCCGCCGTGGCGCGAGATGCTAATGGGATTCCGCCGGCTTGAAGATCGTGGGGAGATTCGCGGTGGACGGTTTGTGGATGGGTTCCTGGGCGAACAGTTCGCGCTGCCGGTTGCGGTGGAATCGGTGCGCGGGATGCGGGGGCTGCCGTTGAGCGGCGAGACGATAACGTTGTCGGCGGCGGATCCGCTGAATCTGGTGGGGATTCTGGTGCCAGGGGAAAGAGTGCCGGCGATTTCGGGCCGGATGGTGAGTTATCGGGATGGGGTTGCGGTGTCGGCGGTGGGCCCCATTGTGGCCGATCAAAGTGCGGCGGCGGGTAAGAGTTGTTCGGTTGATGCGGCGCGGAGGGAGAACATGGGCGTCAACGTCCGAGGGAGTTTGTGTCGTCCCTCCGGGACTCGTTGCCGTTTGCGGTGGCCGACCCAGCGCTGAAGCGCTGGGCTAAACTGTTTCGCCGCGCCGCGGCTGTTTAAGGGTTGCGCTTGCATCTCCAAGAGCGGACGCGAGTGCGGCTCCGAGACGCGTTCGATTGGGCTCCGAGCGAAGCGGCGGGTGTGGAGTCTGACTGCGAGTGCGAAGGCTGGAGCGCAGAAAAAAGTCAGAAGCTCGATGAGGGGGCCCCCGAGCTTCTGACCACGATCTCGGCGAGTGCTGCTGAAAGCGCTTCCCCCGTCGCTTTTTGCCGAGAATTCGCACTTTGGTGTATGCAAGCGGGGCTCCAATCTTCATTGCGAACGCTCTTCGTCTGCCGCGGTACGCGGTAACTCCTCTATTTGTAGTTAGTTAAATCCACTTTCAGGCGTAGCATGGCAGGATGCACTCGCCGGGAAGGGATGCGTTAAACGCTATCTGATCGGATAGTCTGGCTAACCGTTCGGATATTGGAAAAGGTTTATGCCGGGCATGCACTTCGGGCCGCGCTGTGTTAAGAAGATCTGCACGGGATGGGAGACCCCTGATTGCGTCCTAGACTCTTGGTGATAGCCGGCCCCGGTAAGGATTCGACCATTCCGTTGCCTGATGGCGAAGCCACGCTCGGCCGCGATCCGACGAATGCGGTTGCGATGGCCGATGCGTCGGTGTCGCGCAAGCACTGCCTGTTGCGGCGCGAAGAAGACGGGCGCTTTCAGATCAGGGACCTCGACAGCCGCAACGGGACCTTGGTGAATGGCCTGGTGGTGAAGGAACAGTGGCTGCGGCACGGAGACGAGATCGCCACTGGGGACTCGGTATTCTTATTCCTGGTGGAAGACGTGGATCAGGCGGTTCCCGCCAGCCGCGTCGAGTTCGACGACAGCCATCCCATGGCTGAGACCAAAGTCATTCATCCCAAAGAAGTGCTGTACATGCATCCGGACCGGCTGCTGCGCGAGTTGCCGGCGACGTCGCAGGTAGCGCGCAATTTGAATGCCCTGCTGAAGATCAGCCGGGTGGTGCATGCGATCCGCGGATTGGAGGAGCTGCAGGCGCAGTTGCTGGATTTGATTTTTGAAGTAGTGCCGGCCGGGCGGGGGGCGATTCTGTTGGCAGAGGGTCCGGGGCTGGAGTTCAACTGCCTGTATGCGCGGACGCGGCAGGCGGGACAGCCGCAATTGGTGAAGGTGAGCCGCACGATTGCGCGCCAGGTGATGAAGGAGAACGTCGCGATTCTGGGAGTGGATGTGCCCGCGAGTGGAGCCCTGCGCGACGTGGAGAGCCTGGTGGCGTCGGACGTGCGATCGCTTGTGTGCGTCCCCTTGACGGTGTTTGAGCGGGTGATTGGGTGCATCTACCTCGACAACACCAGCACGGCGAACCGGTTTCAGGAAGATCATCTGCAACTGATGGCGGCGATTGCCGGGATCTCCGCGGTCGCCCTGGACAACGCGCGCCGGCTGCAATGGCTGGAGCAGGAGAATCAGCGGCTCACCACGGAAGTCCGGCAGGAACAAAGCCTGGTGGGCGAGAGCCCGCGGATGAAGGAGATCTTCCAATTTCTGGCGCGGGTTGCGCCTGCGGAATCGACCGTACTGATTGAAGGCGAGAGCGGGACGGGCAAGGAGTTGGCGGCACGAGCGCTGCACCGCAACAGCCGCCGGGCCGACAAGCCTTTCGTTGCGATCAACTGCGCGGCAATTCCCGAGACGCTGCTGGAGAGCGATCTGTTTGGGCATGAGCGCGGGGCGTTTACCGGAGCGGCCGTATTGAAGAAGGGAAGGCTGGAGGTTGCCGAGGGCGGCGTGGTGTTCTTGGATGAGATCGGAGAGTTGGCGCCTGCGCTGCAGGTGAAACTACTGCGAGTGTTGCAGGAACGAGAGTTTGAGCGTGTGGGTGGAACGCATACGCTAAAAGTCGACATCCGGTTGATCGCCGCGACCAATCGAGACTTGGATGAAGCGGTGCGCAACGGGGAGTTCCGCCAGGATTTGTATTACCGGCTGGCGGTGGTGCGGTTGATGATGCCTCCGCTGCGCGAGCACCGGGACGACATTCCGATGCTGACACGGCATTTTGTGCAGAAGTACGCGAAGCGGAGCAAGGTGAAGCCGAAACCTGTTTCGCGCGAGGCGATGGCAGCGCTGGTGAATTATGAGTGGCCAGGGAACGTGCGTGAGTTGGAGAATGCCATTGAGCGGGCGCTGGTGATGGGATCGTCCGATGCAGTGTTGCTGGAGGATCTGCCGGAATCGTTGTTGGAGCAGGAATCGCCTGCGGAGATGCATGAGGGGAAATATCACGCAAGCGTGAAGGAATTGAAGAAGCAGTTGATTGTCGACGCGGTCGAGCAGACCGGGGGGAATTATGTGGAGGCGGCGGGGATTCTGGGAGTGCATCCGAATTATCTGCACCGGTTGATCCGGAATTTGGGATTGAAAGAGACGTTGCAGGAGGGGTTAAGGGGAAGAAGTAAGTTTTCGGCGTAGTGTTCTAAGCCTGCCGTAGGATGGTCTGGGACCGGGTCTTGGACCCGGTCGGCGGCCGCAAGGCCGCTCTCGCGGCCTGACCGGGTCAAAGACCCGGTCCCACACAAACACAGTGCTCCGAACTTAAGGCAGGGGTAGTTGCATCAAGCGGGCGGGGTCGAGGTAGGTGCCTTGCCAGCGGACGGCGACGTGGAGATGGGGGCCGGTGGCGCGTCCGGTGCCGCCGCTGAGGCCCACTATCTGTCCGCGCTTTACTTGGTCTCCTTCCTTCACTTTGAATTCGGAGAGATGGAAGTAGAGAGTGAGGAGTCCCTGGCCGTGGTCGATGACGACGCAGTTGCCTTCAAAGTACAGGAAACGTGCGAGAAGTACGGTGCCTGAATTCATGGCGGCGACGGGCGTTCCGGTGGGGACGCGGAAGTCTAGGCCCCAGTGCGGGCGCTGCGCGTTTCCATTGAAGATTCGTTGGGAGCCGTAGACGTCGGAAATGGCGGCATCGGCGGGGGCTGCGAAGTTACCGCCCCACTCGCGGTCTGGGCTCACGCGGCTCAGATAGTCCTGTTTGATCTTTACGCTTTCGGCGATTTGTTCTTGCTGCTCGGGACTTGGTTCGGTGAATTTCTTTTCGACGGTGAGTTCCACCTTTATTTGCGGGTACTGAAAGTGGGCGACGGCGAAGGTGCGCGTGAAGGTCAACGGAGCTTTGCTAGCTGCAGGTTGGCCAGTTAGTTCGAGGACGTACTGACCCGGCGTGGTTTCGAAGGTTACGCCTGCCAGAGCGAACCAGGTTTTCGAAGACGTGTCATAACTGAAGGTCAGTTGGTGGGTGAGCCAAGTGCCGGTGAGGGATTCGAGTTTGGTTGGCGGCTTCACTTGAAACAGGACTGGCGCGCCGTTCACGAGGCGAGTGGGTTGAGCGTGGATGGTCCAGGTGACGGCGGAGGCGGGAATTGTGACTGCGAGGAAAATGAGCGAGTAGATCGCTACGAATTGGACGCAGCATCGTTGGCTCCGCCGCGCTTCGCGCTGGCGAGACAGCCGAGGCGGCTGTGTCCACATGAGTCGGGATGGCTTCGCGCGCAGCACATTACCAGCGTAGCACTCCGCGGAATTGCGCCGCTATAATCCCGGGCATGCGTATCCGGGTGCTTACTGGCTTGGGGCTCCTGTGTGCGATGGGATTGGCACAGACCGCGAGCAAGCCCCTGCGCGCGGACCGGGTGGTGGTTCTCAAGAAGGAGCGCACGCTGCAACTGCTGAGCCACGGAACAGTGATCAAGACGTATAAGGTT
>PMUM01000193.1 GCA_003166855.1 Acidobacteriaceae bacterium | reverse complement strand
TTGTGACGCACTACACTAGCAGGCTTGGCGGCCTTTCTAATCTTCCCCTCCGTTTTACTTTCCCATGTTAGCCTTGACTTATGAGGTGGTAATAAATGACCAACCTGAATAAGGTAGTCTCTTCCCTGCGGAACGAGTATGCCCGTCTCGAAAAAGAGATGGGAAGAGTGGGGAAGGCACTGGACGCACTCGGCCATGCTGGCGGGAAATCGCTCAAGAAGACAGGACGCACCTTGAGCAAGGAAGCCCGCANNCCTTCGAAATGCAAGTTCCAGGACGTTTCCTATCTCCGGCGTGGATGCTGCTCGCTTTCCTTCCTTTAATCTTTAGCGGGTTGCTGCTGGCGGAAGACGTTTCGCTGCAGGCGATCGTCACGCCGTCCACGGTGGTATTGAAGGATGGCCGGCCCGTCACATTCGCGATACACGGATTCATTGAGTTCAAGTCGCTGGCCGAGTTGTTCCCGTACATCGACTCGCAGACCCAGAGATGGACAGATCGCGCCGATTTCGGCAAGGCCCAACGAGAAGCCCTAGCCCACGAACTTCTGCGGCGCGGGGTCGAGAGCCGGATCATTTCGATGGCGGACGAGCGTCCGCTGGAAGCGCTGATGACCCACACTAGGGAAGAATTGTCGCAGGCGCTCGCCCGTGTGAAGGAGCCAGTGCCGCATGGTTACGCTGACGCATTTCTCGAGGTGCAGGAAAAGTGGAAACACGCGGTGAACTGCTGGAGCGCTTCGCCGTCGATTCCTGCGCGCGTGCTGTCAAACTGGTATCCCATTGAAGAAGGAATTCAACTCTACGGCGCAACTTATGATTCGATCGAGCATTTCTGGCAGGGTGTGAAGTACCATCCTGATGTCACGGTGACACAACTGAAGGAGTTGCTCGCCGTTCTCCAGCGCAGGGACTGGAGCCAATGGCTGGCGCGTCTGGATGCGGATCCGAATCTGTATTTGCCCAATGCCTATGCCGTGGAGTTTCTGCGGCACAACCTCACCCAAGATCGGCTGCGTTGGTTTCAAAGTGAGTTAGTGGGACATGACCTGCATGCAGGCGATCATGCCCGCATGGTTCAAAAGCGGCGTGGGACTCTATTTCGTTTTAGCGCGTTTGAAGAAAAGGTACTCTGGGGCGACTTGGCCGACCTATTTCATCTGGTTTACATTTTCTCTGCTCCGGATGATACCTTGCGCGGCACGCTCGCGGAACGGCACTTTGACGGTATCTATCTGGGCGAGCGCAAGATGGGATTTATCAGCGAAGAGTTCCGCTCGCTGATGCTGGAAATCTGGAGGGTGAAATACCTGCAGACGGCGCGGTTTCGTGAGGTGATCTCGTCGATTCCGAAGGAGATCCGGCTTGAACATTTTCTGAATGACGGCGATTCGCCCGATATTCCGATCCCTATGTATGTGGGATATCTGAACCAGATTCGGGAACTGGCGCTCGCGGCAGGCCGGTAACGCTTGCTTTAGGCGGGCAAAGAGACTTTTCGGATTCAGACACTAGGCGGCCACGAGGTACTCGCTGCTAACCAGGCCGCTCGGATATTGCCGTGTCGCTACGTGACGTAGCCGAATGTCGGCCGGCAGAGTTCCGAAGAGTGGAATACCTTCTCCAATAAGCACAGGCACGCGAGTGATGACTATTCGTTGAATCAGCCCGGCCCGTAAGAACCCTTGAATCGTGATTCCACCGTCGATATAGAGATGGTGAGCGCCGGTGGCAGCGAGTTTCGAAACGATCTCAGCAGGGGTTCCGGCCATTTGTTCAACGACGCATCCGCTGACTGCGGATAAGTCGACGGGCCGCCGACTCAACACCACCACGCGCTTGTTGCCATAGGGCCAGGGACCAAGCGCCAGAACCGTCTCGAAGGTCTTGCGCCCCATGACAATCGCGTCGACGCTGGCGATGAATTCGTCATAGCCGTGAGGCTCTCCGCCGTCCGCCGGCAGGAAGTCGAAAGCACCATTCGGCCGCGCAATGAAGCCGTCGAGGCTGGTCCCGACAAAAACAGATAGCATGGTGAGCCTGCTTCCCTTCGCACTTAGATCTCCTAGTGGCTCCCGCAGCCCTTACGTCCAGCGGAACCATTTCAGCGCGAGCACGAACGAAATCCCTCCCCATAGAGCCAGAATCAGCAGGCGGGGCCACTGCTGCAGTAGCGGCGTGCCCTCCAGAATGCTTGCCCGCAACGCGTCGTTGAGTGCGGTCAGCGGAAGGGCTTTGATCAGGGGATGGATCGCTGCCGGGAATCGTTCGTAGGAAAAGAACACGCCGGAGAAAATCCACATGGGCATCATGACCAGGTTGATGAGTCCGCTGATGCTCTCGATCTTCTGCGCGCGGCTGGCGGTCAGCAGGCCGACACCGCCGAAGGTAAGCGATCCCAGGCCGCCGAGCAGGGCGATCGAGAATACCGATCCGAGAACCCGCATGTGAAAGAAGATGACGCCGAAGACCAGCAGCAGTCCGATCTCGATGACCATCAGCAGCAGGCGACTGGTCATGATCGCAAGCAGGAAGTCTCCGCGGCGCATGGGCGTGCCCACAAAGCGCTTGAGGAGTTTGCGCTGGCGCATATCGACCAGCGCGAAACCGATTCCCCACATGCCCGAGTTCATGAGGTTCATGCCGAGCAGTCCGGGGATCAGGAAGTCGATGTAGCGGGAACCCGGCTCGGACGAAGTGACCCCCTTAGTCGCTACAACATCTTTGCGGCCGGCTGAGGATTGCAGGGCATCGTTCACTTCAGTTTTCGCCAGGACGCTCTCGGGACGCGCGGGGTCGAAGCGGTATTCAAGGCCTCCGTTGCCTTCGGGCTCGATCACGATGTCAAACTTGCCCAGGCGGAATCCCTTTTGCGCTTCGTCGGCGGGCAGCATCTGGATTTTGAAAAGATCATGCTGGGGTGAACGCGCCAGGAGCGATTGAGCATCTTGCGATGCGCTGCCCGCAACGATTGCGACGCGGACGGCGTCTGCGGGCTTGTTGCGAAAAGCGACGCCCAGACCGAGCGCAAGCAGCAGGGGGAACACGAATACCCAGAAGACGACTTCCGGTTCGCGCTTCAACTCCAGCATGCGGGCCATGAGTAGGTGGCTGTACCCGGACCAGCGGCCGTTCCGCGGGGGCGGAGCGTGCGGCGTCGATGGTGTTGTGGTCACCGGTGTTTCTTGCGCGATGCTCATATAGACTTATGTTTCAGCCGTATAGCGCGTTGCCCCGGAGGGACGCTTGAAACCTAGCCCCGATCGAAGCGGTTCAGTCGTGCCTCCGGCACGGGTGAACATGTCGTCCGCTACCCGCCAGTGAACTGGCGGGCTACTCTTCATTAGTCCCTCCGGGACATAACGCCTTCAGGTAGCCGATGAAACGACCGCGCCAATCCCCTTGGCTCACTGCCGGGCTTGCGGCTTCCATTTATTTAAGAACTCCAGCAGCGCTTCGGGAGTCAGCCTGCGCGCATCCTCGACCTCGCCATTTTTCTGGCTGAACACCAGCTTTCCGTCGCTCTCGGCTACCGCCATCGCCGGAACACCCTTGTCCAGCGGGATGTCGTACTGCTGCACCAAATCTGCGTTCTTGTGCTCGTCCGGCCCCAAGTCGACGTGGACAAGTTCGTAATTCGCCGTCAGAACGGGCGCCAGACCAGGGCCTTGAAAGGCGAGGTCGAGCACATGACAGTCGAAGCACCAGTTCGCGCCGAAGACAAGCAGCAGACGTTTATGCGCTCGGGCCGCCCGCTCTTCGGCCTCTTTGATCTCAGCATGCGCATCCACATCGGCCGGATAGATATTCTTCTTCATGTCCGACGGCTGCTTCAGGCGGGGCGAGTCGGTTCTCTCGATCCCCGCCAGCCGCCACTGGTCGCCTTGCTTCAGCCAGTACTGGTCGTCGGTCACCGTGACGGTTTGTCCATTGGGCATGCCCGACACGACCTCCGCGCGGAAGATCATGCTGGCGCGGTCGGGACGCACGATCTGGCGGACGAACTCCACCTTCAGGGAGCGCGCCTTGAGACCGAGCCAGAAACTCGTGTCGGAGTCGGCATCGTGCATCACTCCACCAATCCTCGTCTGCGCCGCGGGACTCGTGCTGTAGAGGGCTTTGAGGGCCCCGGTATCACCTGCGAGGATCGCGCTCTTCCACTGCTCGAACGGAACGAAGGCAGCAGTCGGATCGGGCGAAGGTGCAGCCTGTGCCACACCGCACGACACCCCGAGTCCGAAAGCAAACACTACGGCGGCTGCAACTCTGCTAATGCTATTCATCAAGAACCTCTCTGCGAAAGCACATCACTCTTCTCTTAGATGGCGCCCCGTCAACCGTACAAACACGTCTTCCAAACTGGCTTGCCGCGTGGTCAGATGCTGCAACTGGCTTCCCTGTTTATCGATCGCATCGAGCAGCGCTGGGATTGTCAAATGCGGCTGCTTCACGTTCAGCGCCACCATCCCGTCGTCCTCGCGAACCGACTCGACGCTGGGCAATCCGTTCCACGCCTCCAACGATGCGCCATCGGAGCCGCCACTCACCGAAAACTCGACCACGTGATGTCCGCCCAGGCGCTCGATCAAATCCGCCGGAGATCCCTCGGCAATGATCTGGCCGTGATCCACAATGGCGAGACGGTCGCACAGGCGCTCGGCTTCGTCCATGTAATG
>PMUM01000106.1 GCA_003166855.1 Acidobacteriaceae bacterium | reverse complement strand
GCCGCCCAGGTTGGTGAGGGCCGGAGCATAACCGACCGTCGGATAAGCCGTCTGGTAAGTGACTTCACCAGTGGTGATGGTACGGATGGACGCGACAGCAGACGACTCATTGGCGGCCATGCGGGCGCGCAGCAAGTTCGGAATCGCGATAGCTGCGATGATCAGGATGATAGCTACTACGATGAGCAGCTCGATCAGCGAGAAACCTTTTTGTTTTTGCATTGAACTTAGTCCTCCAAAGACTCAAACTTTGCTGGTGATAGGTGCCAGTCGTGATGAAGTGTGCACGTGCATGGCCGCAGCAGTGCGAGGTGATTCGCAGCACGGCACTCGTGATGAAGACGACACGAGCGCTCCTAACTCGTTTGGATGGCGTTCCGGGTTCCAGCAAGACTCAGAAAGCTCATTCGCCACGCATCTGCACTGAAGTTGACGAGTGCCACATTGTGGAGCTAGATCGACACTTTCTGTCGGCCACACTCCGAATCGGTGGTTTGCCTATACGCCAGACACGAAATCGGAGCGAACAAGGGCGTAATTGCCGGCGGGGAAGATCATCTCCACTCGCGCACCTGCGAGCCCGCCACGCTGGCGGGACATTGAGATTGTTGGGAAGTCAGACTCAAAGCAAAAGTCGCTGGTGGTGATGGAGGAAGGCTGAGATGCGGTCTCGCCTAGCGCAGGACGTCCCTGCGCGAAACGCCCGCCAGCGTCCAATCGGAACTCTAGGTTTTCGATTGACTAGTGCTGATACGAGTACACGCCAATCTCACGCACATTGCTACGACCGACTTCCCAAGGGTGGTTACGAAAGGCAACCTTTTTATCGAGTCAGCGCCATTCTGTCTGTAAGTGATACGACTAGTCCAGCATGTGGACACAAATCATGCAGAACTCAGGGTCGGAGACAGCTCCGATATGAGCCCGCGCCCTAGACATTGGGCGGTGTTGGCGCAGTTGGTCGGTATTAGGAAGTGCTACGGCTGTCCGGCAAGAATTGAGGCGTCAGGGATAACTGTCGCAAACAGGCAATTTCACGTTTTGAGCTCTAAGACTGGCCACCATACTCCGCGCTAGTCCTCCGCCACCGGCGTCGACATCTCTTCCGCCGGCTCTCCTCCGGCCATCGCTTGTGCCACGATCAACCTTCTCGCCTCCACTCGAATCTTCGGCAGCTGCGCGGCGAACCACCACGCTCCCATCACCGACGCAAACCCGCCAATGGACACGGTCAGCGGCGCCCCCAACCGGTCCGACAGCGCACCACCCAGCAGTGCGCCGATCGGAGCCATTCCCATGAACATCATCGAGTACACCGCCATCGTGCGCCCGCGGAGCGCGTCCGGAACCATCACCTGAATCAGCGTGTTCGACGACGCCATCTGCAGCATGATGAAATATCCCACCGGCATCAGCAGCAGCACTGACAGCCAGAACGATTTCGAAAACGAGAACAGCATGAGGCTCACGCCAAACCCGGCGCAGCATACCGAGATCCACCTCCCCAGGCCTTTGACGCCGGATCGCACCGCCAGCGTCAGAGCCCCCAGCAGCGCTCCCACGCCCGCCGAACCCATCAAGATCCCTAATCGCACCGCGCCCAGATCGTGCGATCCGATCATCGACGCCAACTCCTGGCCGCCTCTGTGCAGAATCTTGTCCGCAAAAATCGGCATCAGCACGACGTAGGGCATACCGGTAACGCTCACCAATCCCAACAGCACCATCAGGGCTTTAATCGGCGCCGTCCGGTTGACGAACTGAAATCCCTCGAGGATGTGCTCCCAGGGCGATGTCTTCGTTGAGACCCGCGCCGGGGCGTGCACATTCATCAGCATCAATCCCGCGATCACCGCGATGTAACTGATCCCATTCGCGAAAAAGCACCAGCCTTCGCCCAGCCTCGCCACCAGAATGCCCGCCACCGCCGGACCAATCACACGCGCCCCGTTGAACATGGAGGAATTCAGTGCGATCGCATTCATCAAGTCTTCCTTGCCCACCATGTCGACCAGGAACGACTGCCGGCCAGGGATGTCGAACGCGTTCACCACGCCTAACAGCGCCGCAAGCACAAAAATTTCCGGCACGGTAATTCGATTCGTCAGCGTCAGCGCCGCCAGAACGAGCGCCAGCAGCATCGATGCCACCTGCGTACCGATCACCACGTGCTTGCGGTTGCTGCGGTCGGCCACGATCCCGCCGAGCGGCGCAAACAGGAACACAGGAATCTGGCTTGCAAACCCTACTGCTCCCAACTTCAACCCCGAACCGGTCAGCCGGTAAACCAGCCACGACTGCGCCACCGTCTGCATCCAGGTGCCGATGAGAGAAATCAGTTGTCCACTGAAAAATAGCTGGAAGTTGCGATGCCGCAGCGCGCGTCCGGCCGCCTGCCAGCGCAACTTGGGGCTCTCGGCTGTTGGTTCGCCGCTGGCCGCTGCATTTTCTGGAATGGGAGGTTTCGACTCAGCCACGTTCAATTCTTTGGATGACAAGGCATCGACTCGCGCACCACTATATCGTGACGCTTGACGCGAAAGCCGCAACCGGCTCACCCCGCTTCCGACTTTTCCACAGCGGGTCAGAATTCCACGGCAACGCCACCTCTGGCGGCCCCTACCAAGTCTAATCGGATGAATGGGTTGGGGCCGTCCTTGGAACAACTCATTTCGACCTTCTCTTATCGCCCGCCGTGAGCTAAAGTAGGGCCTGCGCTTTCGGCGATTCGGCAAAGGACGTCACGCGAATATGACTACTCCTCCAGTTGGAATTGAACGCCGTGTCGGACAGCGGTTCCCGTATCTTCTCCCGCTCTCGTTGCGTCAGCCGGGGACTTCCCTTGAAGGCGTCGGATTCACCCAGGACCTGAGTTCGCGCGGAGTCTTCTTCTTCACCAACGCTCCGCTCACTGAAGGCTCCGAAATCGAACTCACACTCCGCATGCCCTCCGAAATCACCTTGGGCGAGAGCATGCCCGTGCGCTGCCGCGGCCGTGTCTTGCGAGTGGTTCGGCCCGCAGCAACGTCCATTCCAGATTGTTCCGGAACGGCCCAGGCGGAAGCCAAGATCGGCGTTGCCGTGCGCCTCGAAGGCTACGAATACCTCCCCGAATCCTCGGCGTCGTCCGCCACCTTCCCGCGCGTTTCGGCCCTTCACCCGGAACACGAGGAAGAACGCCCCCTGGCGCATTCTTCCGCCCGTTCCGTCCCGGGCTAGTGTTCCCGTTCCGGCTGCACCTGCGGCCTGACGGGCCCAACCTTGAATCCTCGGACCAGCGTGTACTCTAGAGTATTTCGTCTCCAAATAACCCCGGCAAAACGGCTTTTCAACTTGCCCATCCTGGCTTACAATGTCCTGTAAAAGGGGCGGTCAGCCTCGGGCTTTTTACGCTGTGTATTTCCCCCCAGATGTTCATCAGGCGGTTGCGTCGTCTTTGCGTTCGCGCGTAACGCGCGCGGTCAGAGTTGTCCGTTACCTAGGTCACTTGGCGGAGAGTACGTTCTCTTTCTAACATGCAGACACCGAGAGAAATTAGCGAGAACCGCACTATGCATGGCATTGGCGTCGCCATCCTGACCGAGGATGAGGACCACTTATCCGCGCTGCAGAGTCGTCTGGAAGCGACGCGCCTCGGACAGCCGGTGTTCAGCCATGTCGGTTTTCCTGCCGGACCCACCGACGCTATTCTCCGCCAGCTCCAGGATTCCCGCGCTGAAGTCGTCATCGTCGACATTCCCGCGCAAGATTCCCAGCGCGCCATCCGCACCATCGAGTTGATTCGCGCCACCACGCAGCAGATTGGCATCTTCGCCAACGGCGACATGACCCATCCCGCTAGCATTGTGTCCAGCATGCGTGCCGGCGCGGGAGAATATCTGGATCATTCCGCCGGGACCGAGCCCTTGCTCGAAGCCCTCACCCGTTTCAGTTCTTCCCGCACCCGAAGCCTTGGTGGCGCGGGCAAAGCGCGGGTTTTCACGTTCCTCAGCGCGAAGGGCGGCGCGGGCTGCACTACAGCCGCCGTCAATACCGCAGTGGCACTGCAACAGTCGCACGGCGATGTCGTTCTCGTCGACTTTGCTCCCATCGGCCACGCCTCGCTTCATCTGAACTTGCGCCCCCAGTTCGGCGTGCTCGACGCTCTGCAGAACCTTCACCGCCTCGATGTTTCTTTGCTCGATGGCCTCATGACCCCGACCAAAGACGGCTTGCATCTGCTGGCCGGACCGCAGCAACCGTATCCCACCGAACCCACGCCGGGCGAACTCGCCCGCCTCTTCGATCTCTTGGTGAATCACTATCGCTTCGTCGTCGTCGACGCTTCCAGCCGCCTCGATCCCACCACGCGCCTGCTTTCTGACCTGTCCAACGCTGTGCTCGTGGTCGCTCAGACCGATGTGGTTTCGCTGTGGAGCGCTGGACGCATTCATGCCTTCCTCGAAGAAGGCACCGGACGCGACCGCCTGCGCATGGTTTTGAATCGCTACAAGAAGATTCCTGGCTTCACCGAAGAGGATGTCGAGCAGGTGACCAACTGCAAGGTTTTGTGGAAGGTTCCCAATGCTTTCCAAGCCGTGTCACCTTCCATCGATCACGGCACACCGGTCGTTCTGCAGGATGGCCCTGAGATCAGCCGCTCGTATCGCGCGCTGGCTGCGGCCTTGGCGGAAGCGTCCTCCAATTCCGACGGAAGCGCCGACCTGGTCTACGGCACGGAAGGTGCCCGCAAGAAAGCTCCCGGTCGCCTGAATCTTTCACCAATCCGCGCAGGACAATAACCCCATTTGAAATTCGCTAATTCCTCGCCGCCGGAGCCGGTGCAGCATCCTGCGGAAACATCTTGAACAATACGTCACGCGAGTGCGACGTCACCTTCTTGTTCACGTCGCTCGCGTTCTCCGTCAGCGTGCCCTTAAGGACAAAATAAGCCTCGTCCCCCGGATTCTTTCCCTCTCCCCGCTCGACCGTGCCCTTAAAGTCGAATGTCACCCCGTGCACAACTTCCGTGGTGAAGATCAGCTTGTTCCCTTCGAGCTTTCCGCTCTTGAAGAACTGATCCAGAAATGCTCCCTTGTCGCTCTCACCGTCGCCGAATCGCGAGACGAACCCCGTGACGTGTCCGGCATCCTCCACCGTCACCTGCACGAATTCGCCTTCTTTCAGAAATGTGTACATCCCGGAATATTCGTGGCCACTCTTCGCGACCTGCTCCGGTGCCGACTTCGCCCCCGCGTCCCCGGAGGGCTTCGCCTCCTGCGCGCGCAGTTCCGCCGAAACAGTGAGCACTCCCAAAGCCATCGCCAACGCAAACATGAAGTAGACTCGTCTCATGACACCGCCCAGACTCAATCGTACTCCCTGCAACCCGCTCCACCAACTTCGAGAGTGGCGGCGCCGTCCCTTCGGCTCCGCACAACGAGAAGGATTACCGTATCTCCGGAGAAATCAATGAAGCGAAAGACCCTCAGGACAATTGCACTCACAAGCTACGCGCTGGTGGCCATGCTGGCCGCGGTGAGGCAGGCGCAAGCACAGGACGCTAAAGCACCGTACCCGAGCATGGCCCCGCTTGACCAATACCTGATGGAGCGAAATGCCGAGATAGCGCTAGCGAGGAGCGCCGCTCCGGAATCCATCTCACACGATGCCGAGGTCATGGTCCTCGAACGACATGGTTACGAAACCGCGGTCAAGGGCAAGAACGGTTTCGTATGTGTGGTGCAACGATCATGGGCCGCAGCAATCGACGATCCCGATTTCTGGAATCCGAAGCTGCGGGCTCCGATCTGCTTTAACCCGCCGGGCGCTCGATTCAACATTCCGCTCACGATCAAAAGAACCGAGTGGATATTGGCTGGACGATCCAAAGCTCAGATGTTCGAGGACATCAAAACGGCTTTCGACAGGAAGGAGATGCCGCCACTGGAATCGGGCGCGATGTGCTACATGCTGTCCAAGCAAGGGTACTTGAGCGACCGTGACGGGCACTGGCATCCTCACCTGATGTTTTTCGTTCCACTCACCGAGCCTGCAAGTTGGGGCGCAGGCCTCCCGGGTTCCCCGGTGGTTGTGGCATTTACTGACACTCCGGAGCGACACACCGTGTTTCTGGTTCCGGTCGGCAAGTGGTCGGACGGTACTGCTGACCCGATGGATGAGCACTGAGGACGAGCACTGACGCGCGATCCAGGCACGGCCAGAACCGACGCATGCGTCAGCTACCAAACAAGAAAGGCTCCAGCGCGGCGGCTGAAGCCCTCCCTCTCCACGACGCTACTTTTTCGTGACCTTGCCTTCCATGAACGTCGTCCAATTCGTGCCGTCCATCGATACCTCAAACTTCATGTTGTAACTCGCGGGGGTCAGCACCTTCACCGTCATCTTCTGCTTGATCTCCTGCCCGCCGTAGTTCTGCGTGCTGGTCCAGGTCCAGGTATCGCCGCTGACTGTGCCTTTTGAGACGTCGCGATGTCCCTGGCTGTTGAACTCGTCATAGGTGTAGACATTCTCGTTCGTGTCGTATCCCATGAACGCGACCACTTTGCCGTCGCCGCCCAATTCCGGGGGCATCTTGAAATCGGAGTGAGCCTCAAGAAAGAAACCGCCCGGCATCCATTCTGTGGTGTCGGTCGCGGTGAATTTTCCGCCCGCTCCCCACGGACCCGGGCCGATCGTCGCGTCGGTCGTCCAGGTTCCCAGGAAATAGTCGAGTTTCTTTACTTCGGCGCCGGGCTTGGGGGCCATTTGTGCCCAGGCGGAAGCTGCTAACAGAACCAGAGTCGAAACCAGAATTGCCTTGCGATTCATTGGTGTACTCCTTGGTTGGAAGTCTTTCACCAAGATCGTAGCGGGACCCGACCCCGTCGCCCAGTGCGATTCGTCAGCCATTGCGCATGACAATTGTCACGCCGGCGCGATCACTTCCCTTTGGTGGCCTTGCCTTCCATGACGTTCGTCCACTTTGCGCCATCCTCCGACATTTCGTACGAGAAGTTGTACGAGGTCGCCGAAGTGATCTTCATGATGAAGCGCCCCTTCATGGGCATGCCGTTCATCTTCTCGTCGTTGGTCCAAGTCCAGGTGTCTCCATCCACTGAACCCTTGGAGTCGGTGAACTCACCCCAGCTGTTGAATTCGCGATAGGTATAGGTCTTGTCTTCGGTGGAATAGCCCATGACTGTGATGCCCGATCCGCTGCCCATGGAACCTTTGAAGTCGGCATGGCACACGACGAAGAATCCGCCGTCCATCCACTCGCACTTCTCGGTCTCGGTTATCTTGCCGGCGGGTCCCATTGAGGTCGCCTTCATGTCGCCATCCAGAGTCCACGAGCCGACAAACATGTCGAGTTTCTTCACTTCCGGGCCGGGCTTGGGCATCTCCATCTGTGCCAACGCCGCGGCTGCCAGCACCATCCAAGCCGCCAGAATCATTCCGATGTTTTTCATTGTGCGCCTCGTGTGCTTATTGTTGATTGTTGATTTCTGATTGCCCATTAAAACGCGCCTCGCGCGACACAGTATTAGACTCGCGCCAAGACCCTCCGTCAACCACATTTCATGCGGGTTTCGGCCCAACCATCGAAAATCATTCACCTCGCACTTTCTACCAGTCTCCCCAGTGCGACGCGGTCATCTGCTGAAACTTCATCTTCCACGCGTCCCCTTGTTTCACCCAAACCGTGCTGAAGTGCTGATACCGCGGAGGAGGCCCCTGATCCTCGGCGGCCGGAACCCGCAGCACCACGTTGTAGGTCACGATCGCGACGCCATCGCCCGCCGTCACCACCTTCATGTCGTATGGCATCAAATCCACGCCGCCGTCTCCGAACTGGTCGAGCATGTCCTGCCGGTCATACAACTGCCCGTCGAACTGGACGAACGAAAAGTCATCGGTAAGCGTGCGCTTGAAGTATGCGACGTCCCCCTTCTTCGCCGCGTCGACGAAACTCTTCTCGGCAGCCATGAGCGTCTGCTCCAGCGGACTCAGAGGCTTGGCCGGTGCATTTGCGGTCTGCGCAGTTACGGTGGAAAGCAGGCATGACAACACCAGGCACGCCACGAAATGAATCTTCATCAACCCTCCCCGTAATCGAACGATCTTCAATCGACTGTGTCGGTGACTCCCGGCAGTCCATCGATACTCTGCCGGTTCTTCTCCTGCCGGTAAATCTTCAGGCCTTCGGTTCCCCGCTTGTGGCACCAGGCCGGCAGTGCCGGGCGGTCCGCCTCATGCTTGAGCAGAGGCACGCCGTAGCCGCAGGAATCGCTGATGCGAAGGACCTCGACCACAATGATCGCACGTGTACCCTCATACACTGGAAAGTGACTTTGCAGGATTGCAAACTCCGCTTCGTGCGGTTCGACAGCGCGCCCTTGCCCATGCAGGCGCAAGACTTTGGGCGCACCCTGGAATGCGCAGAACATCATTACAATGCGGCCGTTTTCCCGCAAGTGCGCGATGGTTTCAACTCCGCTGCCAAAGATATCGAGATAGGCGACGGTCTTCGGTCCGAGAATCCGGAACGTGTCCAGTCCCTTAGGGGAGAGGTTGACGTGCCCGTTCGCGTCGAGCGGCGCCGTGGCGACAAAAAACACAGACTGCGCCTGAATGAAGCTCCTCAGGGCCGCGTCGATCTCGGGATAAGCTTTTGCCACGACTATCCTCAACCGGGTGCCCCATTTCTCGCGCGTTCTTTGCGCGAGAAGTGGGGATTTGACTCGGACACCCGCTTCATCGGCGCCAGAAATGAGTTACTCCTACCCCTGAATCTTCCCCGCCAGTTCCGCCCGCGGAACCGAAATCTGTTCGCCCGTCGCCAGGTTCTTCAGCGCGAAGGCGTCTGCCTTCACTTCACTCTCGCCGACGATCAGGATGTACTTCGCCCCCGCCTTGGTCGCGGCCTCAAACGACTTCTTCAGCCGGAAGCCGTCGTCTCCTAACTCGATGACCAGATCATGCCGCCGCAACTCGCGCGCCAGCCGCGCCGCTTCGCCGTTCATCCCTGCCATGGGAGCGACATAGACATCCGGCTTTCGAATCACACCCTCGGCTGTCTCTTTCAATGACATCACGAGCCGGTCTTCGCCGATCGCGAAGCCAATCCCGGGAGCCGCCGGGCCACCCAGCGCCTCGGAAAGCCCGTCATACCGGCCGCCGCCGAGGATCGCGTTCTGAGCACCCAGCGCTCCATGCGTGAACTCGAATGCCGTGCGCGTGTAGTAGTCGAGGCCGCGCACAAGGCGATCGTTCAAGGAGAATCGAACGCCGACCTTGGTCAGAATGTCCTGCACCGCTTGGAAGTACTTGCGGGAATCTTCGCCGAGAAACTGGGTGATGCGCGGCAGCGTTTCGATGATCGGCTGATCCTCTGGGACCTTGCAGTCGAACACGCGCAGCGGATTGGTTACCGCCCGCCGCTGGCAGTCGTCGCACATCTGCGCGGAGACCGGCTCCAACGCCTTGCGCAAGGCGTCGTTGAACTGCGCACGGTCGGCGGGCGTGCCGACGGAATTCAATTCGAGATTCCAATCCGTGATGCCGAGCCGGTCGAGCAACGTCGCCAGCATCTCCAACACTTCCGCGTCGCGCGCCGGAGACTCGCTCCCCGCCGACGCCGGACCGATCACCTCAGCCCCGATCTGGTAGAACTGGCGGTAGCGGCCTTTCTGCGGACGTTCCCGCCGGAACTGCGGTCCGATGTAATAGAGCTTGTTCAGGCCGCGATCCCAAAGCTTGTGCTCGATATACGCGCGCACGACACCGGCGGTGTTTTCCGGACGCAGGGTCAGCGACTGACCCTTCTCGCTGGCCGCCCGAGCACGATCCTCCCAGGTGTACATCTCTTTCGCGACGATGTCGGTCTCTTCGCCGACGCCGCGTGCAAACAGCGCCGTCTCTTCGAAAATGGGCGTGCGGATCTCCTGGAAGTTGTAAGCGCGGAACACGTCCCGCACGGCTGCCTCGACAAAGTTCCACAGCGCCGTCTCCGGCGGGAGTAGGTCTCGCGTTCCTCGGACAGCTTTAATCATGTCTCCCCTTTTACCCTGTCATCCTGAGCGGAGCGAGCTCGAATGAGCTCGCGCAGTCGAAGGATCCCTACCGCTGCACCGACACCACAAGCCTATCAGGGAGTCCGCTCTTCGAAACCCGACGCCATCGGCCGAACGGTGAGAACACCATGAAACTTCCGACACACCATCGGCGTGGTAGGGATCCTTCGACTCCGCAAGCCGGTTCGCGCTGCTCACCAGCCTGCTCCGCTCAGGATGACAATTCCCGGTACTCGGTAGTCGATGCTCGGTGCTCACGCTCAGAATTAACTACTCCTCCCTCAAGTACTCGTCCTTATACCCAAGATAGTTTCGCGCGTACCGCATAATCATCTCGTCCTCAGCCGCCTCCAGCTTCCGCCGGAATTTTCCCGGAGACCCCATCCACAGCGACCCCGGCTCGACCACCGTCTTTTCCGGAATCAACGTGCCCGCCGCGATGATCGACCCGGCGCCAATGCGCGCGCCGTTCAGAATGATCGTTCCCATGCCGATCAGGCACCGGTCTTCAATCACGCAGCCGTGCAGCGTCACCGAATGCCCGACCGTGACGTACTCCCCGAGATAGACGCCCCACTGCTGCTTCATACCGTGGAGCACGCTGTTGTCCTGCACGTTGGAGTACGCCCCAATGCGGATCTCATGCACGTCGCCGCGCACCACGGCGTTCATCCACACCGAAGCGTGCTCGCCGAGTACCACGTCGCCAATGATCTGGGCCGACTCGTCCACGAAACACGTCGCAGGAACTGTCGGCCGCACACCTTTATAAGATCGAATCATAGTTTCGAAAGGAAATTGAAAATACCATGAGAACGCGGTCTGACGTAAGAGCGGCGGTCCCCTCACGATTTCAATCGGGAGGTTGGGACCTCGCGGTTTAGGACTTGCGGCTATGGAGAGGCTATCTTGGCCTCGGGTGCGCGGCCGAGACGGCCCCGCTACAGCCGCCGGGACGGCGGCGCTACCGAAAGCGTTCCCACTCCGGGAAGCATTCCGAAAAAGTCGGCCTCAATCACAGAACTGTATTCCCCGTGCGTGCTATACCAATCTTGGTTTTCCATATCCGCGGAGAAGCATTCCGGCCGAGTCAGACTAAGATGCTCCCTCCGGCACTTCTCCGCGGACTCCTCGGCTTGCGTCCGGTAACGCGCGTCGGGTCCCTCCGAGTTCGATCCCGCACTTCGAGGCGACCTCATGTCTGCGACGCGAATGGTTTCTGTTCCGGCCTTCATCCTTTTTCTGATCACGATGCCCACCGTGCTCTCGGCACAGGACGCGAGTGGAGCGATCCGCGGCACCGTGCTCGATTCCGCCGGCGGAGTCGTCGCGCAAGCTTCGATCGTTTTGGTGAACATCGCAACTGGAGCACGCTACACTGCAACCAGTTCCCCGATCGGAGCGTTCGACTTCGAGTTGCTGTCTCCCGGCGACTACTCAGTGCGCGTGACGGCGCCAGCGATGTCTCCTCAAGTCACGCCCCAACTGCACGTCGATGTCGGCGGAACCGCGCTCCTCGAGTTCCATCTGACCGTCGCCGGAGCACAAGAGAAGGTAACGGTCTCGGGCGCGCCTGCGTTGGTCGAGCCGCAGACCAGTACCGTCTCCACCTTGCTTGACGAACGCGCCGTCAACGATTTCCCCTTAAACGGCCGCCGCTTTCCCGACCTGGCGCTGTTCTCGCCCGGAGTCACGCAGGATCCCCGCAGCCTGACCTCTTCCAGCAACGGCGATCTTTCGTTCGGCGGCATTCGCGGATTCCAGAACACCACGCTGGTCGACGGCACCGACTACAACAACGCCTTCTTCTCCCAGGCCCGCGGACGCTACCGCGCGCCTTACCAGTTCTCCACGGAAGTCGTGCAGGAATTTCGCGTCTCGACCAATTCCTACGGCGCAGAACAAGGACGCTCCGGAGGCGCGGTGATCAACGTCGTCACCAAGTCCGGGGGGAATCATGTGCACGGCACCGCGTTCTACTACCTTCGCGACAGCTCCTTCGGTGCGGCCGATCCGTTTCTTGCGTTCAAGCCGCACAACCGGCAGCAGCAGGTCGGAGGCACCATCGGCGGGCCCATCAAGCGCAACAAGATTTTCTTCTTCGCCGGATTCGATCAGCACATCTTCCACGTCCCCAACGTCGTGGAATTCCTCGACGGCAGTTCGAAAGTCGTGCCCGCGGCCGGAACCGGACCTCTTACTCCCGGGGACTACGAAGCTAGCGATCAGGCGCTGGTTTTTGCAGCGGCGGCAAACCTGACATCGCTTGCCGGAGAATATCCCGCGGGGCAAATCGGGAACACATCGTATGCCAAGCTTGATCTCAATCTCTCGTCGCGCGAACAACTTTCGCTGCGCCTCAACACCACGCGCTACTGGGGATCGAACAACGTCTTCCTCGATCCCGCCAGCCCCCTCACCTTCGACGCCAACAACAATAACGGCGAGGAACAGGTCTCGACCGAGACTGCCTCGTTATCGCTGACCTCCGGCCTTTCGGCGCGCTGGATCAGCCACTTCCGCGCCCAGTTCTCGCGGGACCTCCAGCAGTCTTACAGCAACACCAGCGACGTGCTGGTCAAGATTCCTACAATCCTCGACGGCATGGGGCGCTCGAACTTGCTTCCCCGCCAGACCCGGGAGCATCGCCTGCACCTCGCGGAAACGATGAGTCACGAGGGCTCGCGGAACACGTGGAAGTTCGGCGGCGACGGTCTCCTCACGTGGATCTACGACTTCTTTCCCAGCCAGCAGAGCGGCGAATACCTTTTCTACCCGATCAAAGTCGATCCTTTCACTTTCCAACCCATGGAAGCCGGACTGCCACTCAGCCCACTGCGCGCCTATGCCCACGAAGTTCCGCACTACTATTTGCAGAACTTCGGCAGCGCCAGCTCGCATCCCGACACCAACGAATATGCCGCCTTCGCCCAGGACACACTCCGCGTAACCAACCGGCTGGCGGTGAATCTCGGCGTTCGCTGGGACCTTCAGACCTTCACCACCGCGGGACTCCTCTCGAACCCGCTATTCCCGCCGTCGGGCAAAGTTCCGTTCCAGCCTCATAACTTCGCACCGCGCGCCGGATTGGCGTATTCCATCGGCAACAAACGTCCGCTGGTGGTGCGCGCGGGTTACGGAATTTTCTTCGTGCGTATTCCGCAGATTTACAACTCGGTGATCCAGACCGAAAACGGAATTACGGACTCGAGCGTATTCCTCAACAACACGAATTATTACGACAACCAGGTCTTCCCCACGTATCCGAACCCGCTCGTGAGCTGTCCGCTGTATGCAGCGAACTGCGCGCTGCCTGCCGGATTCACCCAAGGCGTAACCAACCCGGTCTCCGCCTTTGCGCCTAACTTCGTGACGCCACGGGTGCAGCAAGCCAACCTGACGCTGGAGAAGGAAGTCACCAACCACACTACCGTGACACTGTCTGCACTTACCGTTCACGGCGAACATTTGATCCGTGCACTGGATGTGAATCTACCGGAGCCCGTCGCCTCGACCTACCCCATCTTCGATTCCACCGGATCTATTTTCACCGGCGGCTATTACACCGTCGACTCGTTCGCGACCTGGCAGTTCACCCAATCGCTGACCTGTCCGTGGCCGCCTTGCATCAATCCTCTGGGACGTCCCATCGCGCAACTGGGCGCCGTCGACGAATTCCAAAGCGCCGCTTCCAGCTATTACAACGGAGCCACGCTCTCGATCAATCGGCGCGTGGCGCGCGGGTCTTATCTGCGCTTCTCGTATACCTACGCTCACGCTATCGATGACGGACAGGACGCCCTCGTCGCGGGACAGCCCGCCACCGTGCAGAATTCCTACGTGCCCAGCGCCGAGCGCGGCCCCAGCGTTACCGACCAGCGCCAGCGTCTCGTTGTTGCCTTCTCCGCCGAGCCGCATCCTTTTCATCGCGAACACGAACTTCTCGGCCACGTCTTCAATGACTGGAAGATGTCCACGGTCGTGAACTACGGCAGTGGGCGCCCCTTCAACGCAACCGTCGCCGGCGATCCCAACCAGGACGGCAACGACCTCAACGACCGACTCCCCGGCTACAGCCGCAATGCCTTCACCGGGCCGGACTATGCGACCGCCGATCTTCGCCTCACGAAAACTGTGCGCTTCGGCGAACGCTACAAACTGAACCTCGTCGCCGAATCCTTCAACCTGTTCAACCGCGACAACCAGCGAGTAACGATAACCTCTAACGGGCTGGAATCGTCGGCCTCTACGTTCGTGCAGAGTTCAGTCACCGCCAACATCGCGCCCTACCCGGGTTACTACACCTTGCCGAACAACTTCATGAAGCCGAACGCGGCGTATGCCCCAAGACAAATCCAACTGGCCCTGAAGTTCATTTACTAAGTGGGTCAGCAGGTTGAATCTGAGATCGCGGCCCCGAGTTTGCCTGACTGTGGGACAGGAAGGCGAAGTGGGTGGACAGGCCTGCTTTTTGATTCTCCGGAGTTCCAAGACTGTCTCAAAATGATGCAATCAGGCAATTTTGCGGCCCTTGTTCAGAGATTTCGACCACTTTCACTTGACTTACTGTCAAATCCTTGTAATAACTATTCGGTCCATCGGGACGGGTTTGGGGGTGTGTCAGTTTGGCAGAAGTAAGGCTTCAAGAGGGTGAATCCCTCGAGAACGCGCTGCGCCGTTTCAAGCGCAAGGTGCAACAGGAAGACATTATCAAGGAGGTCAAGCGCCACTCCTTTTACCTGAAGCCCGGCGAGAAAAAGCGTGTCAAGGCTGCTCTCGCTCGCAAGCGTGCTCGCAAGAAGACGCGCAAAGAACAAGACTAACGCAGCAGAGGGCCGCTCCTTCCCGGGGTGGCCCTGCTCAAATCTGGCCCCCCACCGAGTTGAGCTTGCAGCAGGGAATTTCATACTTCATCTCCGGCATATAAAAGCACGATAAGTTGTACCCACGCCCCTCCTGGGTGCGTGGCGGGCCGAGTCCAGGGGTTGTAAGAGGGGGAGCAGTAGACAACCTGTATTTTCGGTGAACCACCGCAGTTCCTTCCCCGCGGGTGGGCGCGCGGAAACGGGCTGAAGGGAGCCATCCTCGATGGAATTTCAGGACAAGGTGCTGAAGTGTATCGACTGTGGGAGTGATTTCATCTTCACGGCTGGGGAGCAGCTTTTCTTCCACGACAAACAATTCAAGAACGAACCCAAGCGCTGCAAGGCTTGCAAGACCAAGCGGATCTCGGTACTCGGCGCGCCTCCCGCGCCCGGACAGAACTACCGCTACACCAAGGTCGAAACCCAGGCCACTTGCTCGGGATGCGGAAAACAAACGACTGTCCCTTTCCGTCCCACGCAAGGCCGCCCCGTCTTCTGCCGGGAATGCTTCCAGTCGCGGAGGACTGCGGCTTCGGCGTGAGATGTGGGACGAGCGTCCTCGGTGACGCGGGTTGTTGCGTTACCATAGGGATGTGGCTGGCTATTTTGTAGAAAACTTCGGCTGCCGCGCCACCCAGGCTGACGGCGCCGCCCTCGAACGTCAGTTCGAAGAGCGCGGTATCGTGCGCGCGTCTACTCCTGCGCAAGCTTCCGTGGTCGTCATGAATACGTGCACGGTGACCGCGGGCGCGGATCAGGATGCGCGCGCGGCCATCCGGCGAGTGCGGCGGCAGAATCCTGATGCGCGCATCGTCGTGACGGGATGCTACGCGCAGCGCGCTCCGGAAGAAATTGCGGCGCTGCCGGGCGTGAGTCTGGTCATCGGCAATTCGCACAAGCATCAACTCGCGGAGATCGTCAGTGCTACCGCAGCCAGGGTAGCTGGTGAGTCTGCGCAGCGGCACGCTTCAGTTTTTGAGCAGCGCGATGCTTTGGTTTTTGGGTGGCGCAGCGCTTCTAGCGCTGCGATAGAGCCTGCCTCTCATCCCAGGGCTTTAGCCCCTGAGGGACTTGCATTCGTTCCCCTCACAACCTTGACCGCGGCGCCCGGAAGCCGGGAACCGGAAGCCGGAAGCTCCATCTTCGTCTCCGACATTTTCGCGCATACCGAACTGCTGGCCGCACCCGTCTTCGATGCCGCGAATGAACGTACGCGCCCCAACCTCAAAGTGCAGGACGGGTGCGACAACCGGTGTTCTTTTTGCGTGATCCCTTATGTACGAGGACAGAGCCGCTCGCTCGAGATCGATCGGATCCTCCGCGAGGTGAGTGGACTGGTCGAGTCCGGCTATCGCGAAGTTGTGATCAGCGGAATCAATTTGGGGAGATGGGGACGGGACCTAGCTGTCAGCTCTCGGCCTTCAGCTCTCAAAGCTCGCCAACAACCAGCGTCTAACGACCAAGGACTAACGAATCTCATCTGCGCCATTCTCTCCGAGACTGCGCTCGAAAAACTGCGCATCTCTTCGGTCGAGCCGATGGACTGGAGCGACGAACTAATCTCGCTGGTCGCTTCGTCACCGCGCATTGCGAAACATGCGCACGTGCCCATGCAGTCCGGCAGCGACGCGGTGTTGCGGCGCATGCATCGCAAATATCGTCCGTGGCACTATCGGGAGAAGATCGAGAAGATTCGCGCGGCCATGCCCAGCGCCGCGATCGGCGCCGACGTGATGGTCGGATTCCCCGGCGAGACCGACGCTGAATTCGAATCCACGCGCCGCATGATCGAAGGGCTGCCGTTCACCTACCTGCACGTTTTCACGTACTCCGCGCGCCCAGGAACTCCGGCGGCGGCGATGACAAATCAAGTTCCAGTGCACCTGGCCCGCGAACGGAATCGCATCTTGCGCGAGTTGGCAGCCGAGAAGAAGCTAGAGTTCATGCGCAGTTTCGTCGGCAAGCCAGTGGAAGCGATCACGCTGAACGTCGTGGGTAGCGACGCCGATGGTGAGTTCACCGAAGCCCTCACCGACAACTACCTGAAGCTGCGCTTGCGCGGACGGCACAAGGCAAACTGCTGGATGCGCACTCAGATTGACGACGTGGTAAATGGCGCACTGGTGGGGCAAGAAGTTCTTTTGACCTCCGGAATACAACGTCATCGAGAAGAAGGCGTGGCTTAGGTTCCCTTCCGGCAAGGTCGGCATCTTGCCGTCTCGGCGTTGAAAAAGATTCGAGGGCTTCGAGAAATACTTACTACTCCCAGCGAAACACCCTCGCCGAGAGCGACGTGCACACGATAAACACCACGGCCAGTGCCGCCAAGTCGCTCAGGTGAGCCGACCAGGCGTCGCCCTTCCAAATCCCTTCGAGCAGTGACACCGTGTAGGTTAGCGGCACAACTCTGGCCACTGTCTGGAGCGCCGGCGGCAGCGATGTAACCGGCACAAAGAGTCCCGAGACGGCGATCATTGGGTACATGATGACGGCGCCGATGGGCTGCGCAAAGCGCGCCGTGGGCACGATGCTGGCGATGAGAAAGCCGATAGACAGGATGCTGCAGGTGCTGATTAGAAGCGCCATGGTAAAGCCGAACAGCGGAGCGTGGATTCCGATCGGATAATAGCGTTTGCCGGCGAGTACCATTAACGCCAGCGTGGCCGCGGTGAGGAGCAACTTGACGAGCACGTGGGCAGTGAGGATCGTCTGCGGGCGCAGGGGAGTGGCGCGGAGCCGCTTGAGAATGCCCCCCTCGCGGTAGATCGAAATGATGGTGACCAGCGACAGCACGGCGCTGATAGCGATCAGCACCGAGGCCAGCACGGGCAGACCGGCCGTCATAAAAGTGCTGGTGGCGAGCGAGGCCCGGGGGACGCTGCGGCCGACGATCCGACCCGTTCCGAGGAACACCAAAACGGGGATACCAATCGTCCCGAACGCCCCCAGCGGCTCGCGGAGGAATATCTTGATCTCGATCCATGTCAATTTCCAGAGTCCACGAAGCATCATGAATCACGCCTAGTCGCGAATCGAGTGACCGGTCAGTTTGAGAAATACGTCCTCAAGGTTGGGGAGAATCGTGCGGAAGTCCGTAACCCGGATGCGATTCTCGGAGAGACAATGAATCACCTCGGTGACGAGATCGTCGCCCCGGCCCCGAATCGTGAACTGCGAGTCGCTGCGGCTTACCGCCTCGACTCGCGGGATAGTTCGAAAGGAGTCTCCTGCCCTTCGGTCGTCTGTGGCGAGGATGACGGTACGCTCAGGGCAGTGCCGGTTCACGAGATTCTGCGGCTTGTCGATGTCAATGATGCGTCCGTGTTCGATGATTGCCACCCGGTCGCACAACCGCTCGGCCTCCTCCATGAGATGAGTGGTCAGGAAAACCGTCTTGCCGCGCTCGCGGATGCCGCGCACGAGGTCCCAGATGGCCCGCCGCGCCTGCGGGTCCAGCCCGGTGGTCAACTCGTCGAGAAACACAACCTCCGGATTGTTGATCAGCGCAAGCGCAATGAAGAGTCGTTGCTTCTGGCCGCCCGAGAGGGTCATGAACCAGGCATTCCGCTTCTCAATAAGGCCAAGCTGTTCGAGCAACCGTTCGCCGTCTATCGAATTCTTCTGGTAAAGGGAAGCCCAGAGGTCTACAGCCTCCCACACTTTGATCCGCTTCTGCAGCTGCGCTTGCTGAAGCTGAACTCCAATCCGCTCTTGCAGCTTGTAAACGTCGTTAAAGGGATCAAGACCTAGCACCGAGATGGCGCCCCGGTCGGGCGTGCGCAGACCCTCGATGCACTCCATCGTTGTGGTCTTTCCCGCGCCGTTGGGCCCGATCAAACCAAAGATCTCACCGTCGTTGACCTCAAACGAAACTTCGTCGACCGCCACAGTGGAGCCGTAGGTTTTCCGGATTGCGGAAACTTGAATGACGGGACGCATTTATCGATTGCAAAAATCCTAGATTAGCTGAACCGGAGTGACTGCAACTCAAGATAGCGTTTCCGCCATTAAACGGCAAATGAGGCAAGATCTGCGCGCTCTTCCACGGTGACGGACGCAGTCGCGCGAGGCGTGGGTCTTTCTTTCGCCCCGGCGGGGCTGGGTGGTGGCCGGCTCGCTCACCCACGACTTACGTCGTGGGCTGCAATCTTTCGCCGCTTCGCGGCTGCGGTTAGGGCGGACTTTGCGGCTTATCTTCATGGAGCGCTTCAGGGGTGCCTCAGGGCCTAAAGGCCGATAGCTTCTCTACGGCGTACGCGGCCCTGAAGGGCCGCTCTTTCACGGTTCGTCCACCGCTGCTTTCACCGCTCTCGTCCATGGCGGTATCGGGGCCACAGCAAATGCCAGGCTTCTTTGTACGGTTCGTATTTTTGGTGGGGGCGGCGGGGGGCGAGGAGGAAGTTGCTGCGGAGGATGGTGATGATTTTGGCGGGGAGGATATACCAGACGTCTTCGGGGATGACGTAGACGGCGAAGAAGTCGACCTGGTGGCTGGTGTAATAGTGGTAGCCGGACTTGATCGTGACGATGTATCCGCCGTCCTGGCGGGCGATGGTGGATTTGACCTGGACGCGGAGAAAGCGTCCGCGACGCTCGACGGCGAAGTCGTAGCGGGTGGAGTCTCCCCAGGGTTTGGAGACGTTGAATCCGCGCTCGGTGACGCGGGACATGAAATTGAGTTCGGTCCACTCGCCGCGATGTTTGGGGTCTTTGATGATGATGCAGCGGCGGCGGTGGGGTGGGAGGACTTTGTCGGTAACGAGTTTGTGTGAGATTTTCTTGCTGCCTGTTTTCGTGCTAACCGTTCTTCTGCTGCCCATGGATTCGGCCTAAAAACACAAAAGGCGCAAGCCTGGAGGCTGCGCCTTTGGTTCCCTTCGAGAATTTTTAGTCTATATCTCTATTTTATCAATTTGGGCCAAGTAAAGTGGACATTTGGCCAGAAATCTATTTGCTTTGCGGGCAAAGGGATGGGGCGAATCGGGTGCTTTTAGCCTATTGACAAGATTTCGGGTTGTGGGGACTTTCGGGGTTCTTATGCGCTGGGACGACGTCAGGGTCGTTCTGTGGGATCGCCGGGGCTAAGCACTCTCCTGTTTGCGCCTTGGGTCCGGACTCCGGCTGCAGAGCTCGGCAATCATCGGCAGAAGTTGGCGGCTGCTTTCCAGTTTAGGTACGAAAGCATCCACCAGAGCGTGCGCCTGCATGGGCACATCGCTGCCGGAGAGGAGGATGATCACAAGGTCCGGCCGTCTGAGCTTTATTTCAGAGGCAACTTCGTGGCCTTTCATTCCGGGCATCTCGTAGTCGAGGAGCACGGCATCGCAGTGGCACATGGCCACAAGTCGCAGCCCCTGTTCTCCAGACGATGCGGTGAGAACGTCGTACCCATGCCTTTCGAGCAGCGCCTTCTCGTAGCGCAAGATGGCGTCATCGTCATCGATGCACAGAATCACCTTCTTACGGGGAGACGTCGGGATCATTGTGGCCTCCTGCCTACTTCAGGCCCAAGTTGCGAGTGTCTAAGTGTCAGACTAATGCGCTGACACGGGACAGGCCGCCCAATTTGCCAGCTTATAGATAAGATTGCCCGGGTGCACACTGCTCTGTCTGTTCAAAATTGAACACTCCTGGGCAGTGACTGTTGTCGGGAGGGATGCGGGGCAGAACGGCGGGGCGGATAGACTGGGAACCTGAGTGAGTCAACTGACTACCGGCTGTGGCGGCGGGGCGCCGCCCC
>PMUM01000199.1 GCA_003166855.1 Acidobacteriaceae bacterium | reverse complement strand
ATGTCCATGGTCGCCATCGCCAGCCCGGCGCCATTCACCATGCAGCCCACGCTGCCGTCGAGTTTGATGTAGTTGAGACTGTACTTCGACGCCTCCACTTCCAGCGGATCTTCTTCGGTAATATCGCGCAGTTCGCGCAGATCGGCGTGGCGGAACAGCGCGTTATCGTCGAAGTTGATCTTCGCGTCGAGCGCAAACAGCCGCCCATCCGTGGTCGTAATGAAAGGGTTGATCTCGAGCAACGACGAGTCGGTGTCGAGAAATGCCTTATACAGGCTCGACAAGAATCCCACCGCAGGATTGATCTGCTTGGCATTCAGGCCAAGTTTGAAGGCAATCTTCCGCGCCTGAAACGCTTCCAGCCCCATGCCCGGATCGATGTGCTGCTTCAGAATCGCATCCGGATTCTCCGCCGCAACCTGTTCGATCTCCATCCCGCCCGCCGCCGAAGCCATAAACACCGGCTTCCCTTCGGCGCGGTCCACCAGAATGCCCAGGTAGAGTTCCTTCTCGATGGGCAGCGTCTCTTCGATCAGCAACCGGCGCACGATGCGGCCCTCAGGTCCGGTCTGATGCGTCACCAATTTCATGCCCAGCATCTTCGACGCGAGGTCGCCGGCCTCGTTCACCGACTTCGCGATCTTTACACCGCCGCCCTTGCCGCGGCCTCCGGCATGAATCTGCGCCTTGACCACCACTCCGGTCGCGCCGGAGCTGAATAATTCCTTGGCAGCGGCTTCGGCCTCATCTTGCGATGCCGCCATTGCCCCACGCGGCACACTTACGCCGTACTTCTTAAGAATTGCTTTTGCCTGATACTCATGGATTTTCATAAGGACGACTCGTCAATTAAGAATCGGAAGGATCCTGCTTGCGGCGACGCACTGCGGGCAGCAAACTTGTAATTCTATAGAAGGGCAGGGAACTAGGGCAAACGCCGCGCGGAGTTTTAATTGGCGAAAGTCCCATGTAGGGACAGCCGCCTTCGGCTGTCCGTCGAGCGAAGCGCGACAGTAAAATGCGACCCAACGCTCAACCGTGACATCCTATGCGTTCAGCCATCTCCTCCAAGCGATCTGGAGTTTCGAGAATGAAGCTAATATCCCTGAACGTCGCGCGCCCGCGGCTGATCGTGTACCAAGGCAAGACCATTAATACGGGCATCTTCAAAGAGCCAGTCGCGGGTCCCGTGCAACTCCGGACTCTGAACCTGGACGGAGACCGCCAGGCCGATCTCACCGTCCACGGCGGCCCGAACAAAGCCGTATACGGCTATCCGTCGGAACACTACCCCTTCTGGCACGAAGAGTTGCCGGGCACTACCCTGTCGTGGGGAATGTTCGGCGAGAACTTCACCACCACCGGGCTCTCGGAAGACGAACTTCATATCGGCGATCGCTTTCAGATTGGCTCCGCCATCGTGATGGTTCGACAGCCGCGTATGCCCTGCTACAAACTCGCCGCCAAGTTTCAGCGCGATGACATGCTCGAGCGCTTTCTCGTCAGCGGCCGCAGCGGTTTCTACTTCTCGGTCGAGAAGGAAGGTTCCGTCGCCGTGGACGACGACTTTCAATTACTCACGCGAAACGAGCAGGGCATTACGATCGCCGAAATGAACCGCCTCTTCGCACGCGACCGGTACAATCAGCAACTCCTCCACAAGGCGATTGCGACCGCGCCCATGCCCGAGCACTGGCGCGAATACTTGTCAGAACGGTTGCGGCGTCCGGCGACCGCGAACTAGTCTCGCCGGCCATCGCGGCAAACTCCAGTCATGCCGTACAATTCGGCCTGACAGAAATGATCCTCGACGCCCTTCATCGCATCGCCAACAACGCTCAATCCCTCGACCGCACCGAGGCGCGAGAGGTAATGTCCGAGGTCTTGGCGGGCACATGCTCCGACGCGCAAATCGCCGCTCTACTGATCGCTTTGCGCATGAAGGGCGAGACCGTCGAGGAGATCGTAGGCTTTGCCGAGGCGATCCGCGCCGCTGCAGCGCCCTTGCCGATTCGTGGTGCGGACGCGCTCGCAGTGAGCGGCACTGGCCGCGACGCCCTCGCCGAAGAATCTCTAGTCGACACCAGCGGTACCGGCGGCGACGCGAGCGGCACCTTCAACATCTCCACCGCGACTGCACTCGTCACCGCGGGAGCGGGCGTCCGCGTGGCCAAACACGGCAATCGCAGCATCAGTTCCAAATGCGGCTCGGCCGACGTGGTGGAAGCCCTGGGCATCAACATCCAGCTTTCGCCCGAGCGTGCCGCGCAATGCCTCCGCGAGGTCGGCATCTGTTTTCTGTATGCTCCGAACCTGCATCCAGCGATGAAGCAGGTGCAGACTGTCCGCCGTGAGTTGCGCATGCGCACCATGTTCAACCTGCTCGGTCCACTGACCAACCCCGCGCACGCTAACGGTCAGGTGGTGGGAGTCTATTCGCTCGACCTGGTTGAGAAACTAGCGGAAGCGCTGAGCATGCTGGGCCTGCATCGGGCGCTCGTCGTGCACGGCCTCGACGGTCTGGACGAAATCACGATCACCGGGACCACGCGTGTGGCCGAGGCTCGCGAGGGTTCAGTGCGAACCTATGAAGTGGAACCAGAAGAGTTCGGGATGATTCGGGCGGCACTGAAAGAGATCTCTGGAGGCGATGCCACCGAGAACGCTGCGATCATTCGGGCGGTTCTCGGCGGAGAGAAGTCTCCGCGCCGGGATGTTGTGCTGCTCAACGCCGCCGCCGCGCTCGTGGCTGCGGGTAAGGCGGATCGCATCGCCGAAGCAGTCCCGCTCGCAGCGAAGTCGATCGACTCCGGAGCCGCTGCAGCAAAACTGGCGGCACTCGCAAGCTTCACCTCAGCCAGTTCATAGCGCAATGATGGTCTTGTCATCCTGAGCGAAGCGAAGGACCTAATGCACTTCCTCGCGGCCACTGAGTGATGGCTTCAGACTTCCACCTTCTCCAGATACTGCGCCAGCTGCACGTTCCATCCGAGATCTTTCTTCATCAATTCCCGCAACTGCCCCGACGCATCGGGCTCTCCATGCACCAGATACGTCGTCGCCGGCTGGTTGCGAAACGTATGCAGCCACTGCAGCAACTCCGGCGGATCGGCGTGATCGCTGAACTGTTCCAGCGCCGCGATCTGCGCGCGAATCGGAACGAAGTCCCCGAAGATCTTCACCTCGTCCGACTTGCTCTTGATCTGAAACCCGCGCGTCCCCGGCGCCTGAAAGCCGATGAACAGAACCAGATTCCGTGGATCGGGCAGCCGCTGCGCCAGGTGATGCAGAATGCGTCCGCCCGTCACCATGCCACTGGAAGAGATGATGACGGAAGGCAGGACCGCCGCATTGATCTTCTTCGATTCCTCCGGAGTCGACGCAAACGTGAATCCCGGCCACTGCAACGGCGAGCCGTACTTCCGGATCATGTCGCGCGTCTCGACGCTGTACTCCTCGTCGTGCTTCAGGAAAATCTCGACCGCCTTGATGGCCATTGGGCTGTCGCAGAAGACAGGCATCCGCTGCATCAGACCCGACTCCATCAGGTGCTTGAGCAGGAATACAAATTTCTGCGTGCGTTCAATCGCAAATGCCGGGACCACCACGCTGCCGCCTCGCTCGGCAGTGGCCTTAATCAACCCCGCCAGCTCCGGCATGGGATCTTCTTTCGGGTGCGTTCTGTTCCCATACGTCGATTCCATCACCACCAGGTCCGCAATCTCGCCCTCTTCTGGACCCGAATGCACAACCTTTCCCGGTGCCACTTTGTGATCGCGCACGCGCCCAATGTCGCCAGTGAAAAGCAACCGGCGCGTCTGTCCTCCTGTGTTCAGCGAAATCTCGGCCATGCACGATCCCAGAATGTGCGCAGCGCGTACGAGTCGGAATGACAAGTCAGGCGAGACCCGAACATCCTCGCGCACGTGGACCGGCTTGAAATACTGCAGCGCGTTCTGCGCCTCATCGAACGTGTAGAGCGGCAACGCAGGATCGTGCTTTGATTTCTTGGTCTTGTTGTAGTAGCGGGCATCTTCTTCCTGAAGATGGCCGGAGTCGGGAAGGATGATTCCGCACAAATCAATGGTCGGTGGCGTCGCGTAGATCGGCCCGCGGAATCCCTCTTTCACCAGGCGCGGAATCCACCCGCAGTGGTCGAGGTGCGCGTGCGTCAGGATGATCGCATCGATCTCCTTGGCCGGAACCGGCGTATCGCGCCAATTGCGCTCGCGCCATTCCTTCGGCCCCTGGAAGAGACCGCAATCGACGAGCACCTGAAAGCCGTTCTTCCCCGACGGATCGCCCGTATTGATCAGGTGCTTGGAGCCGGTGACAGTGCCCGCGGCACCAAGAAACTGGATATAGGCCAAATGTCCCTCCCGAACTGCAACGACAAAACCTACCACAGAGACACAGAGGACGAAAAACGAAATCCCGCCCAAAAGCGCTTACTAGCGGAATGAACGACGGGATGCTGTTTGCCTTCAGTCGTTTCTCTGTGGCTCTGTGACTCTGTGGTGAATTTTTACTTGTCTGTGGCCTCGAGCTTGAACGTGTTGTTCGCCGTGTTGCTCTCGGGCACGCTGCCATCATTGAGCTCGATCTCTTGTGGATCCGCCGGAACCTCGATGCGAATGACCGCCTTGTTCTTGGCGCGAACCTCGAGTCGCTTCATGACCTCTCCGCCCTTGAATTTGACGATCACCGGAACCTCGGCTCCCACGGCGCCCAGATTATCCACCGTGATCGTGATCATGAACGAGTCCGTCAGGGTCTTGCGGGGGAACGCGGACTCAACCTTGAAGTCTGGCAGGCCGCGGTCGCGGTACACCCAGTCATCGAAGAACCACTCCAGATCGCGCTGCGTTTGCGCCGCGATCAGCCGCGGCATGTACGAAGGTTCTTTGTCCTGTTCAGGACGGTAGGCCGCGATCGCCTTCTTGAACGCCGCTTCGCCGACCATGTCGCGCAGCATCCACCAGACGTACATCGCCTTGCTGCGGTACAGTTCCTCGCTGGTTGTATTCACCAGCGATCGGTTCGCTTCGTCCTCGGATCTTGGTACAGTTGAAGTCGCTTCGATTTCGCCCAGCGCAAAGCGGTGCAATCCCATGTACTCAATCGCGGCCGGACGACCTTTCTCGTGTTCGACATAGAGCGCCTGTGCGAAGTGTGCCAGTCCTTCTTCGATCCACGGACGCAAGGACGAGAACGCCGCGTGTGTAAGTTGATGGGCGGCAGCCAAGCCGGCCTGCTTGGAGTTGTCACTGGAGATCGGCGTCAGCAACAGCGCACCGCTCTCGAACGCAGCCGCCTGAGGGTCTGCGAGGTCGGCGGTTTGCGCTTTCTCGCGCGGCGCTCCGAACCAATCGGTGACCAGCGGCACGACTTTCTCTGTAGCCTCGGCATAGACCTCGGCCGATGCGGCGTGACTGGTCAAGTTATAAACTCGAATCGACGGTCGATCGACCGTTCCATAAGTGCCCAGCACGAAAAGAGGAGCCCGCAAGCCCAGCGGTTGGTACGTGCAGTCCGCGCTGGAAACTGACGAACGGCCCATCGCCTCGTAAAACACCTGGCACGATGCCTGATTCACAAGCAGCAGTTGTGGGGCTTCGCCATCGTCTCTTGATACGCTGATGTGAAGGTGCATTCTGGACGCGGATTCCCGCGCCTTCCATCGTCCCAGCACTTCAAACAAACTGTTGCCTTCCGACAGATTGGCAACCTCGGTCGCGATCGGATACCACCCCACATTGCCCACTCCGCGCACCGCCGTGAAGCCGGGACTGATCTGGTCCCAGTCGGTGCTGCTCGCCGCTTCCACAGGGGTATCAATGCGGGTCAGTCTGGTCGCGTCGAGCGTGATGGTTCCCTCGTAGGCAATTTCCAGATCGATGGTCCCCTGGGGCGCGACTGCCTGGGGCAAAGTGACGATGGCTTCCGAAAGTCCGCCAGTGTGGTCGATGTCAGACGCGTAGGGCTGCGTGACGAACTGTACTGCCTTTTCGCCTGCCTTCACTGACCGCCAGTCGAGCGACGACGAGATCTGCAGCACCGCGATCTTCTGGGGAGTCTGCGTGTCGTTCCGCAGCGTGATGGTGCCGCGGACTCCGAGGCGGTGTTGTTCTGGCTCGACCTGCACCGTCAGATCGTAATTGGTAAAAGTGAACGCCTCGCGGTCCAGAGCAAAACCATTCACCACAGAGGCACAGAGGACACAGAGGAAACCAAGGCTCTTGTAGAACAAAGTCATTTCAAACTTCATTTTGCGTCTGATGCACCTTGCTTGGCGCGACGCTGCCTCACGATTTCAAACAGAACAACCGCCGCGGCCACAGAAACATTCAGCGACGGCACTTTGCCCAGCATCGGAATCGAAACCAGGAAGTCGCACTTGCGCTTCACCAGGTCGTGCAGTCCTTTGCCTTCTCCGCCCAGAACCAGCGCGCAGTCCATGTTGTAATCGAGTTCGTAGTACGTCTGCTTGCAGCGCTCGTCGAGCCCGACGGTCCAGACGTTGTGCTCTTTCAGATCCTCGATGGAGCGCGCGATGTTCGTGACCTTGGCGATGGGCATGTGCTCGCTTGCTCCGGCGGAAACCTTCGTTACAGTGCCCGTCACGCTCGCCGATCGCCGCTCGGGAATCACAATACCGTTCGCCCCAGCGGCATCAGCAGTGCGCAGGATCGCTCCCAGATTGTGCGGATCCTCCACGCCATCGAGCACCACCACCAGCGAATACTCAGCGCGCTTGGCGGCGATCACGTCTTCGAGGTCGTTGTATTGCTTGGCCGACGTGACGGCCACTACGCCCTGATGCGCCGCATTGCCGGCCAGTTTGTCGAGTTCGGTGCGCTCCATGAAGCGCACGTTTACGCCGAGCCGCCGGCAATCTTCGATCAAGCGCTGCAGGCGGATGTCGTGGCGCTCCTTGGCCATCCCAATCCACTCAAAAGCCCGCCCACGCGCCTTCAGCGCTTCGGTCACGGAGTTAATGCCATAGATGTAGTGCATGAGTATTCAGTGTATCGCGAGAGCCACATTGTCATTCTGAGCGCAGCGAAGAACCCATGCACTCTGTCGGCAGCACCTCACTGCAGACAAATTGCATAGGTCCTTCGCTTCGCTCAGGATGACACGCTAAGAAAGTCCACGATTTCAGCCGGTTCCGGTCGCTCCGTGTAATCCTCGTCTGCGGAAGCGTAAAGAACCGTTCCGTCTTGATCGAGAATATAGATTGCGGGAACCGGCAATTCCCAGCTGTCGTCTCCATTTGTGAAGGGCAGGTTGACGAACGCTCGTCGGTAGACTGCTTCCTGCATCGACGGCACGCGATAAGACAGCCCAAATTGCCGCGCGACTTTATTGCCCGCATCGGAGAGCAGGGGAAAGCGCATCTTGTGCTGATCGTGCATGAAGAAAGACTGCTTCACCGTCTGCGGTGAGATGGAGACGAACGAAGCTCCCGCCTGCTCGATCTGCAGGAGGATGAGGTTCATGGCTTCCATTTGCCCGACACAGAACGGACACCATCGGCCGCGGATGAAGCAGAGCACGAGTCTTCCCTTGGCGAGCAACTCGGAAGAAGAAACCATTTTGCCGTTGTGGTCCGGAAGTTCGAACGGAGGCGCCTTCGCGCCCACAGGCAGGATGTTCGTCGTGAGATGCCGTGCTTTAAGTTCCGCGACGGCCTGCGCGTGAACGGCCTGCGTCTCAGGAGGCACGTACTTCGCGATCAGTTCCTTCCGCTCGGCATAAATCTCGCGCAACGGCCGCGCGTCGAGACCCGGCGAAGATTCTTCAAGCGAGCGCCACTTCATATCTGCCCATGATGACATACATGGCCGCGCCGGCGCCTTGGCGATTCACTCGCAAACGAACCGATGTTCTTAGCAAACGAACCGGTTGCAGACGGGTGGGGTATGGCAGTATATTGCATCGAGGGTAATTCGTTTGTTTACGGTTGCATTCGTTTCTTTACGGAGGTACCCCGTGTTCCGATCTGTGTTTCACGCGGTTCTGACCATTGTCTGCGGCTTTGCGATCTCCCAGGCGCAGGAGTCTCTCACCAACGCTCGCACTCAATACTTCCCTGATACGACCAACAACATCCACCTCGAGATGGTTTTCAACTACAACGTCACCGACATCAACACCGAATCCGGAGTGGTGGATATGGTTTGGGCATCCGATTATCCAAATCAACCGAAGGGCGTCTACAACACTGTCTACATCCCATATTCGGTGGATAACTTCACGAACAGCGTTGTTTGGTATCAGAAGCATCATCCCGATTGGTTGGAATATCACTGTGACCGGAAGACTCTTGCGTTTGAGTTTGGGTCTACGAGCCTGGCACCGATCGACTTTGCGAATCCCGCGGTGCAGGCTTATCAGTGGGTGAATTGGGTGGATGCTCCCTTGGCGCAAGGCTATGGCGGAATTGCCGTCGACACGATGTCGGCCAGCAGCAATTGGGGACGCTGCGGCCATTACGATCTTTCCGGAAATTGGGTGCAGCAATACACCGGAAAGTTGCGCGACCCTGCCTATCAGCGCGACGAGTTGGCGTGGGAAGCCGCCACTTACAAGCACGTTCACAACTATTCAAAGACCGCAACGATGCAGGTGAATGTGTCGTACGAGTTCGGTTATTCGGAGCAGGTGAACTTGCAGCTCATGACGACCACCGATCTTCTGTTCGACGAGCGCGGCTTCACCAACTATGGAACTCCGCCGAATGTTCCGCCTCCGGTGCAATGGGAGCAGATCATGGCCGCGCTGCAATACGTCCAGCGCAAGGGGATCTGCTACATGACGAACGGCGAAGAGTCAGAGCTTACCACGGACATTCCGCAATCGGCGCGTCTTTGGGTAATCGCCAACTATCTGCTGGTGAAGAACAATTGCACGTACATGTACATGACCGGTTTCAACGCAGACGGCTCCCAGGATTACGGCTCGCTGATCACCTTTCCCGAATACTCGATTCCGATCGGCCATGCCACTGGCGCGACGAGGAAAACGCAGGGAGTCTGGGTGCGCATGTATTCGGGAGGCCTAGCGTTGGTGAATCCCCATCTTGCGACCTCAACCGTCACGCTGCCTACTGGCTCGTACGTCGATGTCAACGGCAACTCAGTTGGTCCGACCGTAACGATGGAAGGACAGACTGGACAGGTGCTGCTGAACGCGCCGTAGGAGCGGAGGCTCCTTCTTCTACATTCCGGGCAGCTTCATTCCCGCTAAGCGCCGTGCGAAGCTGGGCTTGCCCATTTGCTTGAACATCTTCTTCATCTGCGCGTACTGGCGGAGTAAGTTGTTCACTTCCTGCACCGTGGTGCCTGATCCGCGCGCGATCCGTTTGCGGCGGTTGCCGTTAATGACTTCGTGATGATTGCGTTCGTGCGCGGTCATCGAATTGATGATGGCCTCGACGCGGTTGATCTGCTTCTCGTCCACGTTGTCGGCTGCTTTCTGCAGGCCGGAGAACGGGCCGATCGAGGGCAGCATGCCCATCAGGCTCTTCATCGATCCCATCTTCTTCACTTGCCGTAACTGGTCGCGGAAATCTTCCAGCGAGAAGCCGTCGCCGGAAAGGGCCTTGGTGGCCATCTCCTGCGCCTTCTTCTTGTCAATCTGCGATTCGGCGCGCTCGATCAGCGAGAGAATGTCGCCCATGCCGAGAATGCGCGACACGATGCGGTCAGGATGGAACGGCTCCAGCGCGTCGTACTTTTCGCCCACGCCGATGAACTTGATGGGCTGTCCGGTGACCTGGCGGATGGAGAGCGCAGCGCCACCGCGCGCATCGCCGTCCATCTTGGTGAGCACGACTCCGGTGAGCGAAAGCTTTTTGTGAAACTCTTCGGCCGAGCGGACCGCGTCTTGTCCGGTCATGGCATCGGCCACGAACAGAATCTCCGACGGATTCAGCAACTTCTTCAACGACTGCATCTCGTCCATGAGCTGGTCGTCAATGTGCAAGCGGCCGGCAGTATCGACGATCAGTACGTCGCAGCCGGAGACGATGGCTTCGCGACGCGCCTCTTTCACCAGTCGCTCGACTGTCGCAGTGTTGGCTTCGCCGACCTGGCCTTCGTAGATGTGGCTCTTTACAGCCTGCGCGACAACCCTCAACTGCTCGCGCGCTGCAGGTCGATAAACGTCAACCGAGACCAGCAGCGGACGATGTCCTCCAACCTTGAACCAGTTCGCCAGTTTGCCTGACGTTGTGGTCTTGCCAGAACCTTGCAGGCCAGCCATGAGCACGACTGTGGGTGGTTGCGAGGCGAACTTCATCCGCGCGGTGTCTTTGCCGAGGATTTCGACGAGTTCGTCGCGCAGGATCTTGATGACCTGTTCGCCGGGCGAGAGCGCGGTCATCACTTCCTGGCCGACAGCCTTGGCGCGGATCTGGTCGATGAGCTGCTTGACGACCTTGAAGTTGACGTCGGCTTCGAGCAGCGCGAGGCGGATTTCACGTAGCGCCTCGTCAATGTTTTCCTCGGTGAGCGTGGCTTGGCCGCGGAGGGTCTTAAATGCGCGTTGGAGTTTTTCCTGTAGGTTCTCGAACATAAGAATGATGATTCATTTTAGCAGCGGGAGAGGCAGTACTCGGTACTCGGTACTCAGAATTCAGCTCTTGCTGGTCGGTGCCTAAGGAGGAGTGGTTTGGCCTTCCGCAGAGTTATTTTGCCGGTGTCGAAAAGCGATTCTTCCAAGTTGGTTCGTTTCGGGCGAGTTTACCTTTGAGTAACCCAACCCCCTCCCCCCTCGGTCTCTTGGAATCATGAGGTTAGCGGAAAACCGGCTGCAATATCTTGCGGCTCAGTAGCTTACGGGCAAAATCCTGGGAACAAACGGGTTAGCGCCGCTGTCTCTGCAATCGTCCCGGAGGCTTTCGCTCCCACATGATCGCGCAAATAAGCCGTACCTCGCAAGGTCAGATGTCACATGGAGGCTGTGAATTTCCTGCGGACTACGCCGCGAGTTGATCGATCTAGACCATCGGCTCGAGGTTCGAGTAACTCGGATTAGCCTGCCTTTGGCCGCACCATTTCGAACCGCTGGGTTGTCCGGGTGTACTGGATGCCGCCCATGCGTCCGATGAGATCGAGCGAATTTCGGTCGAGCTTTCCTTCTTTCATGTGTACGTCGTTCAGGTGGATCGAAACGATCTGACCGATCACCAGGCTGCTGCTTTGGGGAGATGGCGAGAAATCGAGAATCTGATAGAGCTTGCATTCGAAGCTTACGGGAGACGCGGCAACGCGCGCCACTTTCACGATCTGAGACGGGGCAGAAGCGATCTGAGCCACTTCGAACTCGTTGACCGAAGCGTCGTACTCGCCGCTGGTCTGGTTCATCGCTTCGGCCAAATCGTACGTGACCACAGGCGCTGCCGCAGGTTGCTAATGCGGAAGTGAAGTTTTACCCACACGAACCGGGGGCTGGTCCCCCGGACCTCGTAGTGGGGCATTGACGGCGCGTAGCTCAACGGTTAGAGCCACGTTGATGACGAACTCTTTCGTTTCGCGGATGTTTCGCAACGTGTCTTTGTCTTCTCCACAACCCTCGGCCTGAGCTGAACCGGAGTGTTTGGGCGGCCGTTGTCCCGGCGCAAACGCGAGCAGCGGAGGCTCGATACAAACGCAATTAAAGAATGAAAAGGGAGCCAGGTTCGGTTGTCCGGAAGCGCTGAGTGTGGAAACCCACGCGATCGGGCGGGGTGCGACTGAATTGAGGATCAGGCCATAGAGTTCGCTGTGGGATAGGTTCGAAGGGCTGACGTTCATTCTATCGAGTATATCTTTGTGCTGCCCCGGCCGCGGTGGCGTCCAATTTCTGGGTGACTGGTTCTACAGTCGGGACGATTCTGAATGTGGCGGCGGGACGCCGCCACGACAGCCGCCGGGACGGCGGCGCTACTTTCCGAACACTTCGTTCGCGGCGATCACCGTGTTGCAGTGGATGGTCACGGTGTCTTCCACGTTCTGCGCGTAGCCGCCAGCGTAGGTCACCATCACGGGGATGTCGCGGGCGCGGGCCACGCGGAAAACGAGTTCGTCGCGCTTCTTTAATCCTTCAATCGTCAAGCCAAGGCCTCCGAGTTGATCTTCTTTGTAGGGATCGGCGCCCGCCACGTAGCACAGCATGTCGGGCTCAAACTGGCGCAGGCCGGAGCTGATCGCGTTGTCGAGCCAGGCCAGGTAGTCGTCGTCGCCCGTGCCGTCGGGCAGGTCGACGTCGATCGAGGACGGCGGCTTATAGAGCGGATAGTTGTTGTGCTGGTGCAGGGAGATAGTGAAGACTTCGCCGGCGTGGGCGCCGCGCATCTTGCCGCCTCGGGGCGCGTTGGCGGGATGTTCCACGGTGGATGGAGAGGACGATGGCAGGAGCGCGCTGGCGGTGCGGGTTCCGGCGAAGATTGCGGCAGTGCCGTTGCCCTGATGCACGTCGCAATCAAGGGTCATCGCGGTGCGAATCTTGTCGTCGCGCTGCATTCGCCGGATCGCCACAGCGACGTCGTGGATCATGCAGAATCCTTCGCCGTGATCGGGAAAGGCATGATGAAATCCGCCGCCGATGCTGATGCAGACCTTGTCGGTCAGGCACTGGCGGGCTGCGAGAATCGACCCACCGGCCGCCAGCCAGAACGCTTCCGCCAAGTCGCGCGAGTAGGGAACTTCCATTTCCATTTCTTCTCGTGCGCTGAGCGTGCCCGTTTTCAGTTTCTGCACGTACTCCGGTTTGTGGACCAGCAGGATGTCGAGGTCGGTGGCGGGCTGAGGCTCGATAAAATCTGACGCCTCGGCGACGCCGCTGGAGATCAGCCGGTCGCGAACGCGGCGGTACTTTTCGGCGGGGAAGACGTGATCGCCGATGGGCAGGTAATAGGCGTCGCTGTAGACGAGCTTGAAGGGGAGCATGCGGCACTCGGCATTCAGCCAGACGGAGCTGAAGGACTTCATATGATACGCGGAATCGGAGATTTGCTCATGCGGGGTCGGGGAATCGGGGAGAATTCCCCGAGAGGCCGTCGTCCGGATTTGCTGCTAGGGATCCTTCGACTCCGCAAGTGCTCCACCTCGTGCAGCACTTGCTCCGCTCAGGATGACAACACGGAGAGAGTTGCGGTGAGGAGCTACTTCTTCTTTCCGACCTGCAGCGTCGGTGCGACCATGGGTCTGCGCACCGGGACGATCGCACCCTTCGATGGATCGGCCGCCGCGTTGGCGCGCGTTAGCACTTCCTGCTGGATGTACTGCACGAATTCCTGGATCTGGCGCTGCATTTCTTCCATGCGTTCGCGCATTTGCAGGATGATGGCCATGCCGCTGATGTTGACGCCGAGGTCGCGCGCCAGCGACAGGATGAACTCCAGACGTTGCAGGTCTTCGTCGGTGTAGAGGCGGGTGTTGCCTTCGGTGCGCGAGGGTTTGAGCAGTCCTTCGCGCTCGTAGAGGCGAAGCGTTTGGGGATGAATTCCGTACATCTCGGCGACCGCCGAGATCATGTATGCGCCCTTTGACTTGCGTTTGGTCACAGGTTTCTCTCGATTGATTCTAGAGCACGACTACTCTTCTTCCTAATTTTCGCGGGGCAGAATGCCGCCAACCCCAATTATCATCCGCGCATCGAAGCTGCATCCAAATTCCGGAGGCTATTATGGACGAAAACAATGCTATCAGTGTGGTTGAAAATCTTATTGAAACCTGCAAAGACGGACAAAAGGGTTATCAGGACGCCGCGCAGCACGTGAAGCGATCGGACCTGAAGACCTATTTCAACGAAAAGAGCCTGGAGCGGTCGCGCTTTGCCGGGGAACTCGAAGCCGAACTGGTGCGGCTAGGCAAGCCGGACAAGAAAGTTTCGGGATCAGCTTCGGCGGCGGTTCATCGCGCTTGGATCGATACCAAGGTCGCGCTCGGCGGCGGTGACAAGACGATCCTGGAGTCTATCGAGAAGGGCGAAGACAACGCCAAGGACACATATAACAAAGCGCTGACCGGATCGTTACCGGGCAATCTGATGGAGATCGTCCGGCGTCAGGCCGCCGGTGTGCAGCGCGCGCATGACAAGGTGAAGATGCTGCGCGACTCGGCGAAGCCGGCAGCGTAGATCTATAGATTATGTGGGGACAGCCGTCTTCGGCTGTCCGTCGAGCGCAGCTCGACGCTTTTCTCTGCTACCCTCGCCGGGCTTCGCCCGGCGGACAGCCGATGGCGGCTGTCCCCACATACATCCCAACAGGAAAAAGGACCGGGAACCTCCCGGTCCTCTTTTTTGGATTGGACTCTGATCAGGCTGCCGGCTGCGGTTTGCTTTCAGCCCTTGCCGTCCATCCGGACGGCTTCAGCGCGTGATTGATGAAGTAGACGACGAAGCCCGCCGCGATCAGGATCATCCCGAAGGCGAACGAACTCATATTCCAGATCTGCTCATGCTCGCTGCGGACTACCGAGAATCCGAGCAGCAACATGGGCGGAATGCCGATGGCGATGGCTCCGAACAAGCCTCCGGGCACGCGGAACGGACGCTTCAGTTCCGGCTCGCGGAAGCGGAGCACGGCCAGCGCGACGAATTCCAGGAACAGGCTGGCGCCATAGAGAAGGATGTCGAGCGTGACCAGCCGGGCGAAGCCCAGGCCAAGGCACATCGCCCATCCCGTGGCCAGCGCAAGGATCGCCACCCATGGAGACCGCGACTTTTTCTGCAGCTTGCCAAAGATGCCGGGAAGCATGCCATCCTGCGCCATGGCGAGCGGCAGGCGCGAATAGCTCATGACGAGCGCGTTGAACATGCCAAAGGCGCTCATCAGGCCGCCGAGCACGACGCCGATGCGGAGCAACGGGCCGCCGACCAGCCCTGCGATGTCAGCCCACGAGCCCGTTTCCCACGCGGTAGCCTTCAAGCCGGTCATCCACATGGCCGCGAAGGGCAGGACGTAGGTGGCCGCCACAATACAGACGGCGACCAGCATCGCCCGCGGATAAGTCCGCTGCGGACGTTCGACTTCGGTCGCGATGGTCGAGGCATTGTCCCATCCCATGTAGTTCCACATGCAGATGAGCAGGCCGCCGAGAATGTCGACGGTTGAGGTCGTCGGCTTGGTCACGGCGTTGGCCAGCGCACCCAGCTTGAAGGGCGCGATCAGCACGATTGCCACGAACGGCGCCGACAAGGCCGCGAACAGCCACAGCGAAGTGAGCGAAACCACCTTCACGCCGGCGATGTTAAGCAGCGCGCAGGCGATCACGACCGCGAGTGCGACCCACCATCCGCGACTGCCTTCCTGAAACCACGGAAACATGCGGGTCAGGTAGGCCACGAACAGCGTGGGGTAAATCGCCATGTCGAAGATGGAGGCAACGAGCGAGAGCCAGGCTTCCTGAAATCCCCAGAAGTTGCCCATGGCGCGGCGCACCCAGGCATAGTAGCCACCTTCGAAAGGCAGCGCGCTCGACAGCTCGCCGATCATGAAGGCCGTAGGTAGGCTCCAGAGCAGCGGGGTGAGCAGCAGAATCAGGATCGCGCGTCCATAGCCGGCGCCGTGCACGATGTCTTCGGTGCCATAGGTTCCGCCCGACACCATAAAGAAGGTGGCGGCGACCAGGGGCCACAGCGTGAGGCGGACGAATTTTTTCCGGTTGGGGACGGCGGAGAGTTGCTGGGGATTATCGAGTTGTCGACGCGGAGCGCTAGCTGTTGCCAATTTCTATGTCTTCCTCCTCAAGCGACTCACTCTCACCACCGCGTCTCCCTTGAGTCTTCCGAAGAAGACATTTTGTTCGCGGCTCCCGGGTTGATGCGATTCCCGGGCATTTCGGCGAAGTTAGTTCGCATTTGTGAGATTACGGGAATTTTCCACAGATGCAACATTTTTTTGAGGATTATTGAAAAATTTTGTAAACCACCGTGGAGGTACGAAGGTAATGCGTCTGGCGCGGGGCTTGGTGTTTCAACTTCGACGTCTTGTCTTGTTGGCCGATCACCCCTTGCCGAGGGCTCGGAGAGTGATTATCATGCGCGACAGTTTGGAGGGGTTCTATGAAACTGTCGTTTCTCGCAGTTGTCCTTTCCTTGGCTGCATTCGTTACGGTGCAGCCGTCGCGGGCGCAAAACGCCTTCACGCCCGATCAGGTGAAGTGGGGTCCGGCGCCGCCGTTTGTGCCCCCGGGAGCGCAAATCGCAGTGCTTGAGGGCGATCCGACGGCCTCGACCGGCGACTTTACGATTCGCCTCACGATGCCGGACGGCTACAAGATCGCTCCGCACACGCATCCGCATCGGGAGAACGTGACGGTGCTGTCGGGCACGCTCAAGGTGGGGATGGGGGACACTTTTGACGCCAGCAAGATGATGGGCTTCGGGGCGGGCAGCTTTGCTTATCTCGATCCGAGCATGCACCACTATGCCGCGGCGTCGGGGGAGACCGTCATCCAGGTCCACGGGATGTCGCCGCTGCAGTTCAACTACATCAATCCGGCGGATGATCCGACGCCGAAGAAGTAAACCGGCCTCACCACAGCTCTGTCATCCTGAGGCCCGCGTCCTTTGCGGCCGAAGGATCTATGCAAATTGCCGACAGTGCCTCGCTGCAAGTAAATTGCATAGGTCCTTCGCTTCGCTCAGGATGACAGGGTTACTCAGGATGGCAGGGGCGAAGAGCTTTAGACGTGCTTCCAGAGTTCTTCCCGTGGGTCTTCCGGATTCAGCTTTGCCAACTCCCGCAGTAACTCTTTGGTGCGCTCGTCGCGGGGCATCGATACCGTGATCGTGACTTCAACGATCTCATCGCCGCGCACGCCTTCTTTCGTGGCTGACGGTACGCCCTTTTCCCGCAGGCGGAGTTTCTGGCCGGACTGCGTCCCGGGGGGAATCTTCAGGAGAGCCCGGCCGTCAATTGTGGGCACTTCAATCTTGGCTCCCAGTGCGGCTTCGGTGGTGCTGACCGGTACAGTCAGGTAGATGTCGTCGCCGTCGCGGCGGAAGATTGGATGCGGTTCGGTGCGGATGATCGCGTAGAGGTCGCCCGGCGTGCCGCCGTGGGCGCCGGCATTGCCTTTGCCGGGAACACGAATGCGCTGGCCGTCGCGCGTGCCGGCCTTGATGCGTACTTCGAGCGGCTCGGTCTTCATGACGGTGCCTTCACCATGGCAGGTGGGGCACGTTGTCAGATTCTTGCCGGTACCGTGGCAGCGCGGACACTGCACGTTGAACTTCATCCGGCCGCCGGTCTGCGTGATCTGGCCGGTGCCGTTGCATTCGGGACACTTGCCCGGAGCTTCCTGATGACCCTGGCCGTGGCAGGTGGCGCAGACATCGTGGCGGGAAATGTTCAGGCGCATGACGCCGCCGCGGATCGCCGTCCAGAAGGGAACGTTGACCTGATATTCGAGGTCGGTTCCGGGCTCGGGGCCTTCCTCGGTCTGGGGTGCACCGTGGCCGCCGCCGAAGATCGAACCGAAGATGTCGCGGAAGCTGCCGCCGCCCCCACCGCCGCCGGATCTGCGGCCGCGGGCTGCGCTGTCGACCAGGTCCGAGAAATCGAAGCCGCCAAAATCGAAAGGAACGCCCTGGCCGCCATCGTGCGCCGCGCCAGGAAATCCGCCTTCGCCTGCCGACCCGCCGCCAGCGCGGGCGTAAGCCTCTGCGGTCGCGGGATCGATGTTGTCGGAGTAGAACCCGACCTGATCGTAGATCTTGCGTTTCTTGGGATCGCTGAGGACGTCGTTGGCTTCGGAGAGCGTCTTGAACTTCTCCTCGGCCGACTTGTCCCCGGGATTTACGTCGGGATGATACTTGCGCGCCAGCTTGCGGAACGCCTTGCGGATGTCGTCCGCCGAAGCGCTCTTCTTTACGCCGAGTATTTCGTAGTAGTCCTTCTTCGGGGTGTTCGCCATTGCGCGCAGTTCTGGGATCGGCTTACGGCCGACCCCAGTCTAATTCAGAATCTTCCGTCTCTCTTTATCTTCTACGACGACTTTCAGATCCTCGGACTCCGGTCCATCCACATATACAGGGATGTCCCGCGTGCCCGTGGCACTCTCCACAAAGACGAGCCAGCGCCGTTCGTCCTCGGCGAGACTCAAGAAATACGTTTCCCCATTGACCTGAAAATCCACTTGGACCCCCTCCCACTATGTATAAACCTGTCATCTTGAGCGAAGTTGCTGATTGCGAAAGCGAACCGCAACGCCAGTCGAAAGATTCCTAATCCCTGCGCGGCTTGCTTTGGCATCGTTAGAACGCCCAAGCCCGTCTCGCCGTAGGGATCCTTCGACTCCGTGGCTGCTTCGTTTCACGAAGCAGCCACTCCGCTCAGGATGACAAGTCACTCAGGATGACAGTAATAAGACGCGTGACGCGGGCAGGAGTGCCCGCGCCACACGGTTCTAGCTAAGAGCTAACAGCCAAAAGCTTCTTACTTAGCTTCTTACTTCTTGTCTTCGACGTCCACGTACTCGGCGTCGATCACGCCTTCGTCTTTCTTCGCCTGACCGTTGCCGCTGGGGTCGCCGCCCGCGGTTGCGCCCGGCGTTGGGCCGCCCGGTGCCGCTCCGGGCGTCGGCTGGGCCGCTTTGTACATCTGTTCGGCCAGCTTGTGCGAGGCTGCAGTCAGCTTCTCGCGCGCCTTGTCCATGGTTGCCTTGTCGTTCGACTCCAGCGCCTTCTTGGCGTCGGCCACGGCGTTTTCAACATCTCCGCGCTCCGAGCCGGAGATCTTGTCGCCCTGCTCGCGCAGCATCTTCTCGATGTTGTAGACCATCGAGTCGAGCTGGTTCTTGGCTTCGATCGAATCGCGCTGGGCCTTGTCTTCGGCGGCGTGCGCGTCGGCTTCCTTGGCCATGCGCTCGACTTCCTCCTTCGACAGACCGGAAGACGACGTGATCGTAATTTTCTGGTCCTTCTGCGTGGCCGTATCTTTCGCGGTCACATTCAGGATGCCGTTGGCGTCAATGTCGAACGTCACTTCAATCTGCGGCACGCCCCTCGGAGCCGGTGGAATCCCGGTCAAGTGGAACTTGCCCAGAGTCCGGTTCTGCGCCGCCATGGGACGCTCGCCCTGCAGTACATGAACTTCAACCGACGTCTGGCTGTCGGCCGCGGTCGAGAACGTCTCCGTTTTCTTGGTCGGAATCGTCGTGTTGCGCGGGATCATCGGCGTAGCCACGCCGCCCAGCGTTTCAATCGCCAGCGACAGCGGAGTCACGTCGAGCAACAGCAGATCCTTCACTTCGCCGCCCAGCACGCCACCCTGAATCCCCGCGCCGATCGCGACAACTTCATCGGGATTCACGCCCTTGTGGCCTTCTTTGCCGAACAATTCCTTCACCAGCGCCTGGATGCGTGGCATGCGCGTCTGGCCGCCTACCAGCACCACTTCGTTGATCTTGCTGGTTTCGACGCCCGCGTCTTTCAAGCACTGCTTGCACGGACCGACCGAGCGTTGGATGATGTCTTCCACCATGCCTTCGAGCTTGGCGCGGGTCAGCTTCTGCACCAGATGTTTCGGACCGCTGGCATCGGCCGTGATGAACGGCAGGTTGATTTCGGTCTCCATGGTGGTGGAGAGTTCGATCTTCGCCCGCTCGGCCGCGTCACGCAGACGCTGCAAGGCCATTTCGTTGCCCTTGCCGCGCAGGTCGAGGCCTTCGTTCTTCTTGAATTCGTCAATGAGCCAGTCGACGATGCGCTGGTCGAGGTTGTCTCCGCCCAGGTGCGTGTCGCCGTTGGTGGCCTTGACTTCGATGACGCCTTCGCCCACTTCCAGCACGGAAATGTCGAAAGTTCCGCCGCCGAAGTCGTAGACGGCGATCATCTCGTCTTTGGTCTTGTCGAGGCCGTAGGCGAGCGCGGCCGCCGTGGGC
>PMUM01000204.1 GCA_003166855.1 Acidobacteriaceae bacterium | reverse complement strand
TTATATTGCGTGTAATCGCGATGTTACGCCAATTGACGTGCATACTTGGTTCATGACAACTACGACGCCTTCAGTGGGGTGGCCTTCGCGTCCCACTCGAATACCTCTCCCAGTGGGACGTTGAAGACCTGGGCGATAGGGAACGCAGCCTCTAATGACGGCGAGTATTTCCCCGCCTCGATGGCGGCAATCGTCTGCCGGGTGAGGCCAATGCGCTGACCAAGCTCGGCCTGCGACATTTCGCCATTCATGAAACGCAGGGTGCGAATGCGATTAGAAATCGATCCTTGCATCATGATGATGCCTGCACGCGATAGCTCGCCACGACTACGCTGTAGTGAACGACTTCCGCGGCAACGATCCAGAAAATCGCAGCATTGACGATGGTCCATCCGGTGGAGCTGAAGGGCATGAAGCAGCCCACCAGGATCATCCCGGCGATAAGCACATAGTAAGCGGCACTGATCGAGCGGTGCTCGATTGCGCGATCCCGTTCGTCCAGCGGCGGGCGCTCCTCCCGGGGGGAGCCGAGACGGAGATACAGATAGCCGGCGCCCAGGATGAGCATCCGCACAATCGATGCCAGGGCAAACAGGCCAAGGGGGTGTAGCTGAGGCAATGGCTCCCAGGGGCCGGGACCCTTCGCAACAAACTTAAAGTACGGGCCATAGGCGACAGCCATCGCGATCAACGATAGCCAGGCGATTTTTTCTCGGTACGACATTTCAGCCTCCTCAATTCAAGGCTGAGTATATTAAATAACTTACATAATGTCAATAAAGATATACATAATGTAAACAATAAATTACTTATTAAATCTTGGGCCTCATTTTGCAATCGCGTCCTCCGTGTGGAAACGCGTCGGGAATTGGCAGGAATCGGCGTCGCTCAGGCCGCGCCTGTTGAGTAGCTGTCGCAAACAGGCGTGGCTGTTGAAAAACTCCCTTTTCGTCCCAAACAGCCAAATTGGAGGAATAGAAAATGTCTAGGAAAGCTGAGAACGTCGTTTGTAGGGCTTCCTAATGCAAAGTTTTTTCGGCCATTTTCTGGTGAGTGAGTTTTTCAACAGCCACAGGCCTTATCACAAGCTTGCGCCTTTTGTTCGCTGGACAGGGGAAAGGAGAGCGCAAACTCGTGCTATGGCGTTCGAGAGCGGTTCCGTCAGGATGACCATTTGGCTCAGCGGATGCGAGGTATGGAGGCTTAATGGGAAGGTCAAAATCCCCACCCTCTCGCACAAGACGCGAGAAGGGTGGGGCACCCGCCTTCAAGGAGACAGACAGAGCAGCCAATCCAGAGCCACTCCTGGCGCGGCTGGACGATTAGGTTTCATCTCTGGACGATGTTGCCGGTTGCAGTCTCGGCCGGGTAGTTGAAGAAGAGTTGATTGCCGTCGGGATCATCGACCACCAGGAGCCGGTAGCCCCACGAACCATCCTTGACGGGAACGCCCTTGGCCTCGAGTTCCGCGCGCAGCGCGTCCAACGCGGCGATCTGCGTCTGCGGCTCGGCGTTCAGGGAAATGAACATCAGCCCCTTGCCAATCTTCTCCGGCCACGTGTTGGCCAGGATAAGCGCGCAGCCCTGCCGGTCGACCTGTGCGACATGCGCTCTGCCGTCCTCGTCGTAGCGCCAGGGGCTCGTGAAGCCGAGCCGGTCAACGTAAAAGCGGAGCGAGGCCTCAACGTCCGTCACGTGCAGGACGGGGCGCGCGAACCAGTCTGTCATAGGCTCTATATCCTCGAATGAAGACAACTACTTCTTCCTGCGTCGTGAATTCTACGCCCCACTTAGGAATTCTTGGATGATGCGAACCCGGCTGCAAAACAGATGGCGAGGAGATTCTGAGTGTAGTGGAGATATTTCAGCAGTTAATGGTGTCGCGGTTACAGGCCATACAATGTTCCTACGGTTTCTTGGGCGCATCGGTTGCTGGTCCCGAGCAGTGAAAGTCAATCTCCACCTTGACCATTACTCGGACTGGTCGGCCATCCTTTGTTGCTGGCGAAAACTGCCACGCCTTGATCGCGGCTGATGCCTCCTTCATTTTCTCCAGCCGGAGGCCGTTTGGGGAATATGTCTTGAATGACTCCACTTTGCCACGGGTATCCAACGTCATAGTCACAACCGCCTTATTCGTGCCGGATTCGTGCAGCTTCGATGCAATGGCTTCGCACAGAGATTGTGATGGTGCGATCTCCCTCCTGGAGTCCGGCTGCCCGCTTTCTTGTGCCGCACACGCCATTGAAAAAACCAATAAGAACGGGAAAAGAGTCGCGATTTTCATGCGAGCACTTTACGCTCATGCGGTTGCCGGTTCCAGAGTGATTCGGTAGCTGACGCTGATTGCACATGGTTACGCGGCCCTGGAAGGGCCGCTCTTCCACGTTGGTGTACGCATTCGTAGTACTTCCACATCAGTTAAAGTCGCACCTTTCGCGAGATCCCTCCTCCGCCTGAAGAACGGCTCGGTCAGGATGACAACTTTCGATAAGAGAACTACTGATTTTGTGGGGTGGGTTGGGTTGAGGGGACTACGCGCATGCCGGTGGAGTCGAAGATGAAGGTTTTGACTTCGGCTTCGGCGCCGTCGGCGGGGATTTCCTGGCCATTCCAGAGGAAGGTGACGCCGGCGGCGTTGCCGATTCGGGCGACGATTTCGTGGTTGGCGCGGATGGAAGCGTGGGCTGGGGCGATGAGGGTTTCCTGGCTGACGGTCTGGCCGTCGGCGAGGACGGAGATCCAGGAGGTTTCGGTGGCGCGGATCACCAGCGTGAGCGTGGGCGCGGGTTTTTCTGGTGTCTTGGTAGTCGGCTTGGCGAAGGAGCGAACGGTTACATCGTTCTTGTCGTCTGGTTCAGAGGACGGGGAACTGGTTGGAGCCGCGTTGGGTGTATGAGTGGTTGCGGGTGGTGGCGTGCTCTGCGGCGGCTGTGAATTCGGATTGGGAGACTGCGCCGGAGTCGCGGCGGTGGACAAAGTTTGCGGCGGCTGATTTGCGGGTGCTGGCGTGGACGCGGGCAGCGGTGTAGGCGATGTGTTGCTCGCCGGCACAGTTTTTGCAGGAGGCGCACTGGCGGCAGCGGTGTTGGTGTTGTGGGAGCGGCGCGTCCAGAGAATGATTCCGAGAACGATGACGATGGCGGCGACGGCGATGATTCTCCACGGAATGTCGGGGGAGCTGTCGCCGAAGTCTCTGCGGCGAGGGCGAACGTCTTCGGCGCGGGGAAGTTGCAGTTCGGGGAGTTCTTCGACCTGCGCCGGGGTTTGCGGTTCCACGACCGGAAGGTTGGGCTCGACGGGGCGACGCCTGTCCGGCACCGCGGGGCGCGGTTGCGGCGCGGCAGCGCGAGGGCGTTCGGGTTCCCAGACTTCGTGGGCGTCAATCTGCGCCTGGCGGAGGCAGGCGAGATAGTCGGTGACGGCTTCTTCGTCGTTGAGTCCGAGATGCTTGGCGTAGGCGCGGATGAAACCCTTGTTGAAGACGCCACCGGGGAGGAGGTCGAAGTGCTCCTCTTCGATGGCTTGGAGCATGCGCGAGCCGATCTTGGTGACGTTGGAGACGTCATCGTACGAGAGTTCTTTCTTCTCGCGCGCCTTGCGGAATTTGTCGCCGAATTCGCCCACGTGGGTTTACGGAGGATTACGGGAACATCATAGGACAAGCGGCGAGGGGTTGCCACTGCCAAGAGGTCTAGAGGTGGGTAACCGAGCCGAGGATCCCACCCTTCGAAAACCGCGAAGGGTGGGCGAGCCTTTTCCAGGTCACAAGATCAAAATCTCCACCCTGTCTCGAAAAACGCGACAAGGGTGGGGCACCCGCGAGCTTAGGGCAATACCTGGAATGCGACGTTGCTGGAGAGGGTTGTGGTCGGAGTGACTACTTTGATTGTTCCGGTGGTTGCGCCTGTGGGAACTGTCGCGGTGATTTCGGTAGGCGAGACCACTGTGAACGTCGCGGCGATGCCGTTGAAGGTGACGCTGGTGGAGCCGGTGAGGTTGTTGCCGAGGATGATAACGGTGTTGCCGGCGCTGCCGGAGTTCAGAACCGTCTTCACGAATGGGGCGAGACCGAGGGAGACGCGGTAGATGGTTTGAGTAGTGGCGCCGTAGAGGTTTCCATCGGTGGCCTGCGTCAACGAGATGGCGGTGGGAGCATAGCCGTCGGCGGCGGAGAAGGAGTGGACGACGGCGAAGTGTCCGGTGGAAGTGATGCGGAAAAGCGTGCCGTAGCCGTGCTTGCCACCGGCGATGGCGGTGCCGTAGTAGTTGCCGTCGGTGGCGAGAATCAGCGCGCCGGGATTGTAGCCGTCGGCGCAGGCGGTCTGGCTGCAGAAGTCGTGGAGTTTGGTGAAGGATGAGCCATTGGCGGAAACTTCGAACGCGGTGCCACAACCGTAGACTTGCGTACAGTTGGCGCCCAAGCCGCCCTCGAAGAAGGTGCCGAAGATCTGTCCCGTGGCGGACTGGGCGAGGGGAGTTCGAAGACTATAGCCGCCGTCGTGGCACACGGTATCGGGACAGAAGGTATAGAGAATGGAGGGAGTTCCGGAAGGGGTCATCTTGTAGAGCGCGGCGGCATTATCGCTGAAGCCTGCGACTGGACCTGGGCCAACGAAAGCTCCGCCGCTGGAGAGAAGGAGGGTACTGATCGGTCCGGCATCGGCGGGACAGAGAGTATTGGGGCAGACGGTCAGGAGATTGTGGAATGCTCCCGAAGAAGAGATTTCGAACACCTGCCCGTAGAAGGCCGAGCTTCCTTCGGGCGCGCTGCTGAGGCCGTAGAAGTTGCCGGAGCGAGCCAAGGTGAGGCCAAGGCTGGGATTCGCTCCATCGGTGCAGTTCACATTCTGGCAGAAGGTATGCAGCACGGTGAAAGCGCCTGCGGGAGTTACTTTGTAAATGGTGCCGTTCCCGGTTTCAGAGTAGAAGCCCTCTTCGGTTACGCCGTAGAAATTGCCGTCGATGCCGAGCGCGACGGCACCTATCGGATAAGCACCATCCGCACAGCCGTAGTTGGCGTTGAAATTTGGACAGAAGCTATAGAGACTCGTGAGGACTCCGGAAGGCGTGACCTGGATAAAGCTGCCAAATCCATTCGCGCCATTCACAGTGGTTCCGTACAGATTTCCGTCGAAGCCTTGGACCAGCGGGCTTAGAGGAGTCTGGCCGGTGGTCGTAGTCAGGTTGGCGAGAGTGGTGAAGGTCTGGGCGGGCGCGGCAATGGCGAGTGCCAGTAGGAAGGTTGCAACGGTGGCAAGTGCGGAAATCCTTGGCATCGGTATACCTCACGAAGGAATTCGAGATCGGGGTCGGCCCTGGAGCGGATCTGGCGGGATGTTAACCCTGGGATTTGTGGGTGCGCAAGATGAAGGAATTTGCAAGGTAGACGATGGCTGCGTGGACGGCGCGGAACGGAAGTGTCGTTGGTGTCGCGCGCGAGATCCCTCCCTTCGCCTGAAGAACGGCTCCGGTCGCGATGACGCCAGTGCCTTGGTAATGGGTAGGAGACGCTTATCAGGTCAGGATCTCGGCCGCGGCGACTTCAGGGTTTCTTGCGGAGGACGACGGTGAATTGGGATTTGCAGGTGGTGGCGGGATCGACGAAGGCGGTGGCGGTGCGGTCGGCTTCGGAGGCTTCGAAGAAGAGTCCACGCTTGGTGCGCTCGGGGAGTCCAGTGAAGCGGGCTTTGCCGTCGGAGTTGGTGCCGACTTCGAGGTCCAGCTTGCGGGTGTACATGAATCCGTAGGCGATGTGGACTTTGATTTTGGCGGCGTAGACGGGAGCGCTGGCGGTGTCGGTGACGGTGAAGTCGTAGGAGCAGGTGCCGATGGCGCCGTCGACGACGGGGACGGATTTGGGGTCGGGGGGAGCGGGAGTTTGTGCGATGGCCGGGAGCGACAGGGCGGCAGCAAACAGAATTGATGACAGGGCGCGGGTTGTTCGGTTGTTCATGGACATGCTCACAATTAAGATTACGCCTGTCAGGGAGAGATGTCGTAAGGCGAGGGTGCGTCGCGGTTTTTTCTTTCGCCCCGCTGGGGCTCTGTTTTCACCTTGTATGCCTACCCAGCGCTGAAGCGCTGGGCTAAGTTGTTTCGCCGCGGCGCGGCTGGGTTGGTTGCTTCGCCGAAGGGATCAAGAGCAAGGGGATCCAGAGCAAGGGCAAGAGCCGCGGGCGAGGCGCCCGCGGCCACACGGAACAAAAGTTGAGGTCGCGGAGTGACGCTACATTCAATTAGCAAAGTCAAAGGCAGTGGACAGGAGTGTCCGCTCCACACGAGTTGTGCTCCACACGAGGGTCGCCTCTACGCGGTGCCGCCACTGCGCTATTTGGGCCGGAAACGATTCATCCCGTTGGCTTTAGGGGTTCCTGTTACCAACGTTCATTGCCCGTGTACGAAAGTGACGCTTATAATTTTTTGAACGCCACCCTTCTAGTGAGGAACAACGGAATTCTCTGCATGCCTGAGGCCGGCACCCAATTGACGCGCCAGAACCAGGAACTGACGATCTTTCACGATGTGGCGAAGGCGCTGACGTCGTCGCTGGATCTCGATTCCATTCTGCAGACCATCATGGAAAAGATGGCGGAATATTTCCGTCCAGATACTTGGTCACTGCTGATGGTGGATGAGGCGCGCGAGGAACTTTATTTTGCGATCGCGGTGGGAGATAAGGCCGAGGCGCTGAAGAATGTCCGGTTGAAAGTGGGGGAAGGGATCGCGGGCTGGGTTGCGAAACACGGCGAAGCGCGCGTGGTGCCTGACGTGGGGTCGGATCCGTTCTTTGCGAGCCGCGTGGATGATGCCACGAAGTGGGAAACGCGGTCGGTGATCTGCGTTCCGCTGCGATCGAAGCTGCGGGTGCTGGGCGTGATCCAGTTGGTGAACGTGGATATGGAGCGGTTCAAGGAGCCGGAGCTGTTCTTTCTGCAATCACTGTGCGACTACGCAGCGATTGCGATTGAGAACGCGCGGTGGGTGGAGAAGATTCAGGAACTGACGATCACCGATGACTGCACGGGGCTGTATAACGCGCGGCATCTGTATAAGACGCTGGAGACCGAGGTGTACCGGTCGTCGCGATTTGGATACGAATTCAGCGTACTGTTTATCGATCTCGATCACTTCAAGTCGGTGAATGACACTCATGGGCATTTGATTGGAAGTAAGCTACTGGCGGAGATCGGGTATCTGGTGAAGGCGCAGTTGCGGTTGATTGATTTCGCGTTTCGGTATGGCGGAGACGAATTTGTGGTGCTGTTGCCGCAGACCAGCAAAGATCAGGCGCTGGTGGTGGCGAAGCGGTTGCGCGATGGGCTGCGGGCCAGTTGTTTCTGCCGCGAAGAAGGATTGAATTTGAATGTGCGGGCGTCGATCGGGCTGGCGACGTTTCCGCATGACGCGCGGACGGCGCACGATGTGATCCGGCAGGCGGATGGGATGATGTATGTGGTGAAGAATTCGTCGCGGGACAATATTGGGATTGCGCAGAGAGGGATGTTGAAGGAGTAGGGAGCAGTACTCAGTACTCGGTACCCAGTACTCAGCTCTTCAACACTCTTCTCTTGTGGAAGTTCTTTTCTGTCGTCCCTCCGGGACTCGATTCCATTTTTCCGGGAGCTAACCCCAGCGCTGAAGCGCTGGGCTAAGTTGTTTCGCCGCTTCGCGGCTTCCCCGCCTTTATGGCTCTCGCGGCGTGCGTCCTCCGAAGGCCCTCATCGCGGTCATTGTTCGACTCAATTTGGATTTGTGGCTGAGCCTGGCTTCGCGGGTGGCGTCGGGGCCGGGGCTATGGGCTTCCAGGGGGTGTGGTTGGCGGGGGCTTTGGGGTTGACGCCGAAAT
>PMUM01000282.1 GCA_003166855.1 Acidobacteriaceae bacterium | reverse complement strand
GCGGCCCTTCAGGGCCGCGTAATGCGCGTAAAACGCCGAGGGCTTTAGCCCCAGAGGCCATCCTACGAACCAAAGTAATGCTCATGTGAGCGAAATCACACCGAGGCCCGCAACCGGTCGGATGAAATAGCCATGGAGGCCCCGTCGCATGCGCCCTTGCCGAATCCTGCTCTGCATAGTTGCGCTCCTAAGCATCGGCGCCATCGCGACTCTTGCCTCTCCCTTCGTCGTTTTCCCCAAGGCCAGCGAACTCATATCTCCCGACGGCCGCTACGCCGTCCGCAGTGTCGACACCGCCGGAGCCGCATCCGATTTCGTCGGCACTTTCCGTTCGCTCTGGCTCTTCGAGCTGGCCACCGGCCGTTCCCGCAAACTCTGTGACTACCTCGGCGTGGCCTCAGCCGCATGGTCCAGCAATGACGTCCTCGTCGTAACCCAATACGTCGGCAAGCGCACATCCCGGACCTTAGTTTTTTCCGCAATCAATGCGCAAGATCCCGTCATGCTCGACACCGCCACTCTGATCCGCCTGCTCCCCCCAGAGTTCCGCTCCGCGCTACGGGACAACGACCACGTCTTCGTCGAAGGCTCCCGAGTCGAACAAAACACCCTGCACCTCACCGTCTGGGGATACGGCCAGCACGACCCTAACGGCTTCCGCCACCGCTGCGAATATAACCTGATCGAAGGCTCCCTCTCCTGCATCCAAGAACGTGGGACCCACTAGGAGGTCGTGTTACTGCCATGCCCTACCCTTGCGGTGGGCTTCTTCGCGGAGCGGTGGAACGAAAGAGCGGGCGCGGATAGTTAAGGTTTGCCAGACTCGCTACCTGTCACTTTTGACAGTTTTCCTATCCCTCGAAGACCCTCTAGGCTGGCCGTCAACCTCCTCGCCGCAGCCGAGTCGAGCATAAGTATGCATTCCAGCCTTGATCGCGAAGCCTTCCAGCAGCTTTTGGCGAATGCTTTTGCCGTGCAGGAGAGCCAGATCAATAGCCGATCGCTCTCTGCCATCATGGAAGTGCACCGCTTGGTCACGAGGGGAGAACTCGACGTGGATGGTGCGATGCACCACCTCGTTGAGGCTGCCCGAAACGTCGCCGACGCCACGGGAGCCGCGATCGGTCTTCTCAAAGGGGACAAACTAACTTATAGGGCTGGAAGCGGAAGTGCCGCCTCCTGTATAGGCAGTCAGGTAACCGCGTCATTGACCGTTTCAGCGGACAACAAGACCAAGCGCGAGATTCTTCGCGTCGAGAATGCCCTCGCAGACTCCCGGATTGACGCCGCGATTTGTCGGCAGTTCGGAGTCCAATCCCTTTTAATCTTGCCGATTTATCACGCCGGCGCCCTGGCGGGAGTTCTAGAGGTCCTGTTCAGCGAAGCGCACACCTTCGAGGATTGCGAGGTACGCACCTACCGATTGATGACCCGACAGATCGAGGCTGCCATGCTTCAGGCGGAACAGGAAAAGCACCGGCCGGAAGAACTGCCTACCATCCCACACGCTATTCAGCCGATTGCATCTCAAGCGGAAACGCTTCTCAACCACTCTGAATCTTTAGCCGGCCTTCTCACCAGGCATTCCATCAACGAACCACGCGGCGCCGTATTGGCAGCCGCCATGAAGTTGCCAACACTCAAACGGCCAGCCATCGCGACGCAGGGGATCCGCCGCGCACAGGAAGTCCGCTGGCCCGGGCGCAAACGGACCTTGGCCCTGGCAGCAGTTGCAATGGCGCTAGGGATAGCTGGATGGCTCGCCTACAACAGTCTGCTCCCGGGTTCGCCGATGGACTCTTCGGCTCGACCGACATCGACCGTCACAGGGCAGCAGGCGCGCCCCAACGCCCCGGAAGGACTGCTGGGGAAAACGACGACCGCAATCCAGCCCGCTCCCGTTCCCGCGAAGGAAGCAAGGCCCGGGCTCCGGCGCGTGCGAGTAGGTACGAATGAAGTCGATTACATTGGAGAAGACGTTACGGTGCGACTTTTCACGTACCAGCCTCCCCCGCAACGAAGGCCCGCCGGGAATAGTCGGGTTCAATATATCGGAGATGATGTTACGGTGCGTTACTTCCCACCCAGCCCGGCAGCCAAGTCTGGCACTCGGTAAAGTCCTGACTTGTGTGCGGCCTTTAACTCCTCGACTCGAAACGCTTGTCGCACCTCTCCGTCTGGGGATATGCCGCTCACGACCCCAACGGCTTCCGCTACGGCCGCCAACAACCTGCTGCGAAGGCGCAATCGCGTGCAATCAGTCCGCCTGCCATCAGAGAACCCTCAACGGGTAGTCAAGAAGGGCACGGCTTCAGCCGAACCGCCCAGGATCAAACACACTGCCGCCTTGGCCTCCACGGCCATGGAAGCGATTTTGTTCCTCAACGTGTCTAACGGCACTTTGGAGTTACACTTTGCCATGGTCCGCATCGTATCCATAGCAAGTTGGATCGACGCCCTGGGGCAGGATCTCCGCTATGCGGCTCGCGGAATGTGCAAGAAGCCTGCGTTTACGCTGGTCGCCGTCACGACTCTGGCCCTCGGAATTGGCGGTACCACAACAATTTTCAGCGCCGTCGATGCAGTTCTTCTCCGCCCCCTTCCCTATCCCGACCAGGATCGGCTCGTAGCCCTGTCAAACAGCTATGCGAGATTTCCGCAAGATCGTGGACGGGTCTCAAGCACGGACGTGGCCCACTGGAGAGCCGACAACCAGGTGTTCGAAGAAATAGAGTGGGTGTCGATGCCGGACATGGTGGCAATGTCGAGCGCGGGTTCCGCTGAACGCGTTGGCGTGCAACATGTGAGTGCGCGATTGCTCCCGTTGCTCGGTATCAAATCTTTTCTGGGCAGCCTGCCCACCGACGAACTGAGCGAACAGAAGGGATCTACCGGTGTCGCCCTTAGCTATGAATTCTGGCAGCGCCACTTCGCCGGCGATCCGAAGGTTCTTGGTCAGAGCATTTTCGTGGACACCTGGTCCGCAAATATCGTGGCGGTTATGAATCCAGGATTTGATCTTTTCGGGACAGGGCCTCCTGAGATTTTCCAAATCGGCGGTATGGGAAACGTCGGGGATTCGGGCGTCAACGATCCGAGATGGGTAATCGCCGTCGGGAAACTGAAGCGGGGAGTCCCTTTGCCGCAAGCTCAGTCGGCGATGAACCTGACCGCGCAACGCTTGGCGCAAACTTTTCCCGAGGCGTACAAAGACGTCGGAGTGAGGGTTGAGCCTTTGCAGAAGGGCTTATTCGGTTGGTCGGAGCAGGTCTTCTACTTGCTCTTTGCGGCAGTGGGGTTCGTTCTGCTGATTGCGTGCGTTAACGTCGCCAACCTGCTGTTAGTTCGAGGCGACGGCCGGCGAAAGGAAATCGGAGTACGCGTCGCGCTGGGCGCGAGCCGAAGGAGTCTGATCCGGCAACTCCTGACCGAGAGCGTTCTCCTCTCCCTGGTGGGCGGAGTGGCTGGGTTGGTTTTGTCTTTTGGGGGCATCCGGATTCTCAATGTGCTGTCCGCAGAGCTGCTTCCGACGGCTGGAGTTTCTCTNNCCCTAATGAATGTTTGCGCGAGGGAGGCCGGAGCACGGCGACCAAGTCACGCCATCGTACGCGAAACATCCTGGTAGTGGCCGAGATTGCCGTGGCGTTAGTGTCGTTGATTTGTGCGGGGCTGATGATCAACACGCTGGCTCGTATCTTGCACACGAACCCGGGCTTTAATCCAGACCATCTCCTCACGGCGGAAGTGCGGCTGACCGGAGTGAAGTACATGGACTCCACCGACCCCGGCAATGCCAACCTGAACGTAATCCAGCCGCCCGTCGGGATTTTCTGTCAGCAGGTGCTGGAGCGGGTCAGAAACATACCCGGCGTCGAAGGTGCGGCGTTGATCGACTGGCTGCCGCTCGCCGATAACACCCAACCTGCAGGTCCAGGCTTCACCATTGTAGGCAGGAGCGCAGATGCTTCTGCGGAAAAGCCGAGCGTTCTCCGTTATTCTGTCAGTCCGGATTATTTTCGCTTGATGGGCATCCCGATCCTCCGAGGCCGCAGCGTCACCGAGCATGATACGGACACATCTGCGTGGGTGGTCGTGATTAACGAAGCGATGGCGCGACAATTCTGGCCCAACCAGGATCCCATCGGTCAGACCATGACATTCGATTCCTCCCCGGAAGAACGGCCACGACAAATCGTCGGCATCGTGGGGAACGTGAAACAGTTCATGCTGACCATGGATTCGCAACCCCAGGCGTACGTCTCTTACCCGCAGCTGCCGGCGCGTACCGTAGCCGGTTGGACGGAAAGCCGGGTTCACAAAAGCCTGGTAATCCGCACCCAATCTAAGTCTGCAGCTCTGATCGAGAACGTGCGGAGAACGATTTCGGGACTTGCACCAGATTCGCCCGTCTTCGGAGTCCGGATGGTGGAACAAACGGTTTCGAACTCGGCTCGGCCCTGGAGTGTTCTATCGCAACTCCTAGGGCTCTTCGCTGCGATAGCCTTGATTCTCGCCGCGATCGGGATTTAC
>PMUM01000469.1 GCA_003166855.1 Acidobacteriaceae bacterium | reverse complement strand
ACGATCATGTTCCGCGGGCGCGAGATGGTCCACCAGGAATATGGCCGCAAGCTGCTCGACCGGATGGCCGAGGAACTGAAAGAGGTGGCGATCATCGAGCGGACCCCGCTCGTGGAGGGCCGCAACATGATCATGATCATGAGCCCGCTCAACAAGAAGCACGCCAAAGGCGATCAGCACAGCAATGACCGGCGTCCGACGCAGGAAGTGGAGATGAGCGTCACCGTTCCGGGGGAAGAAGCCGGCGCCGAATCAGGGAGCAACAACGATCATGCCGAAGATACGAACCCATAGGGGAACCGCCAAGCGGCTGCGCGTCACCTCGACCGGAAAGGTGATGCGGCGCAAGGCGTTTCGCTCGCACATGCTCGAGCACAAGAGCGCCAAGCGCAAACGGCAGTACCGTACGCAACACGAGGTGTCCTCGTCGGACCGCCGCAAGGTGATCCGGCTTGCACCCTATCTTTAGGAGAGCGATATGGCCAGAGTGAAGCGTGGGGTGACGGCCAAGGCTCGGCACCGGAAGATCCTCGAGATGGCGGAGGGGATGCAGGGAGCTCGTCACCGCCTCTACAAGAACGCCAATGAGGCGGTCATGCATTCGCTCGCCTATGCATATCGTGACCGCAAGCAGCGCAAGGGCGACATGCGTGGCCTGTGGATCGCGCGCATCAACGCGGCAGCGCGCACCTATGGTCTGTCATACAGCCGGCTCATCAATGGCTTAGGCAAGGCCGGGCTTACGATCGACCGCAAGATCCTGGCCGAGCTCGCCGTGGCCGATACGGCCGCCTTCGGCGCTATCGCCCAGCAGGCGAAGACGGCGCTCGGCATCACCTGACCCAGGCGGCGTCGCCGTGAACGATCACGCGGATCTCGTCGCTCGCGCGCTCTTGGAGATTCGAGCGAGCGCTGATCTTGGCGGGCTCGATGAGGTGCGCGTTCGCTGGCTTGGCAAGAAGGGCGAGCTGACGGCGGCGTTGAAGTCACTGGGTGCGCTTCCGGTGGCCGAGCGGCCCGCGGCGGGCGGCAGGATTAACGCTGCAAAAGAAGAGGTGCAGGCGGCTCTTGAGGCGCGCCGCCTCGAGCTTGAGCGCAGGCAAGTGGATGCCGAGCTCGTTGCCGGGCGCATCGATGTGACTCTGCCAGGTCGCGGTGAGGAGCGCGGCGCCTTGCACCCCGTGACGCAGGCGCGCCTGCGGATCGAGGCGCTCTTCGGCCGCGCGGGCTTTGACATCGCCGTCGGCCCGGAAATTGAAGACGATTTCTACAACTTCGGCGCGCTTAATATTCCGGAAAATCACCCGGCGCGCGCGCTGCACGACACGTTCTATTTTCCCGACGGGCGGCTCCTGCGCACCCATACATCGCCCGTACAGATCCGCTCCATGCTCGCGCGCGGCGCGCCTCTTGCGCTCATTGCCCCGGGGCGCGTGTATCGCTGCGACCACGACATTACGCACTCGCCGATGTTTCATCAGATCGAAGGCCTCGCGGTCGACACCAACATTACATTTGGCGATTTGAAGGGGACGCTCGATCATGCCATGAAGGCGCTGTTCGGTTCGTCGGTGAAGACGCATTTCCGGCCGTCGTTTTTCCCTTTCACTGAGCCCAGCGCGGAGTTGTATGTCACCTGCTTCATTTGCGGTGGGAGCGGGAAGCGGGGGGCGGACCCGTGCCGTCCATGCAAGCAGACGGGGTGGATCGAAGTGCTGGGGTGCGGGATGGTCGATCCCAATGTGTTTGAGTTTGTGAAGGACAACGGGTATGACCCGAAGAAGGTTTCGGGATTTGCCTTTGGGATGGGCGTGGACCGGCTCGCGCTGCTGAAGTATGGCGTCGATGATTTGCAGTATTTCTTTCAGGGGGATGTGCGGTTCTTGCAGCAGTTTTCTTAGTTGTCAGTTAGCGCGGCGAAGGAATCGCGAGAATTCCCTGGATGGCCGACGGTCGATTGGGATGCCAGGGATCCTTCGACTCCGCAGGCCGATTCGCTTCGCGAAGCGGCCCGCTCCGCTCAGGATGACAGAGTAATTAGGAATGAAGCTTTCTCCACAATGGATTCGCGACTTCGTCGATCTCGCGGTTGACGACCGCCGTCTGGCTGAGGACTTGACCAATGTTGGGATTTCGGTCGAGGGGATCAGTGGGATGGGCGTCGATACCGTGTTTGAGATGGAGATCGGGACGAACCGTCCGGACGCGATGAATCATTACGGGGTGGCGCGGGAGGCGGCGGCGATTTATGAGTTGCCACTGAAGCAGCTTTCGGCCGTCAGCGACAAGTCCCCACTTCTCGCAAAGGACGCGAGAAATGGGGCACCCACAGCATCGCACGACGCGCCTTTTCCGATCGCCGTCGAGGAGCCTGCGCTTTGTCCTCGATTCTCGGCGCGCGTGATTCGCGGGACTCGCATCAAGCCTTCGCCGGAGAAGATTGCGCACCGGTTGCAATTGCTCGATCAGCGGCCTATTTCGAACGCCGTGGATGCGACCAATTACGTTTTGTGGGAGATGGGCAAGCCTACGCACGTGTTCGATATGGACCTGCTTGAGGGCGGGAAGATTATCGTGCGGAAGGCGCGGGATGGCGAGACGCTGAAAACTCTTGATGGGGTGGAACGCAAGCTGACTTCCGAAGATCTCGTCGTGTGCGATGCCAAGAAACCCGTTGGGTTGGCCGGAGTGATGGGCGGGTACGACACGATGATTACGGAGAAGACGCGGAACATCGTGATCGAGTCGGCGTGGTGGGATCCGGGGATTGTGCGGAAGATGTCACGGCGCCACGGAATTCACACCGACGCGTCGCACCGGTTCGAGCGCGGGGCTGATTTCGAGTCGACCGTGCTGTCCTGCGATCTTGTGGCTCAGATGATACTGGAGTCGGGAGGCGGAGAACTGGTTGGCGACGTGGTCGATGTGGTCTCGAAGGCGATGGACCAGGCTCCGGTGGTGCTGCACGTGAGCGACGTGCGGCGCATTCTGGGCGAGGGTCTGGACTCGGGGCTGATCTATCAACTGCTGAAGCGGCTGGGCTTTTCGCTGATTCCCGAGGGGCAGAGTGACGAGCAGTTCCGCGTGCATATCCCGAGCTGGCGGTTGGATGTGGAACGCGAGATCGACGTGATTGAAGAGATCGCGCGGCTGCATGGATACGACAAGTTTGAGAACACGCTGCCGGCGTACAGCGGCGCCGTGGTCGAGTTGCCGCATGCGGCGATGGATGCAACTTTGCGCGAGCGGGCCCTGGCGCTGGGATACAACGAAGCTTTGTCGTTGACCTTCATTTCGCATGCCGACGCGGAGAAGTTTTCATCTGCGAAGGTTCTGGAGTTGGAGAATCCTCTAAGCGAAGAAGCGTCGGTCATGCGTACCTCGCTGGCTCCGGGCATGCTCGACATGCTGGCGTGGAATTTGAATCGCGATGTGGCGGAGGCGCGGCTGTTCGAGATCGCCAACGTGTATGAGTTGTCGGGCGAGACTCGGGTGGAACCGAGGCGCGCTTGTTTGGGCGCTACGGCGGCGGCAGTGCGCGGCTCGCTGCCTGCGGGTGGCGCGCTCGATGTTAGCAAGGGCGAGCATGCGGCGGCGACGGAAACGTTTTGCGGATTCAAGGGCGATGTGGAGAATTTGCTGGCGGCGTTTGCCGGCGATGTAAGTTATGACCGGGAGACGGCGGATTATTTTCATCCGGGACGATCGGCGCGGGCGCGGGTGAATGGCGCGGTGGTGGCTCAGTTTGGGCAGATCCATCCGGAAGTGGCGGGGGCGCGCAAGCTGCGGCAGGATGTGTTTCTGGCGGAGATTGATCTGGAGCAGTTGTATACGGTTGGGCTGCGGCCAGTGAAGTTCATGCCGCTCGGGAAATATCCGGCGGTGGAGCGGGATTTCTCGTTTGTGTTTGGCGACGAGGTTTCGTTTGAAGAGATGCGAGCGGCGGTTGCGGGATTGAGCATCGCGGAGTTGCGGGAGTTCCGTCCGGTGGAGATTTTCCGCGGCGGATCGATTGCCGCTGGGAAGTATTCCGCATTGTTGCGCGTGCGGTTTCAGACTCCCGAGAGGACTCTGCGCGAGGATGAAGTGGTGCAGTGGTCGGGGAAGATTGTGGCTGCGCTCGCGGGGCTGGGCGGGGTGCAGCGGGTTTAGGAAATCCCCACCCTTCGACTCCGCTCAGGGCAGGCTTTCTCGCGCACAAATCGCGCGGGAAATGGGGCACCCGGCGGATGAAGCGTAAGTCAAAATCCCCACCCTCTCGCAAAAAGCGCGAGAAGGATGGGGCACCCACTTCAGTTCTACCCCACTTCAAGTTCTACCCCATTTCAGTTCTCCCCCAGTTCAGTTCTCCCCATCGAGTTCTCGACGTCATCTCTCCAGCGTCAGGATCGACGCGTCCAATTCTCTCACCGACCGAAGGCCGCTTAGGCCCATGGTTAGGTCCAAGTCCGCCAGGAAATTCTGGACAACGTCACGCACACCCTGCTCGCCGGCGATGGCGAGGCCCCAGACATAGAGACGTGCCAGTAGAACGGCGCGCGCGCCGAGGGCCAGGGCTTTGATCGCGTCCGCGCCGTAGCGAATGCCGCCGTCGAAGAGGATGGGGATTTTCTGTTGGATCGCGGCGGCTACGGCGGGGAGCGCATCCAGTGCGGCGATCGCTCCGTCGACCTGGCGGCCTCCGTGATTGGAGACGATGATGGCGTCGGCACCGTGGTCGAGCGCGAGGCGGGCGTCGTCGGGATGGAGGATTCCTTTCAGCACGATCGGCAACTTTGTTTGGCGGCGGAGCCAATTGAGATCGGTCCAGGTGAGAGCGGTGTTCGAAAACAGCGTCCCCCACAGTCGAATGGCGGCGGCGAGATCGGCGGACGGCGGCTGCGGAAGACGCGAGCAGAAGACGGGATCCGTGAAGTAGTTGGCAAGTCCGTCGCCGAGAAGAAATGGAAGGTAAGGATGCTGGAGATCGCGTTCGCGCCATCCCAGCATGGCGGTGTCGAGGGTGATGACGAGAGCGGAGTAGCCTGACTTTTCCGCGCGCTGCAACAGGCTGGCGGTGAGTTCATGATCTTTGCCCCAGTAGAGTTGGAACCAGCGCGGGGCTCCAGCCACGGCTTGCGCAACTTCTTCGATGGGACGGGAAGACACGGTGCTGACCCAGCGATGCGGCGGCGCGGCCGACAGCAACTTCCGCATCCGGGTGAATGATGCCTTGCACGCCGATGGGGCCGAGCAAAACTGGCGCCGGGAGAGTCTGGCCGAAGAGTTCGATGGTGAGGTCGCGCTGCGAAACGTCGCGCAACATGCGAGGGACGATCCGCCAGCGATCGAAGGCGGCGAGGTTGGCGCGGGCAGTGCGTTCTCCGGAGGCGCTTCCGGCGACGTAGTCGTAGGCCTGCGGGGAGAGAGCTTCGGCTGCTTTCTTTTCAAGCTGCGCGAGTGGAATCGGGATTGAGAGTTTCTTCCCTGCGAGGCCGAACTGGTAGATCTCGAACTGGCGCTGCATACTGGGGCTGGCGGCGTTGGGTTTAGGGATAGAGTGGGGCGAATCGGGCATGGGCCTCCTCGGGCCTCGGGCTTAGAGCGGGGATCATTCTATACGGGCACGACTTCCACCCAACGGTAAAATCCCCACTTCTGCCACAAAGAACGTGGCAGAAATGGGGCACCCGGACTAAACCACAGAGGACACTGAGGACACGCCGCTTCTTTGCGGGCTTTAGTTTTTCGATTTGCTGCCGATAGTAATGACGTGGAAAACATTTCTGGTGGACAAGCTGTAGCGCAAGCCCGGGTGGTGGATGCGAAGCCGCTGCGGTATGTGGCGCGGCAACCGATTTTTGACCGGGAGGAGAAGGTATTCGGATACGAACTGCTGTTTCGCGACGGCCTGGAGAATGCGTTTCACGGCGACTCGAATGAAGCGTCGCGAGCCACCCTGGACCGAACGCTGCTGATGGGACTGGATGTGTTGTGCGACGGGCGACGTGCGTTTGTAAATTGCACGCGGGACACACTGATCAAGGGACTGGTCACCCTGCTGCCCTCGACGTCGACGGTGGTGGAGGTTCTGGAATCGGTTCCCGCGGATCCGGATGTCGTGTCGGCGTGCCAGCGATTGAAAGAAGCGGGATACATGATCGCGCTGGATGACTACGTCGCCAACGATCCGCGGGAAGCGCTGGCGGAGATGGCGGACATCATCAAGGTCGAAATGCAGTTGACGACCGAAGAGCAGCAGGTGGCGTTGATCAAGCAGTTCGGACCATGGCGCTGCCGGATGCTGGCGGAAAAGATCGAGACGCGGGAGGAATTTGTACGGGCGCGGGATCAGGGGTTTGTATATTTTCAGGGCTATTTTTTCCGGCGTCCGGAGATGATGAATACGCGCGACATGCCGGCAAACCGGATGAACTATCTGAGAATGCTGCAGGAAGTATCGCGTCCGGACCTGGAATTGCTAGAACTGGAAAAGCTGATCAAGGCGGAGGCATCGGTGTGCTACCGCCTACTGCGGTACTTGAATTCGGCGATGTTTGGGTTTCAGAGCGAGATCCATTCGGTGCGTCATGCGCTGTCGATGCTGGGAGAGCGCGACGTGCGCCGATGGGTGCGCCTGGTGGCGGCCGTAGGTGCGGGGCAGGAGAAGACTAGCGACCTGGTGCTGTCGGCGCTGGTGCGTGGGCGGTTTGGCGAGTTGTTGGCGCCGCGAGTGCAGCATGGGGAGTCGGATTTATTCCTGCTGGGACTGTTGTCGCTGATCGATGCCATGATGGAAATGCCGATGGCGGAGGTGCTGAATAAAATTCCGCTGGATCGTGCGACCAAGACGGTGCTGCTGGGGCAGCCGAGCGAATTGCGTCCCGTGTTCCAATTGATGCTGGCGCACGAGAGCGGAGAGTGGACCGCGGCGGCGGAGTTGAGCCGGAGCCTGCGTTTGGAGACCGAGGAGGTTGCCGGGCTTTACTGGCAGGCGCAGCAGTGGGCGCGAGAGGTATCGAGCGGAATGTGAAGCGAGGCATCCGGGCTTGCATCGAGTGGCCATTTGGAGGCCAGCGCGGAATCCTGTTAGTCATGGCCTCCTGTGCAAAATGTGGGCGGGTGGGGCCTTGCGCGGTTGGGCAAGGGCGAGTACCATGAAGTTGTTCTCATTTAGGCCTCGTTCCCGCGCAGGCCTTCCGCGCCAGCCGATCCGAGGCGGCGCCAGACGGATCCGATAAAACGGAAAATCGATACTGAGTTAAGAATTAAAGGTTTCATTCTCGAATAGCAGTTCCTTGGAAGAGTTGGGGTTCGTTCCACAGTGTGTCCAGTCGCTACCTGCAATTGCGCAGATCCGATTTTGTGTGATGGGCGGAGCTTTGCCTGAAAGGGCGGGATCCGGCGACTGGCGGGGCCTTTGGGATCTGTAAAATTCTGCAACATGCACGCAACAGCTTGAGAGGACTATGAACGCAGGACCAGGAAGACCCTCCGGTAGTGGTGGCGGAGGAGGACGACGCAGGCGGCGCGGACGCCGTCCCAGTAACCAGCGCGGACAGCGGCCCGGCCCGGGCTTGAGCCGGGAGAACAAAGACGGCATCTACACCGCGCCCATGGATCACAGCTACCGGGCAGCACTGGCCGGCGGCAATAACAACAACGGGCACAAGGGCGGCGGACGGCAGAGACCGGGGTTTGCGACGCAGTATCCGCAACCCGAACCGGAACCGTTGCCGGCGATCACCGAAGATACGAATTCGCGCATTTTTGCCTTCATTGAAGATCTGTTCTTCATGGCGAAGATCCAGGAAACGGCGCGCAAGCTCAACGTGAAAGTTGAGTTCGTGAAGTCCGACAAGGATCTGATGGAAAAGATGTCGCAGAACGGCGACGAGAAACCATCGCTGATTATTTTCGATCTGAACCTGGCGAGCGTGAAGCCGCTGACGCTGATTCCGAAGCTGAAGAGCAAGCTAAAGAAGGGGACGTCGATTATTGGGTTCCTGTCGCACGTGCAGGGAGATCTGAAGCAGAAGGCCCACGAAGTGGGTTGCGACATGGTGTTGCCACGGTCGGCATTCTCACAGAACCTGCCGCAGTTGTTGCGCAGGCATGGGGCGCCGGAGGATGTGGAACCGACGGTGCAGTAGGGTCACCGGGCACGTCCCCTGCCGAAGTATCGCCTACGGCAGCGTGAACGCCACAATTGAGTCGTCCTGCGGTTCCTCGGTTACACCACGGTGCCCTCCCGCTGCGATCACTAGGAACTGTTTGCCATCTTTCCTCGTCTCGTAGGTCATCGGCGTGGCCCCGCCGCTCGTCGGTAGTGCAGTCTTCCAGATTTCCTTGCCAGTTTCAACGTCGAAGGCGCGCAGCGAAGGATCAATCATCGTTCCTGCGATAAACACCAATCCCCCGGCCGTGATGATTGGACCACCGAGGCTGGGTGCGCCCACCGGGACTGCGGGTTTGCCGGGCGCGAGCGAGCCAAGCGGAACTTGCCAACGAATCGTCCCGGCCGTCATGTCTACCGCCGTGAGTGTTCCCCAAGGCGGCGGGGTGCACGGCAGATGATGCGCTTTGGCAAAAATCAAGGTGCGAAACAATCCGTAAGGTCCGCCAGCCTGCTGCGTATACTCTGCATCCTTTGTGTTGTTGTCCGCCGCGTCCCAGTATTTTTCCGCCGGAATCAGCCCCATTTTGGCCGGCAAGTTGTTTGTGTTGACGACGAGCAAACTGTGTTGCGCGTCGTAGGCATAGCCGCTCCAGTTCATCCCGCCAATATTTCCCGGCACCGAGAGCGTGCCACGCAGACTCGGCGGCGTGAAAAGGCCGTCGTTCCGAAGACTCTTGAGAAGGTCGCGGCAGAATTCGCGATCTTCCGGAGTGATGCCCCAGGCATCATCGGCGGATAGCTTCTGGGGCGAAACGGCCGGTGGCGACAGAGGGAAAGGCTGGGTTGGCGAGGTGACTTCTCCCGCCACATCCGTCTGAGGTACCGGACGCTCTTCCACAGGAAATACCGGCGCGCCCGTGTCACGATTTAGCACAAAAAGGAAACCTGTCTTGTTGCCTTGAATGACCACGGGCAAGGTTTTGCCGTCGTGCTGCAGATTGGTCAGTAAGGGCGGCGACGCTGAGTCGTAATCCCAAAGGTCGTGATGCACCAACTGAAATCCCCACACGAACTCCCCGGTCTTTCCTTTCAAAGCCACTATGGAATCGGCCCATTTGTCGTCGCCGATACGGAGGCCGCCGTAATAGTCAGGACTGGCGCTGCCGGTAGGGACAAACACGAGATCTCGCTCCTGATCCACCGCCATCACAGACCACGCGTTCCCCGCGCCGGTGCGCCACGTCTTTCCCGCTACTTGCGGAGCTGATTCGGATTCGTTCGGCGGAAGAGGCTCCCATTTCCAGCGCAAAGTGCCAGTGCGAGCATCGAAGGCCCGGACGACGCCACTCGGCATGTCGACGCGCGAATTGTCGTCAATAGCGGAGCCGACTACCACGACGTCATCGATGACCGCTGGCGGAGACGTCATGTGGTATTGGCCCAGGACGTAGCGCGCGACATCGCGGAGACTGACTTGCCCATGGTTGCCGAAGTCGCGACATGGCTCACCCGTGACGCCATCGAGAGCAATGAGGCGCGCATCGAGAGTGGTCTCGAAAATTCGCCTGCGGCAAGGCTTGCCTTTCGCCCGCGCAGGATCGAGCCAGGCCGAAACGCCACGATTGATCAAACCGTCGCCGTAGTCTCCTGCGATTTCAACCATTGGATCGTAGACCCAGCGCTGCTTCCCCGTTTCCGGGTCAAGTGCGAAGACTCGGTTGAACGCCGTGGTCAGGTACAACGTGCCATCTATAAGAATGGGGGTAGTTTCCAGTCCGCTGCGCTTCTGATGGCCTCTGCCATCAGAGATGTCGCCGACATGAAAAGTCCAGGCGACCTTTAGGGTCGCAACGTTATTGCGATTAATTTGGGCCAGCGGCGAATACCGCGTGCCGCCAGCGTCGTGACCGTAGTAGGGCCAATCGTCCACGGATCGGCTAAGACTGGAGGACGACTGTGCCAGACATGCTGTCGCGGCGGTGCACGCGATCCCTGCCAAGACGAATCGGGCGAGTTCCCGCAACGAGCTAGTCACAGGTTTCCTTCTGTCCCACGAAAATGGCAGTAATTGTACCCTCATTTCGGCTGCTTGAGCATGGGAGTGAAGGCTCTGGGCGCAATTTTCTGCGCGGCGAGGAACCCGGAGCGGTGGCATTCCTGTCCACTCCCGGACACTCGATTCCAACATCGAACAATCCGCTCCGCGTGATTTCAACCTCGTCCTTTCAACTGCTTTTATATCAATCGAATACTTGCAGAACCGTCTGGCGAACCAAGTGCTACCTGTGTGCAATCGAGGTGCAGCCATGTTCATTCAGGACGTGCGCTTGGCAGTGCGACAACTGCACAAGAACCCAGGATTCGCCTTGGCCGTGACTCTGACGCTCGCGCTGGGCGTGGGCGTCAACACGGCGGTTTTCAGTTTGCTCAACGGCTTCCTATTGCGCCCGCTGCCCTATCCGGAACCCGACCGTCTCGCTGTTCTCGTGCTGCACCAGGAAGGCTTTTCGTCCAAGTCAGGGCAGTTCGAGCATAAGGACGAAACCAGTCAGGACGGGGAAACTTGGGAGATGGTTCGGGACCGTGTGCCCTCGGTGCGAGCCGCTTCTTTCGGAGGGACCAGCGGCGTTAATCTGCAAGCCGGTTCTGGATCGGGCGTCAACATTCGCTACGTTCAGAACATGCGGGTTTCTGCACATTACTTCGATGTCCTCGGCGTTCAGCCTTTCCTAGGCCGCGGCTTTACAGACGAAGAAGACCGGCCCAACGGGCCGAGCGCCGTGATTTTGAGTTACGCACTCTGGCAATCTTTCTTACGTTCGGATCCGGAGGCTCTCGGGAAGCAAGTCATCCTCAAAGGCGAACCCCACACGGTCGTCGGAGTTTTGCCAGAGCGTGCGCAACCCACCGGGGTTGCGGATCTCTGGACGCCTCTACAGCCGCATCAGAGTGGAGAGTGCGGAGGAGATAACTGCGAGATCATAATGCGCCCGGTTCCAGGTGCGTCGTGGCAACAGGTCTCCGCCGAACTGGCCCGCGTCCGCAAGCCCTGGTTTGACGAGATGAGCAAGTCCAAAGGACGGGCATGGTTCTATGCGATGCCGCTTGCCAACGCTCTGAACCTGGATAACGGAATGCGGAGTCCGATTCTAGGGCTCATGTCTGCGGTGGGATTGATCCTGCTGATTGCCTGCGCCAATCTCGCCGGGCTGACGCTGGTGCGGATCGCGCGCCGCACTCCAGAGATCGCAACGCGCCTCGCTCTGGGAGCGAGCCAGTGGGTCGTCCTCCGACAACTCTGGGTAGAGAATTTTGTCTTGGCGCTGGTTGGCGCCGCGATTGGACTGGCGCTGGCCCGAGGCCTTCTCTCGACGTTGCCAGGATTTCTGCCCGACTCCATGATGCCTCTCGGCGGTGCGTCCGTGGATCTCCGTGTTCTGGCCTTTACGTTTGGAGCCTCGCTATTTACCAGCCTGCTGTTTGGTGCGCTGCCTGCTCTGCAGATTCGCAGAGTCGATCTGCGGTCGTCGATGGCGAGTAGCAGCCACTCCGTTGCAAAAGGCTCCAGCCGCCTCCGTCAGTTGCTGATCGGCGCCGAAGTCGCGCTCACGGTTGTGCTGGTCGCCGGAGCAGGTCTGCTGGTCCGCAGTCTCATATACCTGGAAACCCTGCCACCGGGCTTCGATGCCAGCAATGTGATGTCAGCGACGCTTTCGCTCGACGATGCCCGCTATCGGGATGCCGCGGCATTTCACAATCTGGTTGAACGCAGCGTCGCTGCGATGCACCAGATTCCGGGTGTCGAAGACGCGGCGGTCGGACTGAGTGTCCCGTACGAACGCGGCCTCAATGACGGCATAAAGATTGTGGACGGTAAATTCGCTGGACAGGAGGGGGGCTCGAGCGTTGCCTACGCCAGCCCAGAATATTTTCGGGTGCTGAGAATACCGGTTCTTGCCGGCCGTTCCATCGCCGAAAGCGACACGCCAACCTCGGAGTCCATTGCCGTGGTCAATGTCGATTTTGCTCGCAAGTTCTTCGATGAGCTGAGCCCGGTTGGCCGCCACATTCAGATCGAGAAACATACTTATGAAATCGTCGGAGTCGTAGCTAACGTCGCCAAGCGTCCCGGCATAAGTGGCGACGCACCGATGTCGACTGAACCTGTGATCTATGTTCCGGCCACACAGATGGAACAAGGGCTGGTCATCGTCGCGCATATCTGGTTCCAACCGAATTGGATTGTGCGCACTGCGGGACCAGTGCAGGGTCTTACCTCCGCGATGCAAAAGGCCCTCAACCAGGTTGACCCGAACTTGCCGTTTTCCGGGTTCCACTCGATGCACGATATCCTGGCGAAGAACCTCTTGTATCAAAGAGTGGAGGTGGATCTCCTCGGGGTGTTGGCGGGGCTGGCGCTTTTGCTCTCTGCGGTCGGAATCTACGGGTTGGTTTCGAACCTCGTTGTGCAGAGGACACGCGAAATTGGCATCCGCATGGCCCTCGGGTCTTCGATTCGTCAGGCGATGATCGATGTTGGTTCTACAGGCATCGTGGCCGCTGGCTGCGGCCTGATTGCGGGACTAGCGCTGTCTTTCGTTGCCCTTCGTGTTTTGCGCAGTGAGCTCTATGGTGTCCGCGACTATGACCCGCTGACTCTGATGGCGGTTCCCGTAGTCATTGCGATCATTGCCGTGGCTGCGAGCTTCTTGCCGACCTTGCGGATCACTCGAATCGATCCGGCCGTCACGCTGAGGATGGAGTAGAACACATCGCCTACCGCACCGTACCCGGGAAGAACGGGTGCGGAACTGCCTCCAGCCGCTAATCGCCAGTTCTACCCTGGAGGCCAGGCGACCGGGTATCGAGCGAATTCCCCGATTCACGATTCGCCGGCGTACGCTATTTCGCGGATGCGGCCAAGGTCGCAGGATCCAACTCCACAACTACCCAATAAGCCGCCTGGGGTGCCGCTGCAAATGGAGTTTCCTTGCGGGTGAACGACAGGTAGAGACCGCGCATCATGCAGACAGCGAAAGTGTCGGGGCGCTCCTGAGTCTGCGCATTCTCCGCGCTGCCGTCCTTTCCGATTCTCAAGAACAGTTCCACCTTGTGCTGGTCACTGCCAGATTCCTTCAGACAGGAATTTTCGAAAACAGCTAGTTTTTGCTCGACGTCTTTCCGAAAAGCCTGGCCTTCCGGAGTTTTCATATTGTCCTGAGCTTCCTTCCGGGTGGCGCGGGCTTGGATCTGCATCGGAGCAGCTTGAGTAGCAGTGTCTCTGTTTTGCTTGAACCAGGCCTCCGTGGTCCATTTTTCCTCGCTCCAATTGTCACCGATGCGCTTGAACGCGGCATCCGCAGCCACCCAGTCCTGGGAGTTCACCGCCATGAGCGCGAAGGAGTTCAACAGGAACATGGAAACCCCGTACTTCTTTTCTAGAGCAGCAAAACCGCTCTGTAGGCGAGGCCAGGAAAAGTGGTTAAACTCGGGCTCCTGACAGCCACAAGCAATCGCTTCGGCAATCTGGAAATAGAGGATGTCGCCGGCTTGTCCACCTAGGCGATTGGCGGCTTCCTCGGCAAAACGCGAGGCATCGCCGTCTTCCCCGCTCCACTTGGGCAGAAGATAATTGGCGTAAATTCGGTAGTAGTATGAATACTCCGGTTCGAACTTAATAGCCTGCTCCAATAGAGCAGTAGCCTGGGGTAATTCCCAACTCTGTCCCTGGGCGACTTTTTGCATGGTGATGTACCAGTCGGGGCATTTACTGGCAAGAGCGGAGTTCTCATCGAGAATCGCTTTTGCTTTTGCCATGCGCTCGCCAAACAGCTTCCACCCGCTTTCGCTGACGCTATTGGAAAAGCCATCGCCGCGCGCGTCCCAGGCGTAGCTTGCATACGATTCGGCTAACGCAATCGGAGCCGCGACGGAGCTGGGGTTACGTTTTCCCCAGAGTTGGACGAGTTCCATATGCCGAAGCCAATCCTCTTGCGTGGGATGACCGGGCTGGGGAGAATCGAGCCCGATATAGATGTTGCGAAGCTTCCAGCCACCACCCGAAAATCTCGTTTTGCCGGCCCGGGCAGCGTCGGCGAGGCAGTCCAGATCCGCGAATTTTTCCTGCTTGAGCAGTTGGGCAATGGCAGTACGGTATTCGTCCAGGGCGCGAACGTCGGTTGTGGTGTCGAATTGCGCATCCGAGAATGCACACGGCGAGGCGGCGCCTTGCGCTTTTCCGTCAGAGGCCGACGCACCAGCACCATGGAAGAAAGCGGCCAGCAGCGTAACCACGGCGACGACACGGGCAGAGGTTATTTTGAAAAAGAGGCGGTTCATACGGGTCAGGCACGGGCGATAACTCATCATGAAGTCCAATGCGAAGGTTTCGCAATTCGACCAAAAAGCTATTAGATATGCTTGATGCTACTAAGCGAGGAATGCAGTGTCGACGTTACCTTGGTGAAGGGTGAACGCAGGGTGAGAGCGGCTCTGTGGCATAATCTGCCGTTCTACAAGTAAGCGACAGGGCAGCCGAAAACGCGATTCGGTGCCCGCAGGAAACATCGCTAATCATGAGAAATCTCAAAATTATTCTCGGCATCGTCGCTCTTGTTCTCGCGTTGAGGACGGGCTGGCAGATTGGTTCGGCAGTGGTAGCGAACATGAACTTTCAAGAAGACCTGCGCGATATGGGATCACAGGCGGGCGCCCATGTTGGAGTGGTTGTGCCGCCGGGCTCAGATGAGGACGCGGCTCGTGCGGTAATTCGCAAGGCGAAAGAACACGGCATTGAACTGGAGCCTGGTCAGGTTACGGTGCGGCGGATAGGCTCCGGAGAAACGTCAACTCTGTACCTTGCGGCGGACTACACGGTGCCCATCAATCTGGTGTTGTTTTCGTTCAACCTCCATTTTATTCCATCGAGCGAGCGGAACGGCAGCTGAGGCTATCCCGGGGGCCAGGCGAGGGGGCGTCCGCCGAGCAGGTGGACGTGGAGGTGGAAGACCGACTGTCCGGCGCCGGGACCGACGTTGACGACGGTGCGGTATCCCTGCTCGATGTTGCGCTGGCGGGCGATCTGGGCGGCCGCGAGGTGGCAGCGGCCGATGATTTCGGCGTCGGCGACCTCGGCCTCTTTCAATCCAGCAAAATGCTTTTTGGGAATGATGAGGACGTGCGTGGGCGCCTTGGGGCTGATGTCTTCGAAGGCGAAGACATGATCGTCTTCGTAAACTTTCTTTGAGGAAATCTCGCCGCGGATGATGCGGCAGAAAAGGCAGTTGGGATCAGTCATGGCTTGCTAAGTTTCTATCCGATGGCGCGTCGGGTCAAGGGCAATGGCTGCTGGTTGGAGATTTCTCGAGTGGCAATTCGCCGTTCTGTCTAGGCGGGGGCGCCCGCGCCACATAAACCTAATCGAGACGAACCAGGAAGACTGCACCTTCGGGGGTTGCGGTTTCGGCGGCGAGTTTTTGGGCGCGCTCGTGGTCGTCGTCGAGGACGCGGACGCGGATCCACCAGTCTCCAGCGGGACTGTTGAAGCACAGGACTTTGGCGGTGTGATAGCGGCGCTTGAGGTGGTCGGCGAGTTGAGTGGCGGCGGGTTCGTGGGGGAATCCGCCAATCTGCACGGCCCATTTTCCGGGTGCACCGGCGGTCGCGGCCGACTGCATCAATTCGACTTTCACTTTGGCGACGCCGGGCTTCCAGATGTCGAGTTTTTGCGCGGCGGCGAGGGAGAGATCGACCACGCGTCCGGGAATGAAGGGGCCGCGGTCGGTGATGCGGACCAGCGCGTGCTGTCCGGTCTTGACGTTGGTGATGCGCACGATGGACCCGAGCGCGTAGGTGCGGTGCGCGGCCGTCATGGCATGCATGTTGTAGACTTCGCCGTTTGATCCGCGGCGGTTGTGGTAGGGCG
>PMUM01000380.1 GCA_003166855.1 Acidobacteriaceae bacterium | reverse complement strand
GCGCCTACGACATCTTCCGCGAGGGTAACACCCGTTACGTGGCAGTCACTTTCAACGTGAGGGGACGCGATCTCGGAACCACTGTGGAGAACGCGATCAAACAGATCGGCCAGAAGGTGAAACTACCATCGGGCTACAGCCTTGGCTGGTCGGGCGAGTACGAGAGCGAAAAACGTGCGGAAGCACGGCTGGCTTTGATCGTCCCGCTGACGATCCTTGTCATCTTCATCATTCTTTACACGATGTTTCGCTCGTACAAATGGGCTCTGCTCATTCTGCTGAACGTCGGCCTGGCTCGCGTCGGCGGCTTCCTGGCGCTGCTCGTGACCGGAACGTATCTCAGCGTTTCCTCGGGCGTGGGAATGCTCGCGCTATTTGGAGTCTCGGTGCAAACCGGAGTCATCATGCTCGAATACATCAATCAGTTGCGGGCGCGTGGTTACTCGATTCAGGACGCGGCCGTCGAAGGTGCGGTCCTCCGGCTTCGCCCCATCATGATGACGATGCTCGTGGCCACTCTGGGACTTCTGCCCGCGGCACTCTCTCACGACATCGGATCAGATTCACAGCGGCCCTTCGCGATTGTGATCGTGGGCGGACTAATTTCTGACCTGCTCCTTAGCATCGTTCTGTTGCCCACGTTTTATGTATGGATCGCGCGAGATGGCGATCAACTTCCAGAACCGGAGGCGGCCCTTGAATAGTCCCGTATGGCTCCGGAAGATCGGCGTGCACGTAGTCGTGACCCTAGCGCTGGCGTGCGCGCCGATCAGTTCGGCGTTCGCCCAAAGCACCGGACCAACCAGCATCACGCTCGACGAAGCGATCCAGATGGCGCTCCAGCACAACCACAACATGCTGGCGGCGCGCACTACGATTCAGCAGAGCGAAGCCGAGGAAACAACGGCGAACCTGCGGCCCAACCCGACGCTCTTCGCGGATTGGGAATACTTGCCTCTCGGCTCGCCTTCGAAACAAAACCCCAATCTTTATCCAGGTGTGTCGACCAACGACTATCTGAAGAACAATACAGAAGCCGATATAGGGCTCAGCTACCTGATCGAGCGCGGCAAGAAGCGGCAACACCGGTTGCAGGCGGCGAGGGACATCACCGCACAGACGCGCTCCCTGGTCGCCGACAATGAGCGTGGTCTCACGTTTAATACGGCTTCGTTGTTTGTGAACGCGCAGCTTGCCGAATCCGCGCTTGAACTAGCCGACAAGGACTTGAAGAGCTTTCAGAAAACCGTCGACCTCGGCGAATTACGCTACAACAAGGGAGCCATTAGCGAGGACGACTACCTCAAGATCAAATTGCAGCTGCTGCAGTTCGAGACCGACTATCAGCAGGCCGAGCTGGCAAAGGTTCAGGCACTGTCTGACCTCAGGCAGTTGCTCGGATACGAATCCGTCTCTGCGGACTACGACGTGGCTGGGCCCTTCGACTATCAGCCGCTGAAGGGCAATCTGGAAGACTTTCAGCTGAAGGCTCTGCAGAACCGGCCTGATCTCCGTGCGGCCCAGCAAGGCGTAACCGCGGCCCGGAGCCAGTACGAGTTACAGCGGGCGATTGGCAAGCAAGACGTTACCGTGCAGGGCAACTATTCGCACGTCAACGGGATTAATGCCGCTAACTTTCTGGGAAGCATCCCACTCCCGATTTTCAATCGCAACCAGGGCGAAATAGCAAGAACTCGGATCGCCATCACGCAAGCGCAAGAGCAGGAGAAAGCTACCAACGGACAGGCCCTCACTGATGTGCGCGACGCCTATGAAGGATTGCGCGTGAACGACCGCATCGTGCAGTTGTACCGCTCGGGCTATCTCGACGTGGCGCAAAAAGACCGCGACATCGCCGAATATGCGTATCAGCGCGGCGCGGTGAGCCTGCTCGACTTTCTGGATGCCGAGCGCAACTATCGCGCGACTCAGCTTGCCTATCGTCAGGCCCTGGCTTCATACTTGCTCGCTCTGGAGCAGATGCGGCAGGCGGTGGGTACAAGGGCGCTGCCGTGACGAGGCAAGGTTTCGCGCTTTAACCATAGTCCACACGGCGACCCTTGCACCGGTCGCCCAGAGGAGCCGGAGCGTTGAACAAGCAAGACGTACGGAGCCGGATCGAACAACTCGGGATCATTCCCTCCATTCGCGTGTCGACGACGGAGGACGCGCTTTTCGCTGCCGAAGCCATCGCCCGTGGCGGCATCCCCATTCTCGAAGTCACGCTGACCGTGCCCGAAGCGATCAAGGTCATTTCTCATGTCGTGCAACACGCACCTGACGTGATTGTCGGCGCCGGCAGTGTCCACGACGTCGAGACGGCGCGCCGCTGCCTGGATGGCGGGGCCAAGTTTCTTTCGAGTGACGGCCTTGATCCCGAGACCGTAAAGTTCGCGGTGCAGCAGAACGTCGTTGTGATCCCCGGCACCCTCACACCAACCGGAGTCATCGCCGCGTGGAAACTGGGTCCGGATTTCGTCAAGATCGTGCCGTGTGGGCACATCGGAGGTGACAGCTACATTAAGGACCTCAAGGCGATGTTCCCTTACGTTCCAATGATTGCCGCGGGCGGCGTAAATCAGCGAACTGCGTTCAGCTTCATTGCCGCCGGGGCAATCGCACTGGGAGTTGGCGGAGAGTTGATCCCGAGAGAGGCGATTCGGCGACGCCAGCCCGATCGCATTGCCGAACTCGCGCGCAGGTTCCTGGAGTCGGTGAGCAACGCTCGTGACCGCTGAGCGGAGCACAGTGAGAGATGGAGCCCTTTGTGGATCGACATCTGGGAGTGCTGTCGGCGAGCTTAGCGACCTTCGCTGCCACGAACATCGATGACGCCTTTCTCCTGACCCTGTTCTTTGCCCGGCGGATTCCAACGCGACGCATCGTAGTAGGTCAGTACGTCGGGTTTTCGGCCATTATCGGCATAAGCCTGATCGGCGTGTGGTGCGCTTTGGCAATCCCCCATCGCTGGATTCACTTTCTGGGAGTGCTGCCGCTGGCACTAGGAATCATGCGCCTGTTGCAGGCACGCCGAACCGACGCGAGCCGGCCTCGCGTCATTACGGAGAGCGTCGCTTCCATCGCGCTCTTGACGCTGTCGAATGGGGCCGACAACATCAGCGTGTATATGCCGTTCTTCGTCATGGGTCGAGCGAACCTCTGGCTCATCCTGATCGTGTACGCCACGCTGGTTGCGGTTTGGTGTTTTGTCGGCCGATGGCTCGGAAACCACTCGGTCATCCTGCGCTCCGTGGAACGGTGGGGCCATTGGGTCGTGCCGACGGTATTCGTTGGGCTCGGAATTTATGTCCTGACTTCTTGAACGGCAAACGCCAATGAAGGCGGCATTCCCAATGTCTCAAGATCTGAGGCAGACAGGAATGGCAGACGGGAATACACGCACACGTTGCAACCGAGGAGGCTCACATGAAGTTGGTTAGGTTTGAGGACATCAACGGCAGGGAAACGTTCGTCAACCCAGACCGCGTGAACCACGTTAGCGATTACGGAAGTGGTACCACCGAAATCAACTTTGGCGATAAGCAGGCTAGCGTCTTCGTCGCGACGGAAGTCTCGGCAGTAGCCTCAACCCTGCTGAAAGCAGCGACACCCAGTTAAGCCGCCTTTCGTCCCCACATATATGGTTGGGGTATGGTTGACTCACTCCGATCGCTTTGATGCTGCGGCCTTGGTGCGGCGCGACAGTTCGGGAGCCTTGAGTCGCCGGCACTGGTCTTCAAAGGTTGTGAGCGGTCCTTTCCAGCGAAGCTCTTCGACCGTGTCGAACACGGGAACATCGAGGCGCAGGGTTGCCAGTGTGCGAAATAACAGGGCGTCGTTCCATGAGTTGAACAAAGATTCAGACAGCGCGCGGGCCCTCTTTATCGATGNNCCATTCCCGCCAATCTTTTGGAACGTCCTCGAGATGAGGGTACTGCGACAAAACAAGCGCGGCGGCCTTTTGTCCCCATCCCGCCACACCAGGGAAACCATCTGCACTGTCGCCGACGACGGCCAGGTAGTCAGGGATTGACTGTGGGCTCACCCCAAATTTGGCGACTACGCCGGCTTCATCGCGAACCAGATCCTGCCTTCGATCCATTTGAACCACTCGCATGCCTGCAACACACTGACCTAGATCTTTGTCCGGTGTACAAATGAACACTTGCCCGACGTGGCCATCCTGCGCGGATTTCGCGGCGGCAGAGGCGAGCGCGTCATCGGCCTCGAACTCGACCATGGGCCACACGACCACTCCCATGGCTGCCAGCGCTTCTTCGAGAATCGGGAATTGCGAGAGTAATTCCGGAGCTACGCCTTCACTGGTTTTGTATCCGGGATACAGATTGTTGCGGAAGGACTCCACCACGTGGTCGGTGGCGACCCCGAGGTGAGTCGTGCCCTTTTCGATCATCGACAGCACGGATGTCAGGACGCCACGAACCGCGCCGATTTCCTGACCGTTGACATCCCTTGCAGAAGGCACGGCGAAGAAATGGCGGAACAGTTCATACGTACCGTCGACTAAGTACACATCCATGCGACTGCGCCTCGAATCGCTTTCCAGACTGCGCCTTCATTGTGCTTTGATTACTTGCCGCTGTCCATGGCCATGAACAGGTTGTTCAGCGACTCGGCCAGCGTGGGATGGGCAAAAGTACCGTCGCGCAACGCCGTGTAGGGTAGTTTCACCATAATGGCAATCTCGAGGGCGGACATAATTTCTCC
>PMUM01000003.1 GCA_003166855.1 Acidobacteriaceae bacterium | reverse complement strand
GTAAAGGTATAGTAAAGGTGCACGGGGTCTTTCCGTCTAGTTGCGGGCAACCGGCATCTTCACCGGCACTACAAGTTCGCCGTGTCAGTCGGCAAGACAGTCGCACTTTCGTTACGCCATTCGTGCAGGTCGGAACTTACCCGACAAGGAATTTCGCTACCTTAGGACCGTTATAGTTACGGCCGCCGTTCACTGGGGCTTCAGTTCAAAGCTTCGCCTTGCGGCTAACCTCTCCCTTTAACCTTCCAGCACCGGGCACGCGTCAGCCCCTATACGTCGTTTTATTGACTTAGCAGAGACCTGTGTTTTTGTTAAACAGTCGCCTGACGCCATTCACTGCGGCCCCCATTGCTGGAGGCACTCCTTATCCCGAAGTTACGGAGCTATATTGCCTAGTTCCTGAACAACCCATCACCCGAGCGCCTGAGAATACTCTTCTCGTCCACATGTGTCTGTTTGTGGTACGGGTACCTCGATTCTCCTTAGAGGATTTTCCTGGCAGACGACCCGACGGATTTACCTATTCGGATCTCGCTTCACCCGGGATTGTAACCATTGCGCACCCGGACTTCTACGCTGCGTCCCCCCTTCGGTCTTGATCGAACAAAGGTAGTCACGGAATGTTAACCGTGTGTCCATCAGCTACGCCTTTCGGCCTCGCCTTAGGCCCCGACTAACCCTGAGCGGATTAACCTTTCTCAGGAAACCTTAGACTTGCGGCGACCAGGGTTCTCACCTGGTTTATCGCTACTTATGCTGGCAGAGTCACTTCCTAACGATCCAGCGCTCCTCACGGTACGCCTTCACTTCCTTAAGAACGCTCTCCTACCACCCAGATGCTTGCGCATCGGATCCATAACTTCGGTATCATGCTTGAGCCCCGTTGGATTGTCGGCACCGAGTTCCTCGACCAGTGAGCTATTACGCTTTCTTTAAAGGATGGCTGCTTCTAAGCCAACCTCCTGGCTGTCTGAGGCACTCGACTTCCTTTCCCACTTAGCATGAATTTAGGGACCTTAGTTGATGGTCTGGGCTCTTCCCCTTTTGACTATGAAGCTTAGCCCCCACAGTCTGACTCCCGCGGTACTCATTACCGGCATTCGAAGTTTGGTTGAATTCGGTAACCTGGGAAGGCCCCTAGTTCATCCAGATCTCTACCACCGGTACGGACCCCGCGAGGCTAGCCCTAAAGCTATTTCGGAGAGAACGAGCTATCACGGAATTTGATTAGCCTTTCACCCCTACCCTCAGCTCATCCAAGCTGTTTTCAACCAACACTGGTTCGGACCTCCATCCGCTGTTACACGGATTTCATCCTGGCCAAGGGTAGATCATCCCGCTTCGCGTCTAATCCCAGCGACTGAACGCCCTATTCAGANNCCTATTCAGACTCGCTTTCGCTGCGGCTCGCTTTCGCTTAACCTTGCCACTGAGATTAACTAGCCAGCTCATTATTCAATAGGCACGATGTCAGGCATTCCGGTCCTCTTGCGATTTCCGGCATAGCCCTTCAACTGCTTGTAAGCATGCGGTTTCAGGTACTATTTCACTCCCCTAGCAGGGGTTCTTTTCACCTTTCCCTCACGGTACTAGTTCACTATCGGTCGCAAGTGAGTATTTAGCCTTACCGGATGGTCCCGGTAGATTCCCGCAGGGTTCCACGTGTCCCGCGGTACTTAGGAGCCACTCGAAGTTAGGATGGCATTTTCATATACGGGGCTGTCACCCTCTATGGCCGGCCTTTCCAGACCGTTCTATTAACCCCTCCCTATACCTCTTTACACTAAGTGACCGCTGACAGGTCGCCCCGTCACCGCCCACTTAATGTTTGTGGTCCTGCAACCCCAGGCTCTCCTTTCGAATCGCCTGGTTTAGGCTGTTCCGATTTCGCTCGCCACTACTATCGGAATCACGGTTGTTTTCTCTTCCTCCGGGTACTAAGATGGTTCACTTCCCCGGGTTCGCTTCGTACCCCTATGTATTCAGAATACGATAACTGTTGTTCGCAACAGTTGGGTTTCCCCATTCGGACATCCCCGGATCACAGATTGCTTGCATCTCCCCGAGGCTTATCGCAGCTGGCCACGTCCTTCATCGCCTACTTGCGCCAAGGCATCCACACGCATGCTCTTAGTAGCTTGACCATAAAATTTACTCTAGACACATTCCTTGAATCGCTCTGGTGCCGAAATACGCACCAACGCGAACAAGAAACTTACTACTACTAGCGCTCCACACCGTATATTGGCTGCACGGTGTGTTTTGCAACTTACTTGTAGTTGCCCATCAATATTCAATTGTCAAAGATCACTGGCCTTTTTCAAAAGCCAAGACTCAGCACCCTTCATTCTGGATTCTGACTCCTGGATTCTGAATTCTCGCCGCAAAGGCGACTGGTGGGCCTGGGTAGACTTGAACTACCGACCTCGTCCTTATCAGGGACGCGCTCTAGCCACCTGAGCTACAGGCCCAAGCTTGGTGGAGCTGGTCGGGATCGAACCGGCGACCTCCTGAATGCAAATCAGGCGCTCTCCCAGCTGAGCTACAGCCCCTTTTTTTCTGGGGGCTAGGGACTGGGGACTAGGGGCTAGCACGAACGTTCGCTAGTCCCCAGTCCCAAGTCCCCAGCCCCGAATTTTTTCCGAGGCCGATTGGATGCTGCCGGACGGCGCCAGGCCGAACCGGCAAAATAATATCCGAGAACTTTCAAGTGGAGATCCGAGACGTATATGGACCGGAAAGGCTGTTACTTACTCCGATTAACCAGAAACCAGAAAACCAGAAACCAGTTAACCGTTTTTTCGGTAACTCCAGCCACTTTCTCTCTTAGAAAGGAGGTGATCCAGCCGCAGGTTCTCCTACGGCTACCTTGTTACGACTTCACCCCAATCATGAGTCATACCTTGGGCCGCTGCCTCCCTTGCGGGTTAGCGTGCGAACTTCTAGTACAACCCACTTTCGTGATGTGACGGGCGGTGTGTACAAGGCCCGGGAACGTATTCACGCTATCGTTCTGATATAGCATTACTAGCGATTCCAGCTTCATGCAGGCGAGTTGCAGCCTGCAATCCGAACTGAGGACGGTTTTTGGCGATTAGCTCCCCCTCGCGGGTTGGCAGCGCTTTGTACCGCCCATTGTAGCACGTGTGTGGCCCTGGACATAAAGGCCATGATGACTTGACGTCGTCCCCACCTTCCTCCAGCTTATCGCTGGCGGTCTCCTGAGAGTTGCGCCTTGCGGCATGCCAACACAGGACAGGGGTTGCGCTCGTTGCGGGACTTAACCCAACATCTCACGACACGAGCTGACGACAGCCATGCAGCACCTCGACTCCAGTCCCTTGCGGGAAGACCGTGTTTCCACAGTTTGTCCGAAGCCGTTCGAGCCCAGGTAAGGTTCTTCGCGTTGCGTCGAATTAAACCACATGCTCCACCGCTTGTGCGGGCCCCCGTCAATTCCTTTGAGTTTCAGCCTTGCGACCGTACTCCCCAGGCGGCATACTTAACGCGTTAGCTCCGGCACGAACCGAATGAACGGCTCACACCAAGTATGCATCGTTTAGGGCGTGGACTACCAGGGTATCTAATCCTGTTTGCTACCCACGCTTTCGTGTCTCAGCGTCAGTGATGGTCCAGAAAGCTGTCTACACCGCAGGTGTTCCTCCTGATATCTACGCATTTCACCGCTACACCAGGAATTCCGCTTTCCTCTCCCATACTCGAGCCCTCCAGTTTCCCGCGCACCCTCCCAGTTGAGCCGGGAGATTTCACACGGAACTTAGAGAACCGCCTACACACTCTTTACGCCCAGTAATTCCGAACAACGCTTGCTGCCTACGTATTACCGCGGCTGCTGGCACGTAGTTAGCCGCAGCTTCTTCTGCAGGTACCGTCATTATCGTTCCTGCCGAAAGAGCTTTACACCCCGAAGGGCTTCATCGCTCACGCGGCGTCGCTGCATCAGAGTTTCCTCCATTGTGCAAGATTCCCCACTGCTGCCTCCCGTAGGAGTCTGGCCCGTGTTTCAGTGCCAGTGTGGCCGTGTGCCCTCTCAGGCCGGCTACCGATCATTGCCTTGGTAGGCCTTTACCCTACCAACTAGCTAATCGGCCGCGGACTCCTCTCTCGACGCATTGCTGCTTTCCCTTTTCAGGCTTATGCGGTATTAGCGCCGGTTTCCCAGCGTTATTCCCCATCAAGAGGTAGATGATCCACGTGTTACTCACCCGTACGCCACTTTACTCATGGATTGCTCCACTTTCTCGTGCGACTTGCATGTGTTAAGCGCGCCGCCAGCGTTGATTCTGAGCCGGGATCAAACTCTCGTTTGATCTTGTTGAGACTACTAGTCTGACCCTATAAAAGCAGCCAAACCATCGCCCCGGTTTAACTCAAAAGTTCTGACGAACATTACTTCTGCATCCAACCAGATTGTCAAAGATCTGCGCAACCAACCCAGCGATCTCCGCTCTTTCAAGCAAAGAAGACCAGACCGGCTACCCGGCCTCGAAAGCCGTTTTGGCGCAAGCGGGACTCACATTCGAAGTCACTCCGCTTGAACCAGAATTCTTGGGAACTTTTAAGAACTGCCTGACAGGAGTTGAGGCTTTACTGCTTCTGGCTGCCTGCCGTAGAAATTCTGCCTTCCTCAGCCTAGCAAAGTCAGCATCCAGATGGCAAGCGCCATCCGAACTTTTTTTCTTCGCTACCCGTGAAAGACGACCTCAACCAGAATACCAGACACTTTCCCGATTGGCAACAGGCTTCGCAAAAAAATTGAGAGCTTGGGCGAACGCCCGGCAAGCTGTTGAATCCATTGTAGCGCACGCACTATTGCGTGCCGCGTCGGCACTCATGCCGACGGCGTAATTGCGATAACCTTGTAGACCACACCACCTATGAATCGCCGATCCATCCTCAAATCCCTCCTAGCTGCCCCTCTCGCCACCCGCGCCGCACGGGCCTCCGTTCCCAAAATGAAGATCACGCGCGTCGAAGTCTACACGCCACCAAACCCAAACCCGCTCTTCAACCAAAGCGATCATGTCGTCACGGTCGAAACCGATGCCGGCATCACCGGAATCGGCGAAGGCGGTTCCAAGGAAACGCTGGAACAATGCGCTGGGCGCCTCATCGGTCAGGATCCGCAATACATCGAGCGCCTCTGGCAGGACATGTCACGCGCCTTTTTCTATCCGCCGGGGCGCGAGAAAATGCATGCCCTGGGTGCTCTCGATCTGGCGCTGTGGGACATCAAGGGCAAGGTGTTGAACATACCCGTGCACGCGGTCCTCGGCGGAATGGTGCGCAATTATTGCGAGTGCTACAGCACCTCTGGAATCATCCCCAACGTTCACTCCGGAATGAGTCTAAAAGAACGCGCCCAGGCGACGATCGCTGCCGGCTACCGGGCCTTTCGGATGGGCGCCGCGGACCTGCCTGCTAACACCACCTTCAATACTCACGAAGCGCTCAACCGCCTCTACGATGAATGCGTCGAGGCACGCGAGGGCGTGGGCAAAAATGGCGACTGGTGCGTCGACTTCCACCAGAGGTTCGATCTTTCGGAAGCGATTCGCGGTTGCGATTTGATCAAAGATCTGGCGCCCTATTTCGTCGAAGACCCCGTGCGCGCTGAGGCATTTCAGGAGGACCTGCCCAAGCTACGCAGCCACACCAGTGTCCCGATCGCCGCCGGCGAAGAGTGGGGGAACCGTTGGGACTTCAATAAGCTGGTCGAGAATCACGACATCGATTACGTTCGCGCCACGCTGCCCAACGTCGGCGGTATCACCGAAATGATGAAGATCGCCGCGATCTGTGAAACGCACTTCGTGGGTATCATTCCACATTTCACCGGACCCATCGCGACGGCCGCGCTGGTGAACTGCCTGGGAACTTTTTCCGGTCCCGTTTTGATGGAGTACACGTTTCAGGGAAAGACTGTTCCGCATGTGCCGCTGTTCGCGGATTTCAAGAACGGCAAACTCTACCCGAACGATCGGCCTGGCCTGGGTGTTGAGATCGATAAGAAACAGCTCACTAAAATCGCTGAGATCACCGAGCCGGTCACGAGCCGCGCTCAGACATACTTTCGTCCGGATGGGTCAATCACCAACTGGTAAGCTTGTCCACGACCCACACTGCCAGGTCGATGCTCGCAGTCTGCGACGCGTTGTAAAGACCTAACGACGCCAGACACCAACTAAGAGAAGCATCCGAACCATTCTGAGCCCTCAACTCGAGGGGCGGATTTCGAGCAGAACCGCCGCTGCCCACAGCGCCCCTGCAGCGTACATCAATAGAAGCGACGCGGTCCGACGCGAGCGTGCCGCCGGGAGCAACTCCTCATGAAGCCGCCAAATCTCCCGAGACTGATATCCGAGCCGAAGCAGGGAAATCCTTCTACCCGGCGGTAGCGCTCTATTTACCTCCAAGGCCATCAAGAAGAATAGTGCCCAGCCTGCCATTAAGAGAACGAACCCGACTGCACAAAGCCATTTGAACGGGCTACTTACCATTGCCACAGATGACGTCGTACAGGACCACTGCGAAACTGCGTGTCCGCGGATCGGCACGGGTCCAGGATAGCTCGGGAGATTGATTTCCGCCGGGAGTTCCATTCGCCTAGCAAGAGTTGACGTTGTTCACGATGATGTTGTTAATCATGCTGAGAGGTAGCGTGGAGTTGTTCTCGAGTGTCGTGCTGCTGACCATGACTGAGATTTGCACTTTCGGCTTTTCGGCACGGTTCAGTGTATCACCGACGCAAACGCGCCTAAGATCTTTTCTACCAAGGGGCGACCCACACTGCCAGGTCGACCGTCGCCGTCTGCGACGCGCTCGCATGAACCACAGCCGCTTGGCTCAGTTCGATCAAATCCGCATCAATCTCATTTACGTCGAAGCTGGTCAGCACACGGTAGTCGCCTGGCGGGAGGCTGTCGAATCGAAAGCGCCCCTCAGTGTCCGACAGCGTTTGCACCCCGCCGTTCAACGATCGGCGCGCGGATTCGGCTACCGGCCAGAGGAACACCGGCGCACCTGGCGAGGGCTTCCCGTCCGCCGTCACCTTTCCAGCGATCGTGGCGGCTCGGTTGGAAACGGAAATCTGTATCCGGTTGTAGCGCGAGTCGATATACACTTCGAACCAATCCGACGGATGCTCCACGTTCCAGGTTCGCCGGGGAGATCCCCGCTGAGCCTCGATGGATTCCACGTATTGGCCGCCCGGGACCACCGCACGCATCTCCCAATGTCCCGAACTCAGTGTGGCTCGCGGTAGCTTGATTTCCTGTTCGGTTTCTACTTCCGCCAAGTCCTGACGGCGGCCGAACAGCTTGATCGGAATGTGGAGCTCAGCGTAGGAACTGGCTCGCCGGACTTCAAACTCAGCAGCGGTGACCGGCGTCACCTGTAAATTCACTCCGTTCATGTCGTGATCGAGATAGAGTTCCGTAAAGGCCGCCGCGGCCCCGCCCTGCAGATCGGCGAACACTTCATGGACTCCCGGCGCGAGCCCTTCGAAGTGATACGAAGTTTGATACGAGGACGGGCATTCGGTTTGCATCCGGCGGCGGCCGGTTTCAGACGATAGCGTCACAACTAGCGGGCCGACCGCACTGCAGATGATTTGGCCGCCGATGCGAAAAAGCGCGCCTGTCTCCGGACTGATGTCGGCATCGGGGGTATCGTTGTCGTAGGTGACTTGGTAAACGCGCGCCTCCCGAACTTCGCGGGCAACATTTCCGAAAGTAGGCAGCCATCCGGTACCGTCCACCAGCGTGTAAGCCTCTGAGCGCACCCAATATTTCCCGGCTTCGAGGCCTGGAATGCGAAACACGCGGCGATCGTCGGAGAGAGCGCTTCCCGCGAGGCGCATGGGAAGCCGCGCGCGGTAGGCGACTACGGGAATTCCCGCAGTCCCGACGCCGTTCTCATCGAAAATCCGCCCTGTCACTGCTCCTTTGCGGCGTAACTAACGTCGGCGAACAGCGTGGAATCGGCGGTAACCTCAATCGGCGCTGGATGGCCGAGCGGAACTCTCTGGCCGAATGCTCCCGGAAAATATCCATCGTGAGCGACGGTCAGCAAATAGATTCCCGGATCTACCGTGGGAAACACAAAGGTTCCACTGAGCCCCACTCGCTGACTGAGCGGGTGACCTTTTTCGCCGCCGGATTGCGGCACAGGATCAAGACGCACTACTGAGCGCGCCAGCGGACGCCCGGAGGCGTGCTCCAGCACGACGCCCTGGATGGTCCCCGCCTGGACGCAACCGGCGACAGCGAGCAAAATGAGGGCGCGCAGCATGGTGCTCTTCTGGCTATGACGGCTGCGGGGCCTGAAGCGTGGAGTCAAAGCCGTGACAGGTTTGGCGGCTAGGCCCTAATTCATTGTTGCGACCCCACTTAGGCAATTTGAATCCAGGGCTATAGAGGTGGCCTATGCAGGTATCCCAAGAATCTGCCGATAACAGATAGATGGCGACAACAACGACTAATCATGGCGGCATTACCCGAGTACTCGTGGCCGACGATCACGGAGTGGTTCGGAAAGGTCTGCGGTTTCTGCTGCAAACCGATCCCACCATCGAAGTGGTCGGCGAGGCCTCCGATGGTCGCGAAGCGGTCCGGATGACCGAACAGCTCTCGCCCGATGTCGTGGTGATGGATATCACCATGCCGCAGCTCAACGGCATTGATGCTGCGTCGCAGATCGTCAAACGCGATCCGGAAATCGGAATCATCATGCTAAGCATGCACTGCGATGAGACGTTTCTAGTGCGCGCTCTCGCGGCCGGCGCTCAAGGCTATTTGCTGAAGGATTGCGCCGAGGCCGATTTGCTGCAAGCGGTCCGCGCTGTCGCCAACAAGAAACTTTTCTTCAGCCCAACCATCACGCAAACGCTGCTCGAGGATTACATGCGGCAGATGCAGAACGAAGGGCTGTCGGATTCCTACGATCTCCTCACCGAACGCGAGAAGGAAGTTCTGCAGTTGTTAGCGGAAGGCAAATCCAATAAGGAAGCAGCCAGCCTGCTCAACGTCAGCTTGTACACGGTGGAAACACACCGGAGCAGGCTAATGGCGAAGTTGAATCTGCACAGCACCGCCGACATCGTGCTCTACGCGGTGCGCAAGCGCATCATCCAATAGCAACCACCGGTCGCTTTACGCTCGCGGCTGTTTAGAGAGCGTTACCGAACCGCGACCGTGAGGGAGTCGGTGCTCTTCCTTCTTTACCCCGCGTCAGGCGCGTGGATCTTGTACGCGCCGTCCTTAAATGAAATATCCCGGATCTTCCCCGTCGGCCCCAGCGGTCCAATTTCTTTCCCGTTGAAGCGCACAATCAGACCACCCGCGTTTCCAGTGCGCAAAGTCGCGCCCGCCGTGAGGTCCAGCGTGTGAGTCTCATTGGCTTCGAGCGTCTTGGCCAACAGCCTTTTGCCGCTCGCATCCGTAACGGCCACCCAAGCCGGCTGGCGCGCTTCGATATCAACGTGCATAACCGAGGAGTTTGAAACGATCGGCTTCAGCGCCGGCGCCGAGGCGACCGGCGAAGATTTCCGAGGAGCTTCGAGTGGCGGAGGCGCCACGCTGGCGGCCACGACACTGCTTTCCACCGGCTCCCCTTGTTTAGGCGACCACAGCAGAACCACAGCGGAAACTACTCCTATGATCAGGATGGCCGCGATCGCATAGGATCTCCAGCCGCGGCCCGAGCTGATCTTCGGTGCAAGTACAGGTGTGGGTAAAGGCGTGGGTGCGGGTAAAGGCGTGGGCGCCGGTGCGGGCAATTGTGCCGGTGGCGTAATCCGTTCAAATTGGCGAGTGGCCTGAGCGCAAAAGTTTTCCACCGAACCCAGCAGGTTGCGAAAGCTCTCTTCAGTCGCGCTGGAAGTATCGCGCAATTCGTGGATGGATTGCGAATGATCTTCCACCGTGCTCTCCAGACGAGAGATCCGTTTGGACAGGTTCGCTTCCACTTCCCGCACCAGGATCGGCCACTTGGACTGCTCGGCCGAGAGTACGCCGCGATCGTGACGTTCTTTGAACATCCGGGCGCCCATGCCGGGGTCGATTACCGCGGGAAGATGCGTGGTTTGATCCAGATTGGCCTGATCCAGTTTGGTTTGATCCTGCTCTTCGGAAGCTCCCAGCAGTATCTGGATTTCGTCGGCAATGCGCAAAGCGTCGCGGCGCGAGAGGCACCGCCATTCGCTCGGCTCGGTTTCGTGGTCGGCATGATATAAACCGAAACCGATCAACTCATCTTCGCCAATAGCTTCCGTGATGCGCGTGAATTGCGCAATGGTGGCGCGGCGCAGCGACGTAGTGCCGTCGAAGGCTGCGGAGAATGCCTGCACCTGCTCGGCCGACGCCGGACCCACATATTCAGCGGTGAAATTTAGAGATTCGTTGTCGAAATCGAAAGCCAGCCACTCACCGCGGTCCTTTTCAATGCGCACGTCTTCGGCCAGCATCTGAAAGAACTTCTCCGCTTCTTGAACAACGCTCGAAAGTTTATGCAGAGGGATTCCCACTCCTCCGCGATTCAGTTCCACTCGAATGCGCAAACGCGCCATTACTTCCTCCCTGCCGTGGACGCGGCGGCCGCAGCGGGCGTTCGAAGCGCGGACATGATCCGGCCACTTGCAAAACGCAAATTGTGCCAGGCCTCCACGCACTCAGGCGCCCGCTCCACGATGCGGCTACAGTAACGAAAAGCAGCCTCGTATTCACGATTCTCGAGCGCCACGGCGGCCAGTCCTTGCAAAGCTACCGGAGACTCGGGGAAAAGCTCCAGCAGCCGCGAGGAATAGCGCCTGGCGTTCTCCAGGTCGTGCGCCTCCATACACAAGGCGATTAAGTTCGAAAGAGCCTCCTCGGATTTGGGATCCGAGGCCAGCAGCCGTTGGTACGCACCCTCGGCCTCCTGGTGACGGCCCAATAGTTGCAGCGCCACGGCCTTGCCGAAAAGTACTCGCAGGCGCGCGGCATCGGACCAACAGCGGTCAAAGTTAGCAAGCGCCTCTTCGGGACGATTCAGATGCAGCAAACACGCGCCCAACCCGAGCCGCACATCATCCCGATGCGCATCCACCTCGAGCACCCTTTGAAAAGCCTGGCCAGCTTCCGCCCAGCGGCCTAGGTGATGCAAGCAAATGCCGAGCCTGAACTGCGCGTACGCATTCTGCGGGGGCGGCTCTAACGTGGCCGAAGTGAAATAGCTGCCGGCCGCTTCTTCATAGCGCTCCAAGGCAAACTGGACATCCCCGCGCAGCGTATAAAAATCGGGCAGGTTCTCGCTCGGCGTGGTGAGCGCATCCAACGCTTCCTGATAGCGCCCCGCCGAATGCAATGCCAAAGCGGCCTCAATCTGGTTTCGGACTGCCGGTCTGGCTGCGCTGGACATTTTCAGGCGCCTCCCACTTGTGAGAACGACATCCGAACGCGCTCGACGTCCGCAGGTTGGTCCGGCTGTTCCAGAAATCCGAGCCCGCCGGTTGCCAGCCGGTTATCGGTCCAGTAATCGGCTGCGTTCCCTTCCAGATAAAGCTTGAACGTAGCGCCGCTGACGTCCATCCTGATCTGCAGCGCCGGGCTGTTTTCCGCGAGAATAAGCACTTTGCTCGAGTGCGGGCTCTCGATTCCCTGGTACACCGTGAAGTGCTCCACGGAAAGAGCTGGCGAGGGCCCCGGCCGAAGCGCTTTGATAGCCATGGCGTAATAATTGTCTGTGTCCTTGGCGCGAAAAGTCCAGGCCAGCGCACGGTCACTGACTTTCCAGGTAAATTCGAGCCTGCAATCGGTGGCGCCCAGCGACGGGCGATATAACACCAGTTGGCGCGCCAGCTTGGCTCCGATAGGTGCGGAGGACTCGCGCATCCAGCTTCCGCCGCGAGTTGCCGCTTCCACCGATGCCTGTGGGTGCGGCCGGTAGACTCGCAACAGAATAGGTGTCGCGATGCCAGCCGCCAACGCGCCGCCTAAGAGAAGTTTGCCGGCGAGAGACAATCGAAATGTCCAGTGGCGCGCGGTTTGGAGTTGCGGAACAGAATCCGGCGCCTCAGCCGCATGCAGTGCCAAAGGCTCGGGGCGGGGAACGGGTGGTGGTGGACCACTTTCGGTGATAGCGGAGATTTTGGAACTCGGGCGAGCCATTTTCGGGATCACCATCTCCCATTGCACGCTGGAACCAGAGTCTCTGGTCCCCTCGCTTACGCGTGGGGTTAACTCGTCCTCGCCAGTTGCAGGTTTGTAGTCCCGCGCGTCAGCAAGGGGACCGTCAGGTTCGTGGAACGCGACGACCGGCACCGTCGATTTGGCGGATTCGAGCGCGACGAATAACGTGGACCACTGCACGCGGAACTCGAAGCTCACCGCTCGATCGCCGTCACCCGCGTCACCGCTGGTGAGTCCGATCGGCCGCCGAGGTTCGACGATTCTGGCCTGTGAATCCAACATGTATGACCTGCCCGGCGAACCTGCTGAGATGTCGGGCTAGGCCGGGTCCGGAGCCAGTGCTTGGACAACTTATACACAATATGATGGGGCATTGTCAATAGCTGTTGCTATATCTTGAGGTTAGGGTGCAGATACTGTATAATTTGATCGTGTCGTCAGCCAGGCAATCAGCGGCCAAGCCGGCAGCGACGATCGTCAACGCGACGGCCAGGACGCGTTCTGTTATCGAAGATCTGCAAGCCCGGTTGACGGCGGTTCCGCCCGTGCAATCGCGCGAGGAGTCGGTCGACGATCTCGAGCAACAACTCCAGGCCTATTTCGATCGCGCAACACCCACCTCTCCGCGATCCAAGATTCTGGATGAACTCCGCAGCCGCGTTATTGATGGAGTGGTGGATCGAATCCTGGCCGAGTGGGCCAATCCAGAGCAGTCAGCAGGACTCGGACCCGAGGTGATGGAGCGCTTGATCGAACGTGTGCTTGAGGAGTTTGGGAAACTGGCTGAGCCCTCCAAGAGCCCGGCGTAGAATAGTAGCTGGTACTCCTTTTTGCCAAAAGAGAAGAAGATCGTTTTTCCACCCTTCTGGCTGGACCCTGCCAACGAGCAGCTTTGGATGGGTCTGGAGTCCGTTCCGCTCAATCGCAAGGCCTACGCTGTGCTGCATTTCCTTGCGCAGCGCGCGGGCCCGTTGGTTTTCGAAAGCACCGGTCGCTTACGCTCGCGGTTCAGTAACGGAGCCGAACCGCGACCGTGAGGGAGACGGTGCCTTTGGCGCTTTTCTTCAAACCTCTCACACTCACTCTTGACAACAACACACTAAAGTTTGATAATGGAAACAGGCTAAACTAAAGACGCCGGAATCTCACTCCGGAGGATAGAGGAAAGATGAGCAAAATCATAGGCATAGACTTGGGAACGACCAATTCGGTCGTCTCCGTGATGGAGGGTGGGCAGGCTGTTGTAATCCCCAACCAGGAAGGCGGCCGGACCACGCCGTCGGTGGTGGGGTTCACCAAGAGTGGTGAGCGCCTGGTGGGAACAGTGGCCAAGCGCCAATCCGTCACTAATCCGGAGAACACGGTTTATTCCATCAAGCGCTTCATGGGCCGCAGGTTCAACGAAGTCTCCGAGGAAATGAAGTTAGTACCATACAAGGTCGTCGCCGGCGAAAACGGCGATGCGCGCGTTGAGATCATGGGCAAACGCTATTCTCCGCCCGAGATTTCCGCCATGATCCTGACCAAGCTGAAGGAAGCGGCGGAAGCTTACCTGGGTGAAAAGGTCACGAAAGCCGTGATCACGGTGCCGGCGTATTTCAACGATACGCAACGCCAGGCAACCAAGGACGCCGGACAAATTGCCGGCCTGGAAGTGATGCGAATCATCAATGAGCCGACGGCTGCCGCGCTGGCCTATGGCCTTGATAAGAAGAAGAACGAAACCATCGCGGTCTACGATTTCGGCGGCGGCACCTTCGATATTTCGATTCTGGAAGTAGGCGATGGAGTGGTGGAAGTGAAATCCACCAACGGCGATACGCACCTGGGCGGCGACAACCTCGATCAGCGGATTATCGACTGGCTGGTGCAAGAGTTCAAGAAAGAAACCGGCGTGGATGTCTCCAAGGATCAGATGGCCCTGCAGCGTCTGAAAGAAGCGGCGGAGAAGGCCAAGATCGAGTTGTCCACGGTGCTGGAAACTGAAATCAATCTACCGTTCCTGACGGCGGACGCGAGCGGTCCCAAGCACATGAACGTGAAGCTGACCCGAGCGCGCCTCGAGCAAATGACGGCGGATATTCTGGATCGCGCCAGCGGTCCCTGCCGGCAGGCTCTGTCTGATGCCGGAACCACTCCGGCACAGATCGATGAAGTGGTTCTGGTGGGCGGTTCCACGCGCATGCCGAAGGTGCAGCAACAGGTGCGCGATCTGTTCGCTAAGGAACCCAACAAGAGCGTAAATCCGGATGAAGTGGTGGCGGTGGGCGCGGCAGTGCAGGGCGGCGTGCTGGGCGGCGAAGTGAAGGATGTGCTGCTTCTGGACGTTACTCCGTTGTCGCTCGGAATCGAAACGCTGGGCGGCGTGTTCACGCGGCTGATTGAGCGCAACACTACCATCCCCACGCGCAAGAGCGAAATCTTCTCGACGGCCGCGGACAATCAAACATCGGTCGAAATCAAGGTTTTCCAGGGTGAACGGTCCATGGCGGCCGATAACAAGCTGCTGGGCGTGTTCCAACTGGTGGGTATTCCTCCGGCTCCGCGCGGGCTGCCGCAAGTGGAGGTTACCTTCGACATCGACGCCAACGGCATCCTAAACGTGACCGCGAAGGATAAGGCCACCAATAATGAGCAGAAAATCACCATCACTTCTTCTTCAGGCCTGAGCAAGGACGAAGTGGAGAAGATGGCGCGCGACGCCGAGTCGCATACCTCCGACGATCGCAAGAAGAAGGAGGAGATCGAATCGCGCAATCGCGCGGACGCGATGGTTTATAACATCGAGAAGATGCTGAAGGAACATCGCGACAAGGTCAGCGCAGGCGACGCCAAAGCGGTGGACGACGCGCTCGAAGAGACCAAGAAGGCGATGTCGGAAGGCGGCATCGATAAGATCAATCAAGCCACATCGAAGCTGGAGACTGCCAGCCACAAGTTGGCCGAAGCGATGTACAAAACCGCCAGCCAGAATGCGGGAACGCCCCCCGGGGGCGGAGCGCAGGGTGGTGGAGCTCCGGCAGACGGCGACGCCAAACCCAAGGACGGCAAGAAAGACGATGTCGTCGACGCTGAGTTCGTCGACGTCGAAGACAAGAAGTAACACTCTTCGTTCCGTTTCTCGTTTCTCGTTTCTCGTTGGGCGCGCTCCGGTGGCGAACCAGAAACGAGAAAACGAGAAACGAGAAACGAGAAACGGCAAATGCCAGCCTCAACCAAGCAGGATTATTACGAAGTTCTTGGCGTGTCTCGGAACGCAAAAGAAGACGAGATTCGCAAGACGTATCGCAAGCTGGCGCGCAAATATCATCCCGATCTGAATCCCGGCGACAAATCTTCCGAGGAGCGTTTCAAAAAGGTCCAGGAAGCTTACGATGTCCTGAGCGACGCCAAAAAACGCCAGGTCTACGATCAGCACGGATTCTATTCGGACCATATTCCTCCCGGCGGTCCCGGCGGCGGCGGAGCGGGGCAGCCGGACCCCGGCATGGGATTCGGTGGGTTCGATTTTTCCGAATACATGAACCAGTCTGGCGGCGCCCAGCATCCTGGCGGAGCTGGAGCTGGAGCCGGAGCTGGAGCCTTTCGAGACATTTTCAGCCAGTTTTTCGGCGGACGGCGAGGGGAACCGGGGGCATCCGTATCCGAGAAGGGGTCCGATCTCGAATACGGTCTGAACATCGATTTCTGGGAGTCCATCCGCGGAACCCAAGTGCGGCTGAATGTAGTGCGCCAGGAGATTTGCGAAACTTGCAGCGGCTCGGGCTCGGTGGGCGGCGCAACCATGGTCTGCCCGGAGTGCGATGGCACCGGCCAAGTGACTCAGATGGCCGGTGCGATGAAGTTCAGCTTGACCTGCCCGCGNNGTGGTGGACGTGCGCATTCCGCCTGGCGCTCAGGCCGGATCGCGATTGCGCGTGGCCGGGAAAGGCAATGCGGGAAGAAATGGCGGCGCGGCCGGCGATCTGTACATCACCGTTCGGGTGGAACCGCATCCTTTTTTCAGCCGCGACGGCGACGACATTCAGATCCACGTCCCTATCACGGTTTCCGAAGCCGGCCTCGGCGCCAAGATCGAAGTTCCAACCATCGACGGCCGGGCGCTTCTTAAGGTGCCGCAGGGAACGCAGAACGGCCAGAAATTCCGTCTGCGTGAGAAGGGCGTCATGAATACCCGCAAGAACAAACGCGGTGACGAGATTGTCGAGGTTGTGATCCAGGCGCCCAAGGTGCATGACGAGCGCACCAAAGAGCTGTTGCGCGAGCTGTCGCAAGTGGACAAAGAAGATCCACGAGCCGCGATATGGGGCATGGTGTGAGAAAAACCAGATCGAAAGCAGCGTACATGATCTCCGCGGTGGCGGAGCAATACCAGATCCATCCTCAGACGCTGCGGCTATACGAGCGCGAGGGATTGCTCGCGCCATCCCGTAGCGAAGGAAATACCCGTCTGTATACGGACGAGGATCTGGAGCGTTTGGAAGTGATTCTGCAGTTGACTCGCGAGTTGGGTGTGAACCTGGCGGGAGTGGAAATCATCCTGAACATGCGCGAGAAGATGGC
>PMUM01000346.1 GCA_003166855.1 Acidobacteriaceae bacterium | reverse complement strand
TCGCCACCCGCGACGGCTTCCCCACCCTGGTCCGCTCCGGCCACCTGCTCGCCGCCACCTTCCACCCCGAACTCTCCGACGACCCCCGCGTGCACCAGGCTTTTCTCGACTTGGTCCGGAACGGTAAGGAAACGAACAAGCGCTGAATGATTCAGAGGTTTTAAAGAGGGTTTTCGCGGGCAAGAACTCAATCTTCGCGTCTCCACTCGCAGGCTTGAAATCGAAATCCGCCGTCACAAAAACACTGTCGCGCGCCGCAGCGGCGAGCGCAATCCCAAAGGCGTCCACATACGGAATCAATCTCTTGAGCTTGATCAAGGCCGCACTCACCGCCTGATCCCTATCTGCTGGAACAACCCGAATTCCGAAGGCGCTCAGCCGCGACAGGACAAGATCCATGCTCTGCCTGCCGTGCGCCTTGCACGTAACTCCGGCAATCTCTCCCCAGTGCAGAGCAGCGATGACTGCTTCGCTCGTCCCCGCCAGATGAGACTTGATGATCTCGGCGACTCGCGCCGCCCCCGCATCATCGTCGAGATAGCGTAGGATCGCGCTGGCATCCAGAATGTAGGTCACCATCGCTCTTTCCGCCGTCGCTCGCGCTTGAGTTCGTCGGAAAGGGAAGGCTTGCCTGAGAACAGTCCGCGGGTCTTGTCGACCAGTTCTTCCGACACGGGTTCCAGCACAATACGCGATCCTTCCTGCGTCACCGCAATGCGCGTCCCCGGCTTGATCCCCAAAGCCGTGCGCATCTCGGACGGAATCACGAACTGGCCCTTTGTGCTTACAGAGGTTATCTGTCTGTTCATTCTTACATTATATGGCAAGTAAGACCAAACACCCGTGGTTATTTTTTCTCTTGCCACTCCATTCGCGTAACTGTAAGGTTACGCATTATGCGGAACCGTTCGGTTACATATTCCGGCCCCCAGCGAACCGAAGCCACCTTCCAGGCGCTCTCCGACCCCACCCGCCGCGCCGTCCTCGATCTCCTTCGCCGCGGCAGCCAGCCCGCCGGACAGATCGCCGAAGCCTTCCCCGTGTCCCGTCCCGCCATCTCCAAGCACCTGCGCCTGCTTCGCCGTGCCCATCTGGTCCGCGAACACCGCGAAGGCCGTAACCGGGTTTACGAATTGAACCCCGAGCCGCTCCGCGCCGTCGACTCCTGGATCGAGCAATACCGCGTCTTCTGGCAAGCCAGCCTGAACAACTTGAAATCGTTCGTCGAAACCGAATACGCGCGGGAGACCGCAGCCCCGCGCAAACCCAAATCATGAAACCCACAGAAAGGAAATCGTCATGACCAACGCCCATCGCATCGCTGCCCTGATCGTCGTAGCGCTCGCCGCCACCGCGGTCCTTGCTCAATCCGACGCGCAGAAGTCCTTCACCCAACTCAAATCGCTCACCGGTTCCTGGGAAGGGAAGACCCCCGACGGCAAGCCCTTGCTCGTCTCCTTCCGCGAAACTGCCGGCGGCTCCGCCATCATGAGCGAAATCCTCGGCACCGGCCCCGAGAACATGGTCTCGATGTTCAACATGGATGGCCCCAACAAGCTGCTCATGACGCACTATTGCGGAGCAGGGAACCAACCCCGCATGCAAGCCAGCGTTTCGCCCGACGGCAAGACCATCACCTTCACCTTCTTCGACGGCACCAATATCGCTCCCGGCGCCGGCCACACGGACTCACCGTGGGCGCGCGGCCTCCGCATTATCAGGAGCGATTCGTGCCGTGGAACCAGATCACACGGGTGAGGTACCGCTACGGAAGATACGACGTGCCGGGAATCGCTGATATATACCTCTACACAACTCAAGGCAAGGAGAGGCTCACGAACGGCATAGTCCGCCTGGAACCCGTGCGCGACGTCCTGCGCCAGCATCTGTCCGACGAAGTCATGAAGAGGTGCCAATAGCCCGTGGGAGAGATAGGCAGTGTAGAAGGTAGATCGTGTGGCAGATGGATCGTGTGGGAGGGACACTCCTGTCCGTCCAGGTTTTGACTTTGGTTCTCGTAGATCGAAGGCCAACAGCCGGGTGCCCCATCCTTGTCGCGTTCTTTGCGACAAGGGTGGGATTCCACGAAATTCAATCTCTGGGCTTTTGATTTCTTCAGGCGTCGAATGGCCGTAGATCTTCTCGCCAGCGTCCGTGCTGGCGGCGAGGAACAGCAGGTTCCTCGACTTCGCTCGGAATGACAAGGATTTGGATTGAAGTTCCAGGCTCGAAACTCGAAGCTCAAGGCTCCGAGCTAGCAGCTAGCTGCTCTCCCCGCTATACTTGCCCTATATGTCTGGGGTTCCGCAAAGCAATCCGCAGAAGGCGCAGAAGACGTTTTACCTCGAGACCTTCGGCTGCCAGATGAACGTCCACGACTCGGAAAAAGTTGTGGGGACGCTCATTCAGGAAGGCTATCTCCAGGTGCAGACCGTCGAGGCGGCCGACCTGGTGCTGTACAACACGTGTTCGATCCGCGATAAGGCCGAGCAGAAGGTGTTCAACCGGCTTTCCGATTACAAGAAATATAAAAAACAGGGCAAGACGTTTGGCGTGCTGGGCTGCGTCGCGCAGCAGGAAGGCGAAAAGATTTTCGAGCGCGCGCCCTATGTGTCGCTGGTCTGCGGCTCGGCGTCGTACAACAAACTGCCGAGCATGCTTGCGCAACTGGAAGCCGCGTCAGCTGGTACACGGGAGATCCCTCGACCCGCTGGTGAAAACGCGGGTCTTCGGGATGACGCCTCGGTTGTAGCGGAAGCAGGGAAGTCCGGAAGCCGAAAGCCGGAAGCCGAAAACCTGATCCGCATCACCGGACTCGACGACCGCGAGACCGATGCCTGCTTCGAAACTGAGTTCACGGCGCGCACCAATCCGCATCGCGGATACATCACCATCATCGAAGGCTGCGACAAGTTCTGCGCCTATTGCGTGGTGCCGTACACGCGCGGCAAGGAGCGCAGCCGCACCTCGCAGTCGGTGCTCGCCGAAGCGCGCCAGATGGCCGATCTCGGCTACACGGAAATTCAGTTGCTCGGGCAGAACGTGAATTCGTACAAGGATTCGGAAGGGAATCCGGCTGCCCGAAAAACTTTTGCCGAGTTGCTGGCCGCCGTGGGAGAAGTTCCCGGCATCCGGCGCGTGCGTTTCACCACTTCGCACCCGCGCGATTTCGGACGCGACATCGTCGAGGCGATCGACGCCGTGCCCACGCTGTGCGACCACGTCCACCTGCCCGTGCAGAGCGGATCGACGCGCGTGCTCGACGCCATGCAGCGCCTCTACACCCGCGATCAATACATGGAACGCATCGCCTGGATGAAATCCGCGAAGCGCGAAATCAGCATCACCACCGATGTGATCGTAGGATTCCCGGGAGAGACCGAAGCCGATTTCGCCGAGACGCTCGACCTGCTGGAAGAAGTGGGCTACGACGCCGTCTTCGCTTTCAAATATTCGCCCAGACCGAACACGCCGTCGCTAAAGTTAGAAGACGCAATCCCCGACGAAGAAAAAGCCCGCCGCCTGGACGTCCTAATGACGAGACAGCGCGAGATCCAACGGGTCCGCTACGAGAAATACATCGGAACAAGATGTGAAGTAATGGTTGAAGGAAGGAACGAAGCCCGGGCGCAATACATCGGCCGCACCACCCACAACAAAACCCTGAACTTCACAGCCCCCCAGGACGCAAATCCCAAACCCGGAACCTACGCCCCTGTCGTAGTGACTGTCAGTTTTCCCAACAGCCTCCTCGGCGAATTGGTGATATAAGAATGGAATTTAGCAGGAGACCCCCATGGAAGTAGAAATGACAATCCGCGGACTAATGATGGATCCGGTTACAAATATGCCGATTGTGGTGTTGAAGGATGTTGGTGGAGACACGGTGTTGCCGATCTGGGTGGGGGTTTATGAGGCGAATGCGATTGCGATGGAGATGGAGAAAGTCAGCGCGCCGCGTCCGATGACGCATGATTTGATTAAGAACGTGCTGACCGGCCTGGAGACGCAGGTGCACAAGGTTGTCGTGACCGAACTGCGCGAGGATACGTTTTATGCGGTGATCTGGCTGGAGCGCGGCGGCGAGGTGATCAGCATTGATTCGCGTCCGTCGGATGCGTTGGCGCTGGCGCTGCGGGTGGATTGTCCAATTTTTGTGGAGGAAGTTGTGTTGAAGACTTCGAAGCTGGCGGCGAACATGTCGGACCGGGTGACTTCGGAGGAGTTGCGGAAATATCTCGAGGGGCTGAACGACGACGATTTGGGGAAGTACAAGATGTAGGGTTCTGGCTGTTAGCTATCAGTTGTCAGGTCTCAGTCAAAGCTCATCCACGTAAAGGACTGCATTCTTCCCTCGCTGCTTGTCGGTTTACATAATACCTGTTATCGGACATTGCATATATCCCAGCCTGACAGCCCTCAGGGGCTAAAAAGTGTGAGTGAGAACCGGTGTCGTCCCTTCGGGACTCCCTCTCTTCCCACCCTACCCGGCNNTTCGCGGCTGGATTTTGGTGGTGTTTGTTCCACTGCTCTCCCGGAAATCCGATTCTCACGCACCTCTCTAAAGCCCTCATTCCGGGTTAGCCTTAGGCGGGCACGGCTGAGCCCGTGCCCTTACCAACAAACCCCCATGCTTCCAGGATTCGATTTGGGGTCGACGGCTTGCGCTGAGGCGCCCGCGACAAATACGTCGAAGGGTCATTTGCAGACTCAAAACCTGGACGGACAGGAGTTTCCGTCCCACTTGCATCGACCACATCGAGGGTATGGGTGGTAAGGTTTCGGGCGGGATAGTCACGTGCGCAGACTGATTCTTACCTTGCACCTGTCGGTTGGTCTGATCGCAGGGGTGTTCATCCTGCTGTCGGGACTAACCGGCGCCGAACTCGCGCGCATTTCAAACTCTGACCCGGCACTGCCGTGCCGGGCTGTCACCATGACGCCGCTTTGCGGCTGGATTTTGGTGGTGTTTGTTCCACCGTTCTCACAGAAATCCGGTTCCCACGCACTCTCTAACAGCGTCCGTGTGAAGTCAAGAGGCTGGTCTGCTTGCTTCTACATTGTTGAAACTAAACGAACTAAATGAATCTCTCTGCAGGCTGGAGCATCTTAAGGGAGTGAAACTTCGGTAACCATAGCGTGCTGTCGAATGTAATACTCCGTTAACAGTGATCAGTTATGATTGGAGTGATAGAACAAGACAGAGGATCGAGGACTAGACAGACAGTGGACATCGAAACACGCAGAAAGAAGCAGCAGACCCTGATGGTGCAGTTGGTGGAGCGCAAGGTACGCTCCCGGGCGAAGCAGTTGTACGAGACCCGTGGGCAAGAAGAAGGCCAAGCATTGCAGGACTGGTTTCAGGCTGAATCGGAAGTTCTTGAAAACAGTATCCTTGCTCCGCTGTACCGACGGATGCGAACAGGAAGTCATGACGTTCAGAAGGGCGACTCCACCCCAGAGTTTATCGCTCAAGATTTGGCTGTTCGCGAGAGTAACGCTTAATCCCTTCTCGGGACCTAACCCCGACTATTGTGGCGTAAGCAGGAAGGCGTGGCTTTCCCCGTTGATCAAACCTGAGCCTGTAATCTGTCCAGCGTCATTGATGGCATAGGCGAAGCGCAGCGTCCAGCCCGAGGTGGCGTCGATGAGGCTGTTCAGGTCCTGCATCCCTGCGGTCTGGGTCCAAATGAAGGCATGACCGCTCTCCCCGACGACCTGACCCTTGTTGTTGATGCTATTTGCACCGCTGGCGGAGGAACTGGGCAATATTCCCAAGTCCTGCATGCCGCTTGAAGACCACAACACCGCGTGCACGCAGGAAGAGCCGCAAGAAGAGGTGCCGACGATCTGCCCCGAGTCGTTCACAGCGTTGGCCGTGGCGCTGGTGCTCTTGCCAGTATCCAACGTGCCCAGATCTTTTATGCCAGCAGACTTGGACCAGCTGAAAGCATGCCAGTTGCCAGCGATGGTGTTCGACATGCCGACGACTTGGCCGAGATTGTTGATGCCGAAGGCTTCGCTGTAATAGCCCCTGGGCAAAACGCCTAAATTCTGCATTCCGCGGTCTTTGCTCCAGAGGAACGCGTTCGGCGAAGTTGTTGCGCTGTTGGAGGCGCCTACAACTTGAACGGAAGCATTGATGGCGTCGGCCCAACTCTGCGTTCCGCCCGGGAGGGTGCCCAGGTCTTGGATTCCGCTGTAGGTCCAAAGGACGGCATGGGTATTCTCGATTTCGTTGTAGGTGGCGTAGCCGGCGATCATCCCGGTGGCGTTGATGCCCATCGCGACCGAGTATCTTCCGCCTTTCAAGTGCGGCAAGCCCAGCATGCCTTGACTGGGAGTCCAGACGAAACCTTGCAGGTTGTACTCATCGTCGCCGACGACCTGCCCGGCGGGACTGAGGGCACGGCCCTCGCTGGTCGTGTCGCCGGAGAGCAGGCCCAAATCTGTGACGGTGTAGGACTGCGCCGAAGCCAGAGGCACAAGCAAAAGAAGTGTGAAGACCAAGAGAGCTGGCTGGATTGCTCTCGCCATCGGGCACCTCGAAAATCAAAAGAGTTGCTTCCCTGGCCCATTCAAACTGCCGAGCATTCTACTTCCGTTTTGCCAGTTCTTTTTTCCCTTTTTTCGCGGTCTTGTGATTCTTGCCCAGGCGCTCGAGCACCGCGGCCACGATGATCGGAAGGCCGACGGTTGCGTCGACGAAGACCTCGCCGAATTTTCCGCCTTCCGATGGAGGCACGAACTTGCCCCAGGAAATTGCCTCGCTGTAAGGGCTTCCCGACAATCCTCCCCAGTAAACGGGCTCGGGGCAGATTCTGAGGCCGTAGTGGTAGCGCTTCAGAGGCACGTTCTCGCCGAGGCGCCGGTGGCGGAGTTCGATGAAGGGTCCGAACTGCTGCGACCAGTTGCGCGGAACTCCGCCGCCGATGGTAAAGATTCCCAGCTTCTTCTGGCGGAGGAGGGTTGCGGCAAAGTGCTCCAGATCTTCGAAAGGATCGAAGCGAATCTTGTGTCTTCCTGTGGACTCTCGCAGCCGGTTGTTCAGGGCAGTGTCAAGACCGAGTTCGGAGTCGCTGAACGCGGGCACGAAGACCGGGACGCCTTGTTCGTACGCGGACTTCAGGATTCCGCGCTGGTTCTGATCGCGCTTGGCGAGATAGGCGCCGATGGCGTGATTCAGCTTGTAGGAGCACATGACGTCGTTGTGGTCCCAGGCTTCAAGAACGGCAGCCATGACTTCTTCGACGTCATCGAGATTCTGCTCGGGTTCGAGCGTGTCGTAGACGCGGTTGTAGCCCTGCTCGTAGAGTTCCTCGTCGGAGACTTCAGGATTGGCGCGGAAGTGCGCTCGCCCGGTGGCCTCGACCAGTCCGTGGGCCATCAAAGCGCCGGTGGAGACGATGGCGTTCACGATGCCTCGGTCGATCAGCTCGGTCACGATCAGGCCCTGCTTTGCCACGGTCATGGCTCCGGCCAGTGTCATGACGATAAAAGCGTCTTCGTCGAGCGCCATGGCCTCGAGAACGTCGGCGGCCTCGCCGAGTTGGCGCCCGGTGAAGGCGGTCTTGGACATTGCGCGCACCAAGCCGTCGATCGAGTGGATCTTGGCGAGATCGAGCGGCTCCAGCGGAATCAGGCGGTCTTCGATGGGATTGTGCAGATGACGGTCTTTGCCCTCACCGCCTGGCGCATTTCCCTGCCCGTGCTGCGAATGGTTCTTCGAGTGGCCGTGATTGTTGTGCTTCACTGCGAGCCTCCAAGCCGATTGCAAATCTTCCCGACAGGATACTTTACAGGAATGGTGTGAAAGGACGCCACGACACGAATCCACAGCTCGGTTAAACTGCCTTCGATGCCGGGCAAGCGGAACTTCGAGGAGCAGGTCGCAGCCTTGGATGAGCTGCGCTCTCAGCCGGAAGAAGCGCGGATCGGGCCACTGCGGAAAGCACTCGCACAGCGCAACAACTTTCTGGTGGCGAAAGCGGCTGATCTGGTGCGCGAATTCCGCATGGCGCAGTTGATGCCAGACATGCTCAACGCTTTCGAGCGCTTCTTTGAAGGTGCGGAGAAGACTGATCCGCAGTGCTGGGCCAAGAACTCGTTGAGCGGTGCGCTGGCTGTCCTCGAGTGCCAGGACCCCGAAGTCTTCCTGCGGGGAATGCGCCACATCCAGATGGAACCTGTTTGGGGAGGCCGCTCCGACACTGCCGGGACCCTGCGCGCCACCTGCGCTCTGGCCCTGGTGCTGTGTCGCAGCCTTACGGAAAAAGATCTGCTGGAGCATCTCATTGACTTGTTCGCGGACAAGGACAAGGCAGTGCGAGCAGAGGTGGTTCGGGCTGTGGAGCAGTTGGACTCGCCCTCGGCCTCGCTTCTATTACGCCTGAGAGCGGTTCTTGGCAATGATGAGTCGGAGGTTCTCGGCGCGTGCTATGGCGGAGTCCTGCGAATCGAAGGGGTGCGTGCTATTCCCTGGGTGCAGCGATTCTTGGCTTCTGGTGACGACTCAGCAGCCGAAGCGGCCCTCGCGATCGCCGGCACGCATTCGGCGGAGGGTTTCAAGGTGTTGCGGGAATGCCTCGATAAGGCAACCGATTCGTGGTGGCGCTCGGTTCTGCTGTCGGCGATCTCCCTGACGCGGCAGGAGGAGGCGCTGGAGGTTCTGCTCGAACTGGTTCGCACGGAATCGCTCGATGCAGAGGCCGCCATCGAAGCTGTTCTGCGCTCCGTCCCTTCGGAGGAAGTGATCAAGCGTCTGGAGAGCATAGTTGCAGACAATGTGCGGTTGAAGCGCGCCTTCGCAACCCACCGCAGCGCGTCTAGGTCCCGCAGGGGCTAAAGAGAGTGCGTGAGAACTGGTGCCGTCCCTTCGGGACTCGTTCTGTCTTCCCCACCCTACCCGGCACTTACGTGCCNNATCCGGTTCTCACGCACTCTCTAAAGCCCGAATGGAAGAGGAACGCTCTATCGCAGCGCTTAAAGCGCTGCGCGACCCAAAAGCGAATTTTTCAGCAAACTGGAAAGGTCCACCTGCCCAAACGATCGCTCAATGAAGTACCGGTCACGAAGAGGGGCTGGTGATCGCTTTTGCTGATAGCTGATGGCTGATAGCTGACGGCTCTCCCTGCTATATTTGTTCGCGGAGGTTGGAAACCCGTGCCCCCTGAGAAATTTCGTGTGGCGCTGGTGCAGATGTCGTGCGGGCCGGAGCCGGAACAGAATCTTGAGAAGGCCATCAGCCGCGTTGCAGACGCTGCCGGGCGTGGGGCGCAGGTCGTCTGCCTGCCCGAACTTTTTCAGACACAATATTTCTGCCAACGCGAAGATCATTCGCTGTTCGACTTGGCCGAACCCATTCCTGGTCCGACAACCGAGAGATTAGCGGCCACGGCGCGAAACTATGGGGTGGTTCTGATCGCATCCCTGTTTGAGAAACGGGCCGCTGGCGTCTACCACAATACCGCGGCGATCTTCGACAGCGACGGCTCGCTGCGCGGGCTGTACCGCAAGATGCACATTCCGGACGATCCGCTGTATTACGAAAAGTTCTACTTCACTCCCGGGGACTTGGGATTCCGCGCGCTCGACACCAGTGCGGGGCGAATCGGGACGCTGGTCTGCTGGGATCAGTGGTATCCGGAGGGAGCAAGGCTGACGGCATTGCAGGGAGCGCAGATACTCTTCTATCCGACGGCAATTGGATGGCATCCGGCAGAGAAGGCGGAGTTCGGCGTGGCCCAGCACGATGCCTGGCGGACGATCCAGCGGGCTCACGCGATCGCGAACGGCGTTTATGTGGCGGTCGTGAATCGCGTTGGCTTCGAAACTGGCAACATTCGGGGCAAGTCGGCGCCTGGCCAAGGGCTCGAGTTCTGGGGCGGATCGTTTTTTTGTGATCCTTTCGGGCGCGTGCTCGCCGAAGGCTCGCACGACCGGGAGGAGATCTTGGTCGGCGATGTCGACCTGAAGGCGCTCGAAGATATTCGGCGGAATTGGCCGTTCCTGCGCGATCGGCGTATCGATGCGTATGCTCCCATCACCAAGCGCTTGATCGACTAGGACCCGAGAATTCACTGTGGTTAAAGCCTCGCGCAGATCTTCAGGTAAAACTTCAACTGTTGAAACCGCGGCCCCGGCGGCGATCGGATACCGCATGCCTGCAGAATGGGAACCTCACGCGGCCACTTGGCTCGCTTGGCCGCACTACCACGGCGACTGGCCGGGCAAGTTCGAGCCCATTCCCTGGGTGTATGCCGAGATCATCCGCAACCTGGCGAAGCATGAGCGGGTGGAGTTGATCGTCAACGATGCGAGCGCTGCGCGACAGGCGCGCAGAGTTCTGGAACGCGGCGATGCTTTTTCGTCGAACATCCGGTTTCATCGATGGGCTACCAACCGGATCTGGCTGCGAGATTCGGGATGCATCTTCCTCACTCCCCAGCCGGGCATTCCCCGGCCGGACAGCCCCTTCGACTCCGCTCAGGGCAGGCTCAGACGGCTGTCCCCACATAAGAATTCGGGAGTCGCAGCGAAGTTTCGCTTTAACGCGTGGGCGAAGTATTCGAACTGGAGACACGACGAAAAAATCGGCAGCCTGATGGCGAAGGCGGCGCACGCCGACGAAATTCGAGCCGTGTCCAAGGGCGAACGGATGGTGCTCGAAGGTGGATCGATCGACGTCAACGGAGCGGGCACGATTCTCACAACGGAAGAATGTCTGCTCAGCAAGGTGCAGGAACGCAATCCGCACATGGCGCGGGTGAACTACGAGAAGGCATTTGCCGATTATCTGGGTGCTCCCAATACCATCTGGCTGGGACGTGGCATTTTCGGCGACGACACGCACGGGCACGTCGACGACCTCACGCGCTTCGTCTCGAAAAATACCGTCGTCACCATGGTTGAGCGGGACTCGAAGGACGTAAACCACGCTCCTCTGCTCGCCAACCTGCACCGGTTGCAGGCCGCCCGCGACCAGGACGGAAGACAGTTGACCGTGGTCGAACTGCCCATGCCGCAGCCGGTGATTTTCGAAGGGCGGCGACTGCCCGCAAGCTATGCCAACTTTTATATCGCGAACGGAGTCGTGCTGGCGCCGGTGTTCAATCGTCCGAACGACCGGATCGCGCTCAACACGCTGGCTGAGCTGTTCCCTACTCGTGAGATCGTGCCCATCTATTCCGGGGATTTCATCTGGGGACTGGGAGCGATGCACTGCATGACGCAACAGCAGCCGGGGTAGCTGTCAGCTATCAGCTCTCAGCTGTCAGCCCCCAAGTCCGACGCACTGTTATCACCGCTCCATCCAGAGGAAGAACGCATTCTCGGCGTTGCTCTATCTTTCGTCTGTGCCGCTGGCCTATGTGTCGGTCTACGCTTCGTTCTTCATCTTCGCGCTGATTCCGGCGCTGTACTTCCTGCCGGAGAAGAGGCTCGCGAAGCCGTTTTCGCTATGCGGTCCGTCGGACCGGGATCCTTAGGATCGTTCTCAACTTTTCGGGAGCTACGCGGCGCGGGTCGCTCAAATAGATTTCGTGGTGCAGGCCGTGGAACTCCATCCTGTTCTGTTCGGCGAAGGCTTGCAGCCGGACCATCGTTGCGGACTCTTGGTCGTAGGGGCCGACGTGCAGAATCTGCAGGCAGGCGCCCTCGTCGAGGACTTCCAGTTTCACGTCGCTAATCTCATGCGGTTTTCCCTTGGCGAGCAGCTTTTCGACAGCGGCCTTCAGATCGCCCTCATCGACGAAGCTTGGAACGCGAATCATCAGCTTCCAGTTCCAGGTCTCACGCGGCTGGCTGGCGAAACATTGCGTGGGATCGTCTGCCCACCAGAGTCCTTCGAGTTTGCAAACTGTGTAGTCCTGTCCCGTGAATTTGCGCGCCATCTTTACGGTGAACGCGACGTTGTAAAGCGCTCCGATTGCGGATTGAAATGCCACGCCGCCGGGCTCCCCGCGGCCGGTGAACGTCAAATAGCGCGCCGGCTGCACGTTGACCAGGGATGGCTTCTTGGGAGTGATGTATTCCGAGCGAAACTGCCGGTAGATATCAATTTTTGCTGCAGTGGCCATGGGTGTTTGCTCCTTTGCCAGAGTTGCCTGGAAAGATAGGTCCGATCGTAGTTTCTTTGCAGTGATCCGCATCACTCAAGACGGGCACGGCCAGTGAAGCGGCGAGAAGGAATACAGCACGGGCAAGTGCTTCTAAATTGGCTTTGCTGAAGGCTGACAGCTGAAAGCTTTACTTCTTATACAGCGTGGGCTGCGGGCCTTTTTCCAGGGTCTTGCGGTCCCAGATCCAGCCTTCGCGGGTGTAGCTGGCGAGTTCGAAATCCTGGGTGAGTTCGAGGGCGTCGACGGGGCAGGCGTCTTCGCACAGGCCGCAGAACATGCAGCGGCTCAGGTCGTAGGTGAAGTCGGTGAGTTCCTTGCGGCGAGTTTGCTCGTTGCGTGCGCTGGAGACCACGATCAGATTCTCTGGACAAGCCAGCGCGCACAGGTCGCAGGCGATGCACATGGTCTCGTCGGTGTCTGGATTGACGTTCAGCCGCGGCGCCCCGCGGTAGCGCTCGGCTACCTGAGGCCGCTCCATGGGATACTGCTCGGTATAGATTTCCTTGGGATCCTGATAGCGGAAGGTAATCTTCAGTCCCTGCAGCAGGTCAACGAGGAAGACTTTGCGCAGCAAACTCGGCATGCCCATATCGCCGTAAGCATACCATTATCCGGCGAATCGCCCAAACCTGGCCGAGTCCGTCGTTCCCATGAAAAGTAGCTTCTGACGCTTCTTATTCCCGAACGTCTAACCTGACAACACGGTCTTAGTGATTGAAAGGACCGCACTTGAGAGAGGCGCTCTCTGGGGAACTTTTCCCGTGGCCGGTTCGTACTGATGAGGAGAGGATGTTATGAAGGCCTATTTCACAAACCTGCCGACGAGGACATGGCTGTTGCTGGTGTTGCCGGCGGTCGTGCTTGCCTATCCCGTGGGCCGAATCGTGGTGCCGGCAGTGCTGCATGCGGTTGTGCCGGACGTGGTGCGTACGGTGCTGAGCGTCATCTGAACTCCGGCGTCGTTTGATCGCCTGCGCGTTTGGCTGCATTGGCCTGCCCAGCCGATTCCTGCACTCCTTTCCTGCACCCCTGCGTTAAACCCGCTAAAATACTGCGGAGCATTGAACAGCGTGCCTCCTCAGAAAACAACCCCAAGCGCGAGCCCCAAGACCAAAGACCCAAGACCTAAGACCGGCTCCGACCAACCTCATCCGGACGAACTGTATCCGGACGAACTATGGATGGAAGAGGCTCTGCGCTGCGCCCAGCGCGCGCTCGAAGCGGGAGAAGTCCCGGTGGGCGCGGTGGTTGTGTGTGAGGGCCGGATCGTGGGGCGCGGTTGGAACCGAAACATCACGGACTCCGACCCGACAGCGCATGCCGAGGTCATGGCTCTGCGCGAAACCGGTGCTACCGTTGGTAACCATCGTCTGGAAGACTGCGAACTGTTTGTTACAATTGAACCGTGCGCCATGTGCGCCGGCGCGATGGTGCATGCCCGGATTCGGCGCTTGGTGTATGGGGCGGATGACCCCAAAGCCGGGGCCGTGAAGTCGGTGATGCAAGTCCTGAATCATCCGCAACTGAACCATAAGGTCGAGGTTCGCGGCGGAGTGCTGGCTGGGCGCAGCGCGGAAGTGCTGCAGACGTTCTTTCGAAATCGCCGTTAGCCCTCAGCCACGCTTGTCATTCCGAGCGCAGCGAGGAATCCGCTGGCGGTGTCCGACGCGGAGAGGTGCGTGAGTGGTTGAAACGATCCGCCTCGAAAGCGGACATACCTTAACGGGTATCGTGGGTTCAAATCCCACCCTCTCCGCCATCTAATTCTGAGTTCCTACTGTTTTCCTTCCATCCCGCTCTGCAAGCCACACGTCACGGAATCCCATCCGTCGAAAACCGCGACGGATGGGGCAGCCTCGGTCGTGGAAATGTAAGGGTGGGCCAGCCCCCAATTACAATTATTCCGTTTATGGAGGTGCGTGTGGCGTTCACCGATAAAGTCACGCATTGGTTCAAGTCAAGGTCGGTTTCTTTTGGCCGTTCAATGTGGAAGGGAGGCCCCGGAGAATCCCAGAAGCCTGTGCCTGATTGGTTCCATTTTCCAATGCAGATCGTCGTGGGCGCATATGCGGTGTATTGGTGGCATTGGCATTCACCAGCACCGAACATTGCAGTACTCGCACTAGCGGCGGTGGCGGCGCTGATGGTTCTCGCTGATATGCGTCCTATCCACAAGGTGCTTTACGTCGTCATTATCGTTTCTTTGGTTCTCATTGAGAGCCGCGCAATCAAAACAGACCGCGCTAACTTTGCGCGAGACGAAGCTTGCCGGAGAAACGAGGAAAATAGAAAATTCCAGAATATAGCGAATGAACTGAAGACTTCCATCGAACAGAACCAAAGGCAGTTTTTGGCAACTATGTCTGGATTCAAGGAAACCATTGGAACGGTTACAGGGGGCGACACATTCTGCTATCTGGATGTCTTCGGAGAACAAATACCGTTAAGCACGGTTTCTCTGCGTAAGATGGGAAAGTATGGGCTGTCAGACGTTACCGTGAAGTTGTTGGTCTCCCACCCATTTCCGAATAGCAGCCCGGGACAGACGACGGGCAACACTGGAATTACCAGAATCGGGGATATAGCGGCATTCGACAGGCCATCCTTTCAAGACATCCCGCTGGCTCAGTTTAACTTGGAAGATCAAGAAAATGTTGATTTCAATATTGTGTTCTCGGCAAGAAACGGTATTTGGCACCAACTGTTGTACCTGCGAAGAGTGGGTGGATTAAAGCCCGGGGGACGATGGCTAAAGGCTACTAGGGTATTCAGAATCAAGTACGGAAGTAAACCGTATGAACAGGCACGAATGGTGCTCATCTTTGAGAGGATTGACGACAAATTCCCTGTGCAAGAAATCAGTTGGAACGATTGGCTTCTGTATGACCACTAGGCTACCTTTGTTGTTGAATCTCCGTTTACTGGTGGATTCAAATCCCTCCTTCTCCGCCATCCTTCAATTCATTGCTCTACCGGCACCCACACTTTGAAACGGCTGTCGAATTTGTGATCGCCTGTGCCGCCTCGCGGATTCCTTCGCCGTTCCAGTGGGTGTCGTCCAACCAGTAGAGATACTCGTCGCGAGCCAGCAACGATGCGGCCTGCTCGCGGAAGAGCGGTGTCAGATTCAGTACCGGAACGTTGGCGGCAGCAAGGCGTTGTTCGACGACATCAAGATACCGCGGACGCTCCGTCTGAGGCGGTGGCGGCAAAATTAGATCATGGTAGACGACGTATTTATCGGGAACCAGCGCTACCAGCAGGCCGATTCCCTTCTGTTGGAGTTGCGCTTTCAGCTGAACAAAAAACTCCGGATCCGTTCGGCGATCTGTCTCATACTTTTGTACCTCCGATGACAGAAACAGAATCTCCTGGCCATTGCGTAGTTTGGCTGCTACGACCCAATCGCGATAGGGATTCGGGAAAATCCTATCGTTCTGCCAGAGCTTTACAGCGCGGCTGCACAGAATCTCCAGGGGCGAATAGGACTCCAATGCCGCGGCGTATTTGTAGATTTCACGCACCGTTTCAGCGCGTTTATCGCCGAATGCTTTACGGGCAAGCTGACGCTTCCAGTCCTGCTCGGGGACGATGGACGAAGGAAGCCCTTCGCGTTCTGACTGCTGCCAGACCACCAAGCCACGAGTCATTTGAAGGTTCTGGAGCAGTTCCCAGAAGTTCGGAGTCAGTGCTCCGTTGTACACGCGACGGCCAGAGATGGCATTGAGTTGCTCACCTAACGTCAGGGAGTCAGAAACTCCGGAACCGGCCGCAAACGAGTCGCCAAGGAGCAGAATTCCCGTGAACGGTTTGGCCGTCTCCCCTCGATTCCTGTAGCCTGCAGCATCGGTACTGAACACTTCTTCGCGGTATTGACGCGAATGCGGTAGGTTGGCAAGGTTCGCGAGATCGCCGGAGGACCGCGTGCTCCGATAGGCCACATTCGGGACAAAGGGGCCGGTTCCGGTTGCGAATAGGGTTACGGCTTCCCATGCCCGGAACGTGATGAATCCTGGCGGCAGGAGACGGAGCGAAATATCGAGCACAAGGCAGAGCAGCACCACGGCAGGCCCAATGCGCCCGAGCAGGAGCCTCGGTTGTGAGTGAGTCGAATCTTGGGCCATTGGTTCTGTCACCATGTACGCCTTTAGAACTGGAAGTAGAGAAATGGCGATTCCTGGCCACCGTAGATGAACACGATGCACGCCAAGAACAGGACGCCGAGTGCGAAAGCCTGAACTGGACTCCATCGGTGCCGGAGTTCAAAGGTGTTCGGCCCAAAATGAGCCAAGGCACCCGCGATCAGCAAGATCCCGACCAGTGATTTCCCAGTATCCAGGTGGATACCAGGTCTCCAGAAGAACATCGATGTGAGCAGCCCGGAGGCCATCGAGAAATTCGCGGATCGAAATAGAACCCACCCTACGACTACCAGTATGAAGGTGGTCAATTTCCGAAGAGCCACCGGCTACAAGTTCAAGAATGCCTCGCTGTATCGAGTGGCGACCAGCAGTATGCCGTGGTATGCCCCCCACGCCACGAACGTCCAGTTGGCGCCATGCCAAAGCCCGCCAAGTAACATCGTGATCAACAGGTTGCGACAGGTCTTCCATTCCCCCTGCCGACTTCCACCCAGTGGAATGTAGAGATAATCACGGAGCACGGAAGACAGAGAAATGTGCCAGCGCTTCCAGAAATCGGAGATGTCGACGGCCTTGTAAGGAGAATTGAAGTTCTGGGGAAGCCGGATGCCAAACATCGCACCCAAGCCGACCGCCATATCGCTGTAACCGGAGAAATCGAAATAAAGCTGGTAGGTATAACCCAACATACAGAGCCAGGTGTCGAGAGTCGAGAGTGACTGCCATCGGAGGAGCGCAGGATTGATGATCCGCGCAATGGAATCGGCAATCAAAACCTTTTTGATCATGCCGAACACAAAGAAGGACCAGTCACGTTCCAGATAAGCGGTTCGGTTGGCATGGTCGATATTCTCAAGATCCTGTTCGACTTGACGAAATCGGACAATGGGCCCGGCGACTAGCTGGGAGAATAAAGATACATAACAAGAGAACTCGAAAAAATTGCGGGTAGGCTTGATCACGCCGCGATAACTGTCGACGATGTAGGTAATCGTATGAAATGTGTAGAAGGAGATTCCGATCGGCAAGACGATATCAAACGAGGGAGCACGGAGGTTGGAATGAACGGACTGCAAGAGCCAATTGCCGGAAGACAAAGCAAAGTTCGCGTATTTGAATGTCCCCAGGAGAGCCAAATCGAATACGATCGGAAATACCAGGCACAGGCGCCGGCGGCGAGCATCCTTCCATCGGAGGAAGCCAAGTCCCGCTCCATAACTAACCAGCGTGGACACAGCCATGAGGAGGCAGAATTTTGGGTTCCAGAATGAATAGAAAATATAGCCCGTGATCGTGAGCCACACATAACGCTGAACTTTCGTGTGGAGCTTCCAAAAAACCAAGTACGTAACGGGAAGAAAAAGATAGAGAAAGGGCAGGCTGTTGAACAGCATCTAGTCGATCCGTTTGTAGGGTCTGGGCACCAGTCGCGGAGGTTCCGTGGAAAATTACAGCACTCAGCTCATTACGGCCCATCCACAATAACAGGTTGACCTGCGGTCGATCCATCGAATCTCACTGCCGAATCTCACTGCTGCTGTTGTTCCTGCTCGGAACGCGCGGCCGGACGCGCCAGTACGGGCCTCGATCGCACCACAAAAGGCGGCATCGCCGGCTCCGGCGACACGGTATCTGCGGGACTTACCGTGACGGCCACGCTTAGCTCGCTTTGCGCTTCGCCTTTGTAGACGCCGCGTGTGGGTGGAACGTCGGCGTAGTCGCGGCCGATGGCTATGCGAATGTGGCGGTCGCCACCGACCAGATTATTCGTGGGATCAAACGCAACCCAGCCCAGCCCCGGAACCAGCGCTTCGACCCAGGCGTGCGACGCGCCTTCGAGCGAACGGTCTTTCTCGGGTTCATCGCGATGAAACATGTAGCCGCTGACGTAGCGGCATGGGATGTGCAGGCGGCGCACCAGAGCGATCATGATGTGGGCGAAATCCTGACAGACTCCCTGGCGCGTACGTAGCGCTTCTTCGATGGGTGAATCTACTTTCGTGCTGTTCGGAACGTAGGCAAATAATTTGTAGATCGCCTCGTTGAGTTCCGTCAACAACACCAGAGGATTGCCCCGACGCTCACAGCGGAGTTCCTTCGCGAGATTCTCCAGTTCCGGGTTGGAGTGCGCGAAGTGGCTGGGCAGGAGCATCTCCCAGTAGTCGTTGCCGGCGATCAGGGCGTCGAGGTCGGCCCAGTCTCCGACGCTCGAGGTTCGCGGCGGTGGGACGGATTGCACTTCTACCGCCGATTGCGCGGTGACTTTGACCAGCTTGTGCGTCCCTGCGATGTCGAAATGATGGACCGTGTTTCCGGTGAAATCGCGATACTGCATGACGTTGGCTGCCGGGTCGACGTTGAGCATGAAACTGAGGCAGCGCTGTTCCCCGTCGCTGCGCGGTTGCAGGCGGACTTCCATTACGCTTTCGCGGACTGCGGGCTCGTAGCGAAAGGTTGTGGTGTGGCGGACTGAGTAGATCACGGATTCCTCTTTCTCGCCGGCCGGTGCGAGGGCGAGACGCCATCGCGACAGCCGGCGGGACGCCGGCGCTACGAAGCCAGTGCTGATTCGACCGAGTAATCGAAATAAACTTGCTGAATCGCGGTATGCGCTTGCGCGCATTGCCAGCGTATGCTGCCGACGTAGCCATTCGCGCCTTGGGCCATGATTTCTTCGATCTGGCTGAAACTCAGGGTCGCGCAGAGGCGTCCTGCGAGGCGCACCGGTTGCTCGGCTTTGCGTTCTGTTAATTCTCCGATCGCAACCAGCGCCGCGTGCACGCGGTCGACGGAGAAGCGCACGGAATGCGGGAACTCCGGGTTCAAGAGCAAGAACTCGGCCACGCGCAGCGGACGGATTTCTGCCGTGTAGGTCTTGCAGTAGGCCTCAAAGGCCGCGCACGATTTCAGCAGGCCCACCCACTCGAGATATTCTTCGCTCTCCACCGCCTGATCAAGCGGGTGAGGGAGACGCCCGAAGTGCGTGCCTATCAAGCGTGCCAGTTCGTCGGTGCGTTCGACGAAGCGTCCCAGTTGGATGTACTGCCATCCTTCGCCGTGCGACATGGTCGAGTCGGTGACTCCCTGGAACAAGTGCGCGCCTTCCTGCACGGCGCGAAAGAATACGTGAGTATTCAGCAGCCATACCTCGCTCGCTGTGGTGCTGTTGACCTGCAAATGTAGGCGGTTCAACTGCTCCCACATTTCCGTGCTGCATTGCTCACGCACCTGGCGCAGGTTCTCGCGCGCGGCGGCGACACAGGACAGAATGGAAGACGGATTTGTCCGTTCGAGTGTAAGAACGTGAGTCAGGGATGCCGCGTCGATCTTGCCATCTTCCGGGGCGGGAACCTGCGAGGCCTCCAGTAGCCTCAGCCATCGTCCGGCGCCGGCTTCGGGAGACTGGTCGAGGCGAAGCTGCAGGTCGACGTCGATCAGACGGGCCGTGTGTTCGGCGCGCTCCAGGTAGCGGCTCATCCAGTACAAACTGTCCGCGACTCTGGAAAGCATGGCTGTTCGCCTCCGGTCGTTCATGCCTTATTCTTCATGCGCGAGCTTTCATGCGCGAATTCGTCATGCGCGAAGCACCCAGGTGTCTTTGCTGCCGCCGCCTTGCGACGAGTTCACAACCAGCGATCCGCGCCGCAACGCCACCCGAGTTAGACCTCCGGGCACGAGGGTCACGTTCTCACCATACAAAATGTAGGGACGCAGATCGACATGCCGCGCCTGCACTTCGCCATCAAGGAAGCATGGTGCACGCGAGAGAGTCAGAGTGGGCTGGGCGATGTAGTTGCGCGGCTCGGCTTCGATTCGCCGACGGAAGTCTTCCCTTTCGGCCTCGGTACTGTGTGGCCCGATCAGCATGCCGTAGCCGCCGGAGCCGTGCACTTCCTTCACCACCAGCTCGCTTAAGTTGTCGAGCACATAGGCTAGGTCCTTGGCTTCGCGGCAGCGCCAGGTCGGCACGTTCTTCAGGATCGGTTCTTCGCCGAGATAGAATTTCACGATCTCGGGCATGTAGGAGTAGACCGCCTTGTCGTCGGC
>PMUM01000455.1 GCA_003166855.1 Acidobacteriaceae bacterium | reverse complement strand
CTTGGCCCGCGCCTGTGCCCGCCCCCGGAGCATCAAACGTGGTGAAGATGCCGTCGGGATTGAGCAGGAAGCCATGAGACACATTGTTCACGTCAATGTAGTATCCTGCGATCACCCCGAGGTGGTTGAGGTCCCCGGCGATCGTGCCTTGGTTGACGCCTGTGCCCGCGCCCGGAGCGTCGAACGTGGCGATGGCTCCGTCGCGAGCGCGTAGGAAGCCGTGCATCACGTTGTTCACGTCGTAGTACCATCCCGGGATCGCCCCCTCATCGTTGATGCCGATCACGAAGGTGTTCGTGGACCCCGTAGGATCAAACTTAGTGAAGGTGCCGTTGGGCTTGCGCAGGAAGCCGTGATTCATGTTGTTCGCGTCAGTGTAAAATCCCGCGACCTCGCCCGATGAATTGATGCCGAAGGCTTGGGTACCCTGTCCAGCGCCGTTGCCCGCGCCCGGAACTTCGTAGGTGATGATTTTGTGCTTCCATTGCGGTTGCGCTTGCGGCCATGCGGCCGAAGCAAAGAAGGTGAAAAGAATTACTATCAGAATTGTACGGGATTTCATTAGTGTCTCCTTTTCCATGATGGAAATTCGTTTCTAAAGAAAGGAGTACTAATCGGAGTGACTCCTATCTTTCCTTGCCACTACTGACGAACAGTCGTTCCGCCCGCTTTCACCTATGAAGTAAGCCGGGCATTTATATTTCCTGGGTGGTAGATCTGCGTCCGAAACGCCGAGCTAATCGCCGGATGGCGGCCTTAACCTTGCGGGCCGCGAACTCGGTCAAACTCAGGACAGCTGGGAGAGCCAGATGGCTCTCCCAGACATCGGGCAGCTTTGTCGTTTGTCGCGGATGCAGGTTTACTGTGGCATTAGTGGCTTCTTTCTCGGGAGGCTTCGCCGAGTGGCGGAAGCAGCACGAGCTGCGCTCCTGGCATCTTCTGCGGAGGCCGCTGACGCTGTGGATTGCTGGCAGCCAATGATGGCATTGTTGGTGCCTTGGTTGAGGACAGAGTCGCTGCGTTCAGCGCAGACCACGAGGTCGTTGGTCGTGGATGGGTCGAGATATATCTGGGCCAGCCCCGCTGTGTTATCGACCGTGAAGCCGCTCACGTTGTTGTTTGCCACAGCGTCGAAAGTACTGCTCCATAGGCCGATTCCATCGTATCCGTCCGTTCCGGTGACGCTGTTATTCCACACTGCGGTGCCCTTGGTGTAGTAGACACCGATGCCTTCCGACAGAATGTCCTGTACTTCAGCGGCGTTGTTCCAGACCGCCGCTTGAATATAAGGTGGTACCTCGTCGTAGAGGTAGATGGCGTCGGCATTCTGCGCGGTCCCGATAAACTTGTTGTCATGAATGAAGTAGCGGGATGGGCTGCTCGGTACAAATGGCACCCACGTATGAGAAACCCACATGCCCGCGCTGCTGCCCGAGGACTCGTTATAGGAGATCTCAAAGACCGACTTCTCTGAAGCTTCTATGTCCAACCCACCTAAGACATTTTTAATGTGATTGCCAGCAGAAGGCGAACCGCCAATGGTGATTTGGCTCGACGTGGAAAACGCGTCCTGAGAAATGGCTAATCCGACATTCTCAAAATAGCTGCTCCGAACGGTGAACGAACCGCTTAAGAAGTAATAGTCGAAGGCAGCCGAACTGCGGGGGAAATCGCCACTGTAGTGGACACCATTTTCTACAGTATAGCCAAAGGCACCAAGGCTGTAGGGCATGCCTTCCATGCGAATGCGGTCGATGCTGACGTCGGTGGGATACTGGCCCGTGAAGCCCAGGACCTCGTAGAGATCATTTAAGGAGGCGCCCGCATACACGAAAGGTTGAGTAGGTGGTATAGCGGTAGCCTTGATGGTCAAGTCCGAGACGCTAATGTTGCCCTCCACAAACTCAAACACGCTGGGCCAGATACAAGTTGTGAGGTTGGGCTGGCACGAAGCCACGGTTTGGTCCGGCCAGTTGACAGGTAGATTGGGAAGGGCTTCGATGGTCGTGCTGCCAATACCCGTACCCTTGAAAGTTCCTTGAGTTGTAAACGACGACTTGCTTGGTGAAGTATGTTCCCGCGGCCAACTGCACGGTGCAGCCCGGACCGTACTTCACGCACACATTCAGCGCCCCTTGGATGTTCGCCGTGTCGTCTACGCCGTTTGGTGGCGGGACGTTCACTGTGTGACCGCCCGCCCAGACGGTAGCGGGCAGAAGCAGGATGAATCCCAAAATGGCCCCGAGAATAGCAACTCCGAGGCCGGCACGTTTCACTTTGCAGTTCATGTACGACATGCAGCTTTCTCCTCTCGCTAACAATTTGTCTCGTCTCCCAAGAATTGAGGTCATTCGCCTCAGGGGATGCCTCTCAAGCGGGAACTGCTCTCCCAGAGCTAGGACCCACAAGCGCCACCATCGTGCTGCAACCCGGACTTCGCGGCAATGCACGGCGTGTCACCTGTGAGTCAACTGCAAGTCAACTGGGCAGTAGCTGGGTCGGAATCCTGCGTGTTGGCTGGTGCGAGGGTGTGTCGCATGTCCTTGAATCTAGAGCAGATGCCGCGCTGCTAGCCCGTTCCGTCACATCGGGATGTGAGTGCAATCACTGATTCCCCTTGAATTTTCCATTTACAGTGCCGATGCCGACTGGCGACAGCGGACCGTACGTGGCTCAGATTCTCTTCAGTTCATTAACCGTGCCGACCAATCGGAAGTAAGATTGGACTTTGTCCCGAAGCGTAGGGTGCGGTTCTTAGAATTTGTGGAGCGAAAGGCGGCGAACGCCTCGTGCCAGTTCTGGCTACAACACGTCGGCAAGTACGGTTCGGACCGTTCACGGTCGACCTGGTCTCGCGGGAATTGCGCAAAGAGGACAGCAAGGTCCCACTCCAAGGTCTGCCCTTCCAAATTCTCACTATCCTTGTGGACCAGCCTGGGGAGTGGATTACCCGCGAGGAACTCCGCCAGCGTCTGTGGCACGCCGACACCTTCGTAGATTTCGACCACTCCATCAACACCGCCATCGGGAAGCTGCGGAGAGCGCTTGGTGATGACGCCGATGAGCCTCGCTACATAGAAACTCTGCCGCGCCACGGCTACCGGCTGATTGCTGAGGTGGAGGATGAGCGGCCGCAGCAAGACTCCAAGGTAGCGAAGCAGAAGCTCTGGAAGATGGTTGTCCCATCGGCAGTTCTGCCGGTCGGGCTGATCGCGGGCTGGCTTCTCTATCCGCGCCGCCAAGTCGGAGCACTGACCGACAAGGACACCATTGTTCTTTCCGATTTCGACAACAAGACAGGCGATGCCGTATTCGACGACACGCTGAAGCAGGGACTGTCGGTACAGCTTGAGCAATCGCCGTTTCTGGCCATGGTGTCCGAGCGCAAGGTGATTGAGACCTTGAAGATGATGGGACGTTCCGCCGATGACCGGTTGACGCCGGAGGTCACACACGAGGTTTGCCTGCGCACGGGCAGCAAGGCCATCGTGACCGGCTCGATTGTGGGGCTAGGCAGCCAGTACGTGATTGGGCTGAAGGCAGTGAACTGCAATACGGGGGACGTGCTGGCCGAAGCGCAGCAGCAGGCGTCGGGCAAGGAAGCGGTGCTCAAGGCTCTGGACAATGCGGCGATCAGTTTGCGCGGCAAGCTGGGCGAGTCGCTCAGCTCGGTGCAGAAATACGCCACGCCGCTGGAGGAGGCGACCACGCCGTCGCTGGAGGCGCTGAAAGTGTACAGCCTGGGACTGAAGACGTGGGCTGCGAAAGGAGACACGGCCGCGCAGCCTTTCTACAAACGGGCGGTGGACCTTGACCCGAATTTTGCCATGGCCTACGCCCAGATGTCGGTTCTCTATCACGACCTCAACGAAATCGCGGGGGCGGCTGAAAACGGACGCAAGGCTTACGACCTGCGTGAGAAGGTGAGCGAACGAGAACGGTTCTGGATCGAGTCAGGCTACTACGATTTCGTGACAGGAGAGCTGGAGAAGGGGGCGCAGGTCGATGAGCTGTGGCTGCAGACCTACCCTAGAGACGCCATGCCATACACCGAGCTGGGATTCGTTTCAGCCACTGTGGGAAACTGGGAAAAGGCATTGGAGGAATGGCAAGTAGCAGTGCGCCTGGATCCAAAGAATGGGCTCCTCTATTATCTCCTCAGCCTCGCCTATATGAGCCAAAACCGGCTGGATGAAGCAGAGGCGGTTTTCAAGCAGGCGGAGGAGCGCAATCTGGACAACGAGCAACTGCTCCAGAGCCGCTACTGGTTGGCGTTTCTGAAGGGCGATACAGCGCAGATGGCGCAGTTAGTCTCAGGCGCCACGGGCGAGCCGGGCGCGGAAGACCTGTTGCTGGCCGCGCAAGCGGACACGGAAGGTTGGCACGGCAAGCTGAAGGACGCGCACGACCTTACCCGTCGGGCGATGGATTCAGCCCAGCACAACGACGCCCAAGAAACGGCCGCAGGATATCAGGCAGAGGAAGCACTGCGCGAGGTGGAATCGGGAAGCCTGAAGCAGGCCCGTGCCGACGCCAATGCGGCGTTGAAGCTAGCCCCGAACCGCGATGTGCGAACTATGATGGCGCTGGCTCTGGCTCGGGCAGGCGATAGTGCAGGGGCGGAGAAGCTGACTACCGAACTCGACAAGACATTCCCGCTGGACACGATGGTGCAGAGGTATTGGCTGCCCACGATCCGAGCAGCCGTCGCCTTGGGGCACAAAGACCCGGACCGGGCAATCGAACTATTGAAGGTGGCTAGCACGATCGAACTCAGCTCGGCTACGGGCGACCTCACTATATTCCTGTGCCCGGTTTATTTGCGTGGCGAAGCCTATCTCATGCTCCACGACGGCAACCGAGCGGCGGCGGAATTTCAGAACTTCATTGACCACAGAGGAGTGGCGATGAACTTTCCGTGGGGCGCACTTGCCCGCCTCGGCTTGGCCCGTGCTTATGCTATGCAAGGCGACACCGCCAAGGCAAAGGCGGCCTATCAAGATTTCCTCACCCTCTGGAAAGACGCCGACCCCGACATCCCCATCCTGAAGCAAACCAAGGCGGAGTACGCCAAACTACAGTGAAGCAGGCAAGCGACGCTTCTTTGTCGCATACCGCAGTTGATGAAACATCGCGTTATTACTCACGATGCCGAATCGGCTCATCACGGGGCACGTGGTTGGCAAACAGGAACCTATGGGGTTGTGCTCGCAAAACCCTTTCCCGCTAAGGCCCCAGTCGCTTGAGTCTATGAATGCCGGCCGACCCACTCAGCGGGAGTAAGGTCTGCGAGGCAGCGGATCGGGAGATCGGCAAGCCCGGGGAGAATCGTGGAAAAGTACTCGCGCACGGGGACTTTCAGCCTGCGGCAGCTTTCGACGACCGAGAAAATCGCCGCAACCTTAGGCCCGGCCTTCGGACTGCCGATGTGGATCCAGTTCTTCCGACCCAGAGCCACGGGACGCATGGAATTCTCCGCAAGATTGGTACTGAGCTCTAATTCGGGATGCTCCAAGAAGCAGGTCAGCTTCTTCCAAAGTCCGAGCGCGTACTGGCAAGCCTTTCTCAGACGCCATCGGATCCGGTCACAACTAGCCTCCAACTCACCGTCGATTCGGCCGACGAGCACCTCAACGGCACCTACAACGATTCCAACGGAGTTTGTGACTCAAGCGGCACAATCAATCTTACAAAGGAGTAGTGCTGCGGGCGAACAACCCTGCCGCGTGCGCTCCAGAGATCGCCGAGGTTAGCTGCGCAACCCCAACTGGTGTCTCCACATACCACGTCACGCCAACGGCGTGAATTCCCTCGCGATCTCAGTTCCTAGCAGTGGTGAACAGAGCAACTGCGCTTATCGTTACGGCCCAGATTGACACCACAGGGTCGCTGCCGTATTGTTTTCGCAACTAGGGAGCTGGAGTCGGGAAGTCTTGTCTGCTTGCGTTCCTAAAAGGAAGAACTTATGAACGACGATGCGAAGACGGACCTGGTTTCGCGGCGTGGATTCCTGGGAGTGGGGTCGGCTGCGCTAGCCGCTGGCATGCTATCGGCGGTGGACGCTGCGGGCCAAGATCAGAAACTGTATCCAACCAAGACCGATCGAAGCGCCACTGCTCCTGGCCCAGGCAATTCCCAGCTGGATGCCCAGAATCCAGACTCTTTCTTACCTCCGCCGACCGATGCGGGCGGCGTAGCAACGTTCAAATACCCTTTCGGAATCGCTCACAAACGGATGCAGGAGGGGGGATGGTCGCGCGAGGTTACCGTCCGGGAGCTACCGGTTTCAAAGTCGATGGCGGGCGTGGACATGAGATTGACCGCAGGAGGCATCCGAGAGCTGCACTGGCATACGGCTGCGGAGTGGGCCTTCATGCTCTACGGAAACGCGCGGATCACCGGGCTTGATGCAGACGGCAAGAGCTTCGTGAGCGATGTGACCGAAGGCGATCTCTGGTACTTCCCCACGGGGATTCCACATTCCATTCAAGGCCTGAATTCCGATGGTGCCGAGTTTCTGCTGGTGTTCGACGATGGCAACTTCTCCGAATACGAGACGGTGCTGCTCACCGACTGGATGGCACACACGCCCCACGATGTGCTCTCGAAAAACTTCGGCGTGAGTGAACAGGCAATGAGGAAAATGCCACTGAGGGAGAAGTTTATCTTCCAAGCTGCGGTTCCCGGCCCGCTGGCCGCGGACCTGAAGGCGACGAGTGGCTCCCAGGGCTTATCGCCGGTAGATTTCGCGTTCCGTACGGCGCAGCAGCCGATAACGAAACGCACCAAGGGAGGCGAGGTGCTGATTGTCGATTCCAGCAAATTCAAAGTCTCCACGACGATAGCGGCGGCAATCATCACGGTCCATCCGGGAGGGATCCGCGAACTTCACTGGCATCCCAACGCCGACGAATGGCAGTACTACATCAGCGGTACTGGAAGAATGACTGTGTTTGCCACCGGAGGCCGTGCCCGCACCATGGACTTTCAAGCCGGGGACGTTGGATATGTCCTCAAGACGCTGCCCCACTACGTCCAGAATACCGGCGACACCGACCTGAAATTTCTGGAGATGTTCAAGAGCAGCTTCTATCAGGACCTTGCGCTTTCGGAATGGCTCACCCACACACCTCCGGAGCTCGTGATGGCCCATCTGGGCATTGATAAAGCTACGCTCGACGCCATACCAAAGGATGAAGTTGTTGTGATGCCGAAATAGCAAGGACTCAAGAAATATCCTCACCCCGGCAAAAGGAGAGAATCAAAATGCCGGGGTGAGGTTCGGACACGCTACGGCAAATAGTAGCGGAACGAGGTCCATACCATGTTGTCCACGGCCTTGGGCGAAATGCCGAATGCACTGGCACCTGCGTTGTTCCCTGACCAGCCACTCCTCGTAAAATAGGAGTACTGAATTCCCCAGCGAAGGCCGCCTTTATCTCCCTGGATCAACTTATGCCAGAACCCAAGGGTTCCCTCCATGATGAGGCGAGTGTCTCCGGCACAGGTACCGCCGCCAGACGGAGTGAGCTGATTGGACGGCGGATTTTCCGTGCTGCAACCCGAGTTATTGGCGAAGGGCGAACCGTATCCACCATACTGGTTTAGCTTGAACGCGGTTGTTATTGTGGCAGGAATTGCGGTAGTCGTGGCGGTGGCCGGAATCGCCGGCGTCTTGGTGACCGTAATGCTGTCGTACCCCTGATATGCCGTGCGCCATGCGTACTCCCCACCAAAGTAGGCGTAGATATCCAGTTTCCGGTTGGCGTGGTACTCCAGTTCGCCAAGTGCGTGAGCCGTGCGGATCAGGGCTTGTGTACCGTCGGGACGGAGCGTTATATCCGCAAGCTGCGCCGAACCGTAACGGCCGATGCCATCTCCTGCGGCTCCCTGGAGAGCGAAGTCCAACTTCTTCGTAAACAGCGGAACGCGCAAGTTACCTCCGAAACCACCTCCCGTTCGGCTGTCGTTATACGCGCCAACAGAACTCGGAGAAGTGGAAGCATTTATCGCGCAAGTAATTGTCGTGGGGGTCGCCGGAGGAGCCGTATCGTTTGCATTCGTGCCTACCACGCCGCAGGGATAAACTCTGTTGCGGAACGTGCTAAGGACGCCGAACAGTTCGTAATGGCCGTACCCGGGATCCGCGGCTGCCTTGACGATGATGTCAGGTGTTTTGTTGAAGGAATACCCGGTCGTGTCGGCGAAGTTATACAGGCCGCCGCCGCTGCCCGGACCATCGACGAAGGCATTTCCGGTCGTGGTAACTGAAGCGGTCCCAACGTTCGTTGTTGTAATCGTAGAAAAACCTCGTCCACCGATGGTTGCCTGTGGTCCTTCCACGGCAAGGCCAAGAGCGAACTTGCCACCGAAGTCTTTGACTACCCGGAAGCCGTACTGCCGCTCCCAGCTGAAGCCCACTTGGTACTGCGAGTCAATGGTCTGCGGAAGCACTTCTTGGCGGTTTGTGATTCCTTTTCTGGTTTCCGTCGCCAAAGACCACTGCTGACCGCCTGTCAAGGTCCACCCACTCTGAAATGCGGCTTGCGCGTAGAGAATCCGCTGGCGCAATACGTAGCTATTGCTTTGCCGGTTATTGGAAGTTACGCCCGCGCCAAGAAAATCAGCTTCCCAGTATCCGGTCAATTTGGTGCTGCCCACTTTGCTTTCCGCAAGCAGGGCAAGGCGGCTCTGACGAGCGGTGAAGGCATTCTCGGAAATATTGGAGAGTGCGTTCCCTGGATACGGAATGCTATTAAACGGGGTGTTGATGTCGGCTTCGGTGGCCCGTTGGCGGCTCACCGTTTCAGCCGCTACGAAGCCACCCGGCGTAATGCTGATTCCCTTGTAGTGAATCGCCAAGGGGTTTTCGATGGCAGAGTTGATGTTTTTCTGAGTTTCCTGAAGACTCAGCACTGTACTTGTGGCGTTGGTCTTCAGGTCGGTGACTTCGTTCTTTACCGCTGCAACTTCGGTCTGCTGCTGCGCCGTCGCCGAGGTGGCACTGTCTGCTTTCTGTTGAGCCTGACTTGCAGTACTTTGCACCTGATTCATCTGCTGCTGCAGTTGCTGGAGCTCGGCGTCTCGACTCTGCAACTGTTTCATAAGCTGCCGAATCTCCTGTTGTTGCGCCTGAATCGAATCCTGCATGGTCTTGAGCTGGTCAGAAACGCTCGGAGCACCTGCCTTGGCAGGGTTCTTGCTGCGTGGTTTGGAATTGCTGTTGGTTGCGGCCTGCTGGGCGGGCGCTGCAAAGGCGCTGAACACAATGATGACCGTTAGCGCTGCGGCCATAGTTCTTCTCATTTCATCTCTCCTTAGGTAGTTTGAAACGAACAACAGTCATCCACACACGCTCGTCCGGAACGCCGGGCTATGGGTCACCTCGTTTGGAAAGACCCAAGGCTACTGGCACTTTGTTAAAAACTTGTTAATTTCGGATGAATGTGCGATGAATATCCAAAGGAAAAGAACCCCGTCAACCCGCGATGGCGTCTTTTAGAGCCTGCACATCGGCGGCAACGTTGCTGCCGCCACCTTCGCCTTCTTCGGCTTGGGCACCTCTTCGATCATCAGCGTGGTCGTCGAATCGTCCACGAGGAAGACCTTCTTGGGGATTGCGTAACCTCTGACTGACTATGTGTTGGGAAAGGGCTCGGGAATCATCCTTGACCTCAAAGCGGTAGTAGCAATCGCGTAGCCAATTCGGATCCAAATCAGGGTGGAACTTAAGACACTGAAGGCCTGTCGGTTAGTGACCGCTGCCTGAGCACATCGCACAGTGTGGTCGTTTGAATTCCAGAAAGCGTTTCTGGAAACCGAACTGCGCTAGAAAAAACGACAAAAAAGACCGACGTACAAACCACGGCCAGCTGGGCGGACCGCTAGCGGTCAGACGAACACGACGTGGTAAATGATGGCGATCAGAGTTCATGGTCAGAATGTCAATCTTGATGGGCAACCGCACGTGCACGGTCCGCGATTAATTCTTCATTCTCCCCGCATATTCTTGAGACTTGGCGGCTTCGCTATTGATCGCTGTAGGGCTGTCGCCAGGCGGGAACTTTGCTTCTTAGCATCGAAGAATTCCTATGAATTGCTCGCAAAGGCCTCTCAGAAAGGACCGGATCGCAGCGCGCCCGGAACATTCTCAACTCGTCGAATGCCAGACACGGTGCTCGCGTGAGATACTTTTCGTGCTGCTACTGCAAATGCCACACATGCGATTCTTACGGGCAAGACCTTGTCACCACGCTAACGATGGTGCAACGGAGTTACGGTCGTCCAACAAAATGGGCACGACGCAATTTCAATTGAGACGAGTTCTGCAGGCTTTACTTGCCCTGAGCGCGCTGATCTTCTTCCCGATCACAGCCGACGCTACTTTATACGTCATCGTTCTAGACAAAGGTGAGATTGCAATTGCATCAGATGGAAAGTGGCTGACGGTATCCGGCGACAATAGCGCTCCAGTCTCGCACTTGGAAGAGAAGGTAGTCCGGTTGGGGCCCCGGCTGGCATTCATGTGCAGTGGACTGACGGAAATCGACACTGCAACCGTCAAGATCCATGCGACGGATCTGGCGAAAGAACTCTATTCCGTCTATGGGACAAAGCAGGTTTTCGACCACACGATGACTGTTTTGGCCGGCGCATTTGGACGAAATATGTCGGAACGTTTGAATCAGCTTTCCCCGGAACAGAAGAACCGAATCCTATTCTTGAGTCAGCAGGTCGCAACCTCCGGGCGGTAATTACTGGAGTGTGTTTTTGCAGGTCGTGATGCTGATAACAAACTAAAGGCCGAAACGGTCGACGTTTATCTCGAATTGTCGGCAGCCAAAAGCCAGTCTTTTACCTACCATGTCGACGAGTCCATCGGCAATGATTTCCCGCATCTCATTCTGAGCGGCGAAATAACGACTCTAAAGGCGGGATTTGAAGACACCCAGTCACCGCTCGGATCTTTGCCCTCCTTTCAAAAATGGGAACGTGCATTCCAGTCACACAGAGTAAGTCCAGAAGCAACGGCGGAGGCTCTAGTTGGCCTTGCGATCAAATATTCGCCGCAGGGTCCGACCGCTCTCATCGGCTATCCAATCTATGTCTATCGGTTGGATGCTACAGGGAGCCTAAAGAGGGTACGAGTTGTCTCGCGCGGGCACGCGGTTCCATTACCCGATTAACGCCTTCGATCCACGTTTTCCAGGCAGCTGGGTTGTCCAAGCGGTATAGGAGTGCAGCGACAACAACCGTTGCCCGCCGGAAGTCCTCGCAGTTAAGACGTCAGCAGCCGCATTCTTGCTAGGTTCCCGGCGCTGGCGATGAGAGCTGTCGGGTAGACAAACTGGTTCCGGGCCGGATCGCGTCGGTGGCATTTGCTACCACGATGTCACCTGGCTGCAGTTCGCCGAACACTTCGGTCTTACCGTTGACAGTGACACCGGTTTTGACATCCACCCACTCTGCTTTGCCCTGTCGCACACGAATCACGAAAGTCCGCTGAAGGTCAGTCGTAACGGAGGTGGATGGAATCAACATCGTTGGATAGGAGCGCTGAATCGGCCATTCGACGGTGGCAAAGCTTCCTGGCGTGATCTGCCCATCGGTGTTCCGGACGTCCAGTTCGACTGCCATGGTCCGCGTATTTTGCGTGACATCGTGCGCAATCCGGGCAATGGGAGCGTGAAATGTGCGTCCTGGATATGCAGGCACGCTGAAGGCGGCCTGCTGGCCCTCGCGGATGCCGGCCGTATATGCTTCCGGAACTGGAACCACAAGCCGCAAGCGGTCGAGATCTTCGATTTGGACAATCGGCTGCGCGCCCGGTGTTCCGGACGCAGGTCCCACCAGCGCACCAGGATGAAGGTTTCTCAACGTGACCACCCCGCTAAAGGGAGCGGCAATTTCGAGATACGACTCAAGCTGCTTCACGCTGCGCAGTGCATCTTGTGCGGCTCGGACGTTGTTCGTAGCGGCCTCTGCCTGCGCACGGTCCGCGGCTGCGCTCTGTTTGGAAACCTGCAGGTCATTGCCGGCGACAACGCCCGGAGTCTTAGCTGCCGCAGACAGATGCTGATAAGTTCCCTCGTCAGAGGCAAGCTTCGCCTGCGCTGCCGATAGCTGCGATTGGGCACCCTGAAGGCTGGCTTCCGCCTGGGTGCGCTGTGCTACCAGTTCCGGCGCGGACAGGCGAATTATCACTTCACCAGCCCGGACGTGCGACCCGCGATCCACGCGAATCGTTTCGATGAATCCCGTGACCTTCGGATAGATGTCCACGGTTTCATACGGAATGATTTGCGCCGGCAGCGAAAGCACCGTGTCGAGCTTCTGCGATTCGACGGCAACCACGTTCACTGCTTGCGCCGACTGAGCGCCAGCTTGCGATGGCAATGGTTCGGTGCAACTCGCCAGAAGTAGAGTTGATACCAGCACAAGAAAAGACAGCAGCTTCATCGCGCAACCTCCGGCGAACCAGCGAAACCAGGATCATCAGGATCAAGCGTTGGTGAGGCTAGAGGCGCGCTTCGCTGCACCATCGCGAAGACCGTGGGCAACACCAGCAGCGTGGCCGCAGTGGCAACCAGCAGTCCCCCAATCACCGCGCGGCCCAGTGGCGCAGTGCCCTCGCTGCCGCGCTCTATGGCTAGCGCCATCGGAATCATGCCAGTGATCATGGCGAGGCTGGTCATAAGCACTGGTCGCAGGCGTTCGCCCGCGGCATTTCGAGCCGCAGTTTTGGCGTCTGCGCCAGCTTTCCGGTTCTGCTCGGCGAAGGTCACAAGCAGGATCGCGTTTGCGACGGCCACCCCAATCGCCATGATCGTGCCCATGAAGCTCTCCAGGTTCAGGCTGGTTCCCGTGATGAGCAGCATGAGAATTGAACCGGTCAAAACTGCGGGCGTAGTGGAGAGGACAATCAGCGAAAGACGAACCGACTCGAAGTTCGCGGCCAGCAGCAGCAAGATCACAACAATGGCAATCACCAAGCCGACTGCGAGATTCCCGAATATCTGACTCATTGCGCTTATCTGGCCGCGAACCTGGACGGCCACTCCGCGCGGTGGTGTCCCGGCTCGCGCGATTGCCCGATTGATCTCGCGGCCTGCAGTTCCCAGATCATTCCTGCCAAGGTTGGCGGAAAGCCCAATCAGCCAAAGTCCGTTTTGCCGGTCGAGCTCTCCGGGCACCGTTCCCAAACGCACGGTAGCCACCTGGTTCAAAAGCGGATGTGCGCCGGTCGTGCTTGCGACTGGAATGGTTTCAATGTCCTTGGTGGAGGTCATCTGAGCCTGCGGCACTTGTACTTGCACCTGATAGCTCACTCCGGATCGTGGGTCTCTCCAGTAGTCGGGAGAAACGAAGCGGCTGGACCCGGTAGCGGAAACTACCGCTTGGCCGATTTGATCCGCGGTTGTGCCAAGCTGTCCTGCCATGACCCGGTTGACGTTGACGTTCACTGTCGGATAATGAAGCGGCTCTTCGTACCCGAGATCCCTCAGCTCAGCGATTTTTGCGAGTTCCTGTTGCATTTTCCCGGCATAGCTCAACACATCGTTATATTGCGGACCAGTCGTTGCGATCTCAATCACAGAAGGAGTCCCGAAGTTGAGGATCTGGCTTACGAGGTCTCCAGGATCAAAAGAGAAGTGCGATCCTGGAACCTCCTGCGGCAGCGCCTTCCGCAGCTTCTCCTCTAGGTCGTGAACAGAAATGGAAGCGCCCGGCTTAAGGGCGACATTCAGGATTGCTTCGTGCGGTCCGCTGGTCCACAGAAACACCGTATTGATTGGATAGGATGAGCCCTGGACGCCGACGTAGCCCAACGTTAGATCCACGTTGCCGGGACCGGCCTCGCGGTTGATGATATCGAGCACCCTTCGCGCCATCTCTTCGGTAACCGGCACGCGCGTTCCATCGGGTGCGTCAAAACGCAGCCGGAACTGATTGGAAGCGGCCGAAGGAAAAATCTCCCGCGGCAGCCGTGGCGCAATTAGCAAGAGCGCCAGGGCGGCTATTAGGGCGTAGCTGCCGAGTAGGATCGCAGGGCTCTTCGTCACCCGGTCTAAGACACCCAGAAATCGCTTGCGGAAACGCTCGAATCCCGTCTGCGTCGAATTCTCTTCGTGGCCGGTCTCGGACCTGAGCAGCCAATTCGAAAGCACCGGCACCAGTGAACTGGAGAGCAAATAAGAAGCTCCCATCGAAAACCCGACCGCCAGCGCTAGAGGCAGAAACAGCGATTTCGCCGGGCCCGTCATAAAGAACGACGGTAAAAACACGGCCAGCACACACAGCATTGCGAGCAAGCGTGGGATTGCAACTTCTCGGCTCGCGTTGAGGACGGCGTGCGCCTTCGACTCGCCCTTTGCCAGGTGGACGTGAATATTTTCCATCAGCACTGTGCCTTCATCTACCAGGACGCCGACCGCGAGTGCAAGCCCACCTAACGTCATAATGTTGATGGTTTGGCCAGTGGCCCAGAGTGCAACCACTGCACACAGCAGCGCGAAGGGGATGGTGATGACCACAATGAAAGAGCTACGCCAATCACGCAAGAAGAACAGAATTGTGAGTCCGGTGAGCAGAGCTCCCAGCAGGCCTTCGTGCAACACTGAAGACAGCGCTTCGCGCACATACACGGACTGGTCTAACTCATAACTGATTTTGATATCTTCCGGAATCAGCGACTGGAAACGCGGCAAACTGTTGCGCACTTCATTCACGACGGTGATGGTGGAGGCATCGGGTCTCTTGGTGACTGGAATGTAGATCGTCCGCTTCCCATTCAACACCGCATAGCCGGCGAGGATGTCCGACGAGTCGGAAACGCTGCCTACATCGCGCAAGTAGACGCTAGGACCCGATCCAGTGTGGAGCGGAATATCAAGCAAGCCAGTGATTTGCTGCACCGTGGAATCCGTGGTCACCAGCATCTGGTAGTCGCCGATGTTCGCGTTGCCGGCCGGCTCAATGCTGTTCCCTGAGATGAGTGCTTGCACGACATTTTCTGGCGAAAGTCCATACGCATGCAGCTTCGCCGGATCGACGTTGATCACGATCGTGCGCTGATTGCCCCCGAACGGCGGTGGAGAAGAAACGCCCGGCAAGGTCGCGAAGACAGGTCGCACACGGTTCAGTGCGAAATCCTGGATTTCTCCCAGAGTACGCGACGCGCTATTGAAAACCAGATATCCGACCGGCAGCGTGCCGGCGTCGTAGCGGATCACAAAAGGCGAGACTGTGCCGGGCGGCATAAAGGCGCGTGCGCGGTTTACATACGAGATGGTCTGGGCCAACGCCTGGCTCATGTCGGTGCCGGGGTGGAACGTCAGGCGGAGGAGCGCCGTACCCTGAATCGTCTTGGCTTCGACGTTTTCAATGCCGTTGATGTAGAGGAAGTGGTACTCGTAGTAGTAGGCAAGAAACCCTTCCATCTGCTGCGGGCTCATGCCGCCATACGGCTGCGCCACATAGATGACTGGCAGATCGAGCTCGGGAAAGATATCAATGCGGGTGCGCAACAAGGCCAGAATCGAAGTCAGAGCGAGCGCAACGACAATGACGATCACCGAAATCGGTCGCCTTAGCGCTGCACGAATGAGCCACATGAGTCTAGTTCTCCTGCTTCAGAATTCATGGCTTACGGTTGCGTAAGCTGCGTCAGGAATGGATTGAGATCGCCGCGAGCGGCAGAAACACCAGCCAATGCCCGCCAGATATTCAACCGTGCCACCGCGTCATCGGCTTCAGCCTGAGTCAGAAGACTCTCCGCCACTGCGACCTCCACGACTGTCGCCAGCCCAGCCTGAAAACGAGCACGCTGCTGCTGCTCACTCGCACGCGCCGCGGTCAGTTCTACGGGCGTGTTCAGAGCAATTTGTCTTGCNNGGAAAAGAAATCGAACGCAGGAAATGTGACCTGCACGCCCGCTGCCCAGTTCAGCGTACTTGGCGCAAGCCCACTCGTACCGCCAGGGAACGGTCCGCTCAGCGCAGTACCCGCACCACGCCCTGATAATGCTGCTTGCGTGTTGAATTGGGGAACATAGGAGTGAGTGACTACCGACAGTTGCGCTTGACGCTGGTTGACGAACGCCGCTTCCTGTTCCGCCAGGGGATGGGTGGCGAGCGATGCCGTGGCGGATTGTTCGCCCGGCTCCGCGGTTAGCAAATGTGTGTCCTCGACTTCAAGGTTTGCAGTGGGAATCCCGACGAAATTCGCCAGCGCGGCGCGACGCACCGCAACGTTTGTGTTCGCCTGAATCAGCTGGGTCTTGGCCACAGCGAGGTCGGCATCGGCCTGCGCCGCATCGGCCCCCGCGCGTAGCTGGTTGTCCACCAGCACGTGCACGGCGTTGGCAAAAACCTGCAAACGATCCAGATCCGCTCGCGCAATACCCAGCAATTGTTCGGCCGTAACGAGGTCAAGGTAGGCATTGGCGGTGGCCACTTCTACGTCGAGGCGTGTCAGATTGAGGCCGGCAGTCGCTGCCGCTGCCCCCTGCTGTGCGCTGTTGACCTGCGCCCGACGCAACCCAAAATCAAACGGTTGCCACGAAACCAATGCGCCGCCTGCGCTACTCCATGCGCTTCTACCATCGTCAGCCGCGAGCACCGGACCGGAGATTGAGGGAACGACTCCCTGTGGGAGAAGCAATCCATAGACATTGTTCGCCGTGGCGCGGTTTGTCTGCCAGAGAATATCTGTCCGTGGAAGATACGCAGTACGCGCAACCGAAACGCCGCCCTGCGCGGCGACCTGCTGTTCCAGACTGGCACGGATGCGCGGATAATTCTTCTCCGCCAAGGCAATTGCTTGCGCCAGAGACAGCTTCGGCCGGGCCGTGTCGCCTGGCAGAGTTTGAGCGAGTGCCGCAATTCCCGTGGAAAGCCAGACAAACGTCACTGCAAGTAGCATCAAGTTTGCGGGCTGCCTTGCCAGCTGGAACTCGCCACGCTGTTTCGAGATGTACCTTGGTCTGTCCGTAAACTTCAGTAGAACTTGCTGCCAAAAACGGCTTTTTCGGTCTCTCAACTGCATTTTCTCCGTTTAGCTGACGTCTCACTCGCTGCATTCATCACGTCTTCAAAAAGCTCGCTGAAGAGCTCTCGAACCTTGTCTTTGGCCACGGTCAGTGCAGTCCGCCCTGCAGCGGTGGCGCGATAGACAAGCCGCGAATTGGGCCGCCGTCCGGTACGCGACGAGCGCAACAGCCCCTTTTCTTCCAAGCCATGCAGCAGTGGATACATTGTGCCCGGACTGAGACTGTAGCCATGCCGCCCAAGTTCCTCGATCATCTCCAAACCGAAGATCGGCTCTTTGCTGGCGTGATACAGGACATGAAGGCGAATGAGGCCGGAATACAATTCCCGATGTCCGGATTTGTTGGAATGCTTTTTCAAGCGCAAGCTCGACACATGGATTGATAGTCGAACTTCGATAATACCCTTGAGAATTCGGTGACGTCAACCGAGCTACCGTTCGGCATCGGCACGTCGTTTAGATGTAAACGACGTGCCGAGCTGCGCGTCAACAAAGAAAACTCTTGCCAACTACAGATAACTCGACGCACTGGGCCAACGACGCCATCGTTACGCTCGGGCATGCCCTTAGATTGTCTGGAGCTGAATTGCTGGAACTTGACCATCGTGAACTGGGAGTCCACTTCTCCCCAGTGGGAAGCTTAGCCCATTTGGGAATACATCTGTTCGACAACACGGCCGGTGGCGCCGGACATGTCGTACAGTTGGCGGACTCGGCATCAGAGTGGTTTGAACGAGCCCTCGACGTAATGTACAGGGATCCTAATCACCATGAAAGTTGCAAGTGCGCTTGCTTGCAGTGTTTACTGACAAATGCCAGCCAGATCGATATGGAACTCGGACGATTGCAGCGTCGAACGACGTACGAACTCCTCTCCGATCTTCTTGCAGGCCTGGACCTGTCCGGGCCGCCTAGCGGCGGCCAATCTGAAACGGTGACGACTAGTCCTCCGACAAGAGCCGAGCGAATCGGCAGGTTCCGTGCCAAGCGAGATGAACGCAGCTAGACCCAGAATCGTGTAGCCATCCAATACCGGCGACCATCAATGCTGCTGGAAGAATGAAGCAGCTACCAGCGATCAGCAGACCTCTCCATACTCGAAGTTCGATAGTGTATTATCGGATTTCGATACAGTGTTTTGATTTGAGTACTTGTTGGAGCTACACATCGCGATCTTGATGAGAAGGCAGAAGTGCCGATGAGGGGTCACGGACTTTGTTCAAAATTAGCGGTATTGCTGTTTTTTACGCTTGCCCCTTCACGCCTATGGGCGCAGGGGCCACCGTACCAAACCGACGATCCGGTCCCGGTGGACCTACACCATTACGAGTTCTACATTTTCGGCAGTACAGACGGAACTCCGGCGGAAAGTGATTCCACGGGCCCGGCTTTCGAGTTCAACTGGGGTGCCATTCCCAGGGTGCAACTTCACGCCATTCTGCCCTGGGGTTCCGTCAACCCGTCGAACAATCCTGTCTATCTGCCCGGTGGCACCGGCCCCAGCGCCTTTGGTCTCACTGATATGGAACTGGGCGCAAAGATCGCCTATATCAAAGAGTCGAAGTACATTCCCCAGATCGGCACTTTTACGATGTTTGAAATCCCGACCGGTAGCTACGACAGGGGACTCGGTGTGGGAAAGGTTTGGTACAAACTTCCCCTCTGGTTCCAGAAGAACATAGGACACTGGCTCCTGGACGGTGGCGCCGGTGAAACCATCGTCCCACAAACCCAATACCGCAACTTCCCGTATGGCGGATTCCTGATGAAATACACCTTTGGGAAGCGGCTTGAGTTAGGAGGCGAGGTCTTTGCGCATGGGCGTGAAGGCTTCGCCACGCCGCAGACAGAGGCTTCGACGATGATTGATCTGGGTGGTGTATATCACCTGAAGCATCATGAAGGGGAGCAGTTTTTGTTTTGCTACGGCCACTCTGTTGCCGGCCAGACGGAAAATTACGCCTACGTCGGCATGTACTGGACATGGGGAAAAGACAAGAAGAATCCGGACGCGGACAACGCCTGGTTACGAGCGCCGATGCACGTAACGGGATTCCCCTGACCCGCAGCTTGAAACGGGATTTCGCGGGGTACCTGCAGTGAAGCAGATCATGAATGGAAAGTACGACACGCGGTCTTTGGACTCTGATACACGGCATGGGATTCGGCGGTCTTTCCTTGTTAGCCTGCTCGGGAGCGATTGTTGAGCTTTGGCGCCAAGTAACGCATTAGGGAGGGTGACGATGGAACCAACAAACGAGGATTCCACACGAAAGCTCCTTCTTTGGAGCGTACCGATTGTGCTGGGACATTTCGTCGCCGTGATATGGCATTTGTTGTTGCTCGTGAAAATTCAGCCCAGCACTCCGAGGCTCTTCCCTCCCTTGTTGATCCTGTTCAATCTGTTTCCGGTCGCCGGACTTGTCGCGCTCGCAAAAGGGTCCCGCAAAATGGCTGGAAGCATGATTATTCTTCCTCTTGCCATGGCACTGGTCATCGGCACCTACGCACATTTTCTCAGTCCCGGCACGGACAACATATTGCACATGCCATCGGGAGATCTGACACTCTCTTTTCAGATCAGTGCCGTGTTGCTCGTGCTTCTAGAGGCGCTTGGCTGTTGGGTTGGGATTCGCATATTCGCTAATTTGTCGGCGCGACATGCGTTGAATACCTGAAGGAGAGCGGCGTAGCTCGGTTGAGCCTGTGCTGCACCTCCAACCAGAAGGAGAGGAATTCAATGTCACTGAATACTGACGCAACTTGGGCGGATCGCACAGTGAAAGCGCTGTTGCTGATCCGTATTCTGGTGCGCTGGGTGTTTCTCTCCGAAGGCATACAGAAGTTCTTGTTCCCTGACTCCCTCGGAGTTGGCCGCTTTGTGAAAATCGGCATTCCCTGGCCGCAGGTCATGGCGCCGTTTGTCGGGGTGGTTGAGATTGTTTGTGGCTCTCTGCTGTTGCTTGGTCTTATTACACGGCTCGCGACCGTGCCGCTTCTCATTGATATCTCCGTCGCCATATATTCGACCAAAATCGTCACACTTGCAAAAAACGGGTTTTGGGGAACGCTGCATGAAGCCCGCACGGATCTGAGCATGTTGCTGGGTCTCACCTTTCTGCTGCTGGTTGGTGCCGGCGCATGGTCTCTTGACGCATGGTTCGCAGAAAGACGGGGCGCAACGCATGGCTGAACAGCCAGCCATTGAATCTCCAGAATCTATTTCCAAAAAGAGACCAGTTCCTCTTAATGAGCTTGCTTTGTTCTTTCTCCGCCTGGGTACGACTGCCTTCGGAGGACCGCAGCACACATCGCGATAATGGAAGACGAACTCGTCCGTAGGCGACAGTGGCTTTCTCGTGAAAAATTCCTCGACTTGCTCGGCGCAAGCAATCTCATCCCTGGGCCCAGTTCAAGCGAATTGGCTAATCATATCGGTTACTTGTACACGGTTCCAGTTTATAGACGGTCTGGGTTGCAGTGCGGCAAGACAATTGGAGCGGCGTCTTCAGCTTGTGGGATCGCAGGAGCGCAGCTATTCCGTTCCTTCTGAGAACAGGCACCAACACCACTCCGGCACTTTCACCAACGAATCGTCTCCCTCCCTCGTGGGATCATTCAAGACCAAAAGGAACGAAAATTGACGATTTTCCCTTCCCGCGATGAAGAACTGCACAACTGGCTTCGCTGGGCGGAAAAGGACGGCAGCAGCTTTCTTAAGGCGACCGCTGAAGCCGCGTTGATTGCCGACCTAAAGCACTACAATCTGCTTTGGCCTGTCCTCCTCGAACTGAAGAAGGAGTGGCCGGAACCAGCCTGAGGGACGCTATGTGCGGGCGCTATCGACTGTCGCGGAGAAAGCAGGTCGCTGAAGAATATTTCGACTGCGGTTCCGACGAACCAGACTGGAATCCGCGCTACAACATTGCGCCCACCCAGCCCATCCCCGTCATCCGCCAGCATCCGATGGAACCTGTCCGCGAACTGTCGTCGATGCGATGGGGGCTCATTCCATCTTGGTCGAAAGACCCATCTGCCGCTGCGAAGATGATCAACGCACGAGCGGAAACGGCCGGCACCAAGCCTGCGTTTCGCGATGCGTTGAAATCTCGCAGGTGCCTAATCCCTGCGGACGGCTTTTACGAGTGGAGGGAGACGGGAAAACCAAGCAGCCATTTTGCTTTGAGGTAAATCAGGGGCAGTTGTTTGCGTTCGCGGGAGTGGGGGATCGTTGGAAAGACCCCAATGGCAACTGGGTCAAAACGTGCTCGATCCTAACCACGACTCCAAACGCGGTGACCTCAGCCGTCCACGACCGCATGCCAGTCATTCTTGATCCAGATAGCTTCGATCTGTGGCTCGATCCTGGCATGACAAAGGTCGAAGCGGTGTCCGACTTGTTGAGACCCTGCGATGCGCGGCTGATGCGGTGCTATCCCGTGAGCACGCGGATCAACCGCGTGGCTAACGACGACGCAGAGTGCTCCGCGCCCGTGGAACTCGCCCAGATTCAGGATCGACTCTTTTCGTAGCAGCGGGACCGTGAGCCTACCCAATACCGCAAAGCGCTTGACTGACCGTTCTCACCCACTGGGGCGGATTATCTGCCGGGCAATTGTAATCTGCTCCACTGGCATCCTTATCTCGCTGGCGAAGGGACGCCACTATGGGAACTCCTGGCAGGGTCTCGCGGAAATGCGCGGCAAGCTTACATCGTTCTTCCCAAGGTGCTCCGTGCCCGATCAGGGAAACGCCCACTGATTCATGCGAGAGATCGAGATTTCGCGCAGCTCGCGAACCGAGAGCAGAAATCACTGGATGTCCGAGTGATTGAAGGATCTCGTTACGGATTGACAACAGGCTCTCGCGAAATTCAACCTGCACTATCGTTGTCATGGTTCTCCGGAGTGTCGGCCTTTGGAACAATGCGCCGAGACTCGGCGCAACCTTGGCTCCTTCAGGTGGGAACACCAAGTTTTGGCAGTAGCCATTGCGTCAAGACCACATAGGCGACAAGGAATGCCACTCCCCAAACCCAATTGGGCATGTTCACTTTCTCCTATCTGCCAACCCCAAGTTTACGTAGGAACGTCATCATCGGGCACCAGTTCGTGAATCCAGACTGAAACAGATTCAGACCAACAAAAGCTGTGAAAAGGTACCAGTACGGGCTCACGTAGTGCCCGAGTGCCAGGGACAACAGAATAAAGCTGCCAGCGATCAAACGCAGTGTTCGTTCCACGGTCATCACAGTTCTCCTTCAGAACTACAGGCTGTTCTGCGCAATTTCGCATTGCGGCGTTTCGCATTCAGCGACAATTTCCGGGGAATGCGGATGCATCGGTGGAAGCGAGTTTCCCCTCTGAGAGAGGTAATAAAGAACCGGCACTGCCATCCGCGACAGAACGGTAGACGCGACTTCCCCCGCCATCAGGGACAATGCCAAGCCCTGGAAAATCGGATCGAACAGGATCACGCTCGCTCCCACCACCACGGCGGCTGCGGTCAGCAGCATTGGGCGGAAGCGCACCGCGCCCGCATCGACAACGGCATCCTCCAGCGCCATTCCTTGTGAGCGCCGCAATTCAATGAAGTCGACAAGAATGATGGAATTGCGGACGATGATACCCGCCCCAGCGATGAAGCCGATCATCGAGGTCGCAGTGAAGAATGCTCCCATCAGCGCGTGGGCCGGGAGGATACCAACCAGTGTCAGCGGAATCGGCGCCATGATAACCAGCGGAGTGATGAACGAGCGAAACCAACCCACGACGAGCACGTAGATCAAGACCAAGACAGCCGCAAAGGCGAGTCCCAGGTCGCGGAAGACTTCCACCGTGATGTGCCACTCACCATCCCACTTCATGGAGAAGCGGTCGGTGCGTTCGGGCATGGTTGTGCCCTTGTATTGCTTTACCCCGTAGCCATCGGGCAATTTGATTTTGTCGATGGCCTCGCTCATCTTCATGATGGCGTATACAGGGCTTTCTTCTCCACCCGCCACATCTCCCGTCACGTACACGACTGGCTGCAGATTCTTGCGATACACGCTGGTATCAATCGTCGTCTGTTGAAGGTTCGTTACTTCCTGCAGCGCGATTTGCCCACCGGAAGGCGTCGCCAGCTTCAGGTTGCCAAGGTCTTCGATTCCAGAGCGATCCGGACGCGCCAACCGCACTTCGATAGGGATGTCTTCGCGGGAATGGGGATCGTGGAGCAAGCCCGCGTTGGCTCCGCCGAGCCCCACCTGCAGAGTGCGCGTCACGTCGGCGGGCGAGATGCCGTGCAGAGCTGCCTTGTCCAGATCCACTTTCATGTCGTACTTGGTTTGCCGGTCTTCGACGTACCAGTCCACATCCACGACGCCTGGCGTTTGCTGAAAGACATTCTTAATTTGAGCGGCCAGTTCAATTTGCCCTTTGTAGTCTGGCCCGTAAACTTCGGCGACCAGTGTTTGCAACACGGGCGGACCCGGCGGGACTTCCGCTACCTTGATGCGCGCACCGAAAGGAGCGGCAATCTTGTCCAACTCCGGCCGCAGTCGTCGTGCGATCTCGTGGCTCTGCGCCTTGCGATCGTGCCGAGAGAGCAGATTCACCTGGATATCAGCCTGATTGGGCTGATTGCGCAAGAAGTAATGGCGCACGAGTCCGTTGAAGTTGTAAGGGCCGGAGGTCCCGGCATAGATCTGATAATTGATCACCTCGGGCTGCTGGCCGAGATACTGTCCCAAGGCTTGCGCCACACGGGTCGTCTGTTCCAGTGGCGTGCCATCCGGCATGTCAACGATGACCTGGAACTCACTCTTGNNTCTTGTTGTCGAAGGGGAGCATTTTTACGCGAACCCACTTCAACGGGACAAAAGTTACCGCGGCGAGCAACAACAACACGACACCACCGAGAAACATCCAGCGGCGGTGCGCGTCGCGGATGAGCGGGTTCATCATCCGGCGGTACAAACGAGTTGTCCAACCCTCAGTCTCGTGCCCGGAATGATCGCCACCGCCCGCATATTTCCTCAGCAGCCTCAATGCCGCCCAAGGCGAAACGACGAAGGCCACCATCAACGAAAACAGCATAGCCGACGACGCTCCCACTGGAATCGGGCGCATGTACGGACCCATCAGGCCGCGTACGAAGGCCATGGGCAGGATGGCGCCGATGACGGCAAAGGTGGCAAGAATCGTCGGATTGCCAACTTCGTCCACCGCCTCGACCGCGACTTCAGATAAGGAACGCCCTCGGCTTTCCGGCAACCGAAAATGGCGCACGATGTTCTCGACCACAACGATGGCGTCGTCGACCAGGATGC
>PMUM01000332.1 GCA_003166855.1 Acidobacteriaceae bacterium | reverse complement strand
CGGCAACGCCTTCTGAACCGTACAGCCTGCCGCGCGCGTGTTCAGGCATCGGAGATGAAGGCCCAATAAAACTCGTCCTTTCCGGCCAGTGAATCTCTTTCCCGAATCGCCAATGTATTGCTACGGCGATCCGGCGCTCGCACGTTTCTCCAAGAGTGTGCTGAACTGCTCAGATATAGACAAGCTTCGGTCCTATAGTGCCGTGGTGTGCCCAACTCTGCGTGATGCATATGGGTGGATCGACGATTGAAATTACCACTGCAACTAAGGAAAGAGCATTTTGGAGGAGTCGTTCCGACTCAGCCCCGATGTTTCCATCTCATTGGGCCCGCAGGGAAAGTTGCCGGGGAGAAGCGATGGCAGGTGAACGACTCGAACTGGTCGTGCAGCAGATGCACGCCGATGAGATGAAGCCCTACGAACGCCTACTGGGCGATGCGCTTCGAGGTGACCCTCGCTATTCGTCCGTGAAGACAGCGTGGAAGCCGCTTGGAGCGTTGTGGATCCGACTTTGGGAAGCGCGACACCGATCCATGACTACGATCCGAACACCTGGGGGCCGACAGAGGCTGACCGCATTATTGCTGATGATGGCGGCTGGCACAACCCCAAGCCGATCGCGGACAAAGCGATGCAAGCGACAAAATGAAGGTCGCGAGCGAGGATGCGATGTGGCTCAGTTGGGCTGCTCGCAACGATAGACGTGCAGACTAGAACTGCTTCCGTAGCAGGGAAATAATCAAAATATGAACCAAACCCCAGTTCAACTCCAGGCTGATCTGATGGCGGACACGGTGGCTTTTCCGGTTCTCTCCGCAGCCGAGTTGGCGGAATGTACGGAGTTCGGCACACGCTGCTCTTTCGCCCCGGGTGAGGAAATCTTTGGTGCGGGTAGCCAGTCCTTCGACTGCTACGTGATCGTCTTGGGCGATGTTTGCATAATGGATGTCTCGACGGACGAGCCGACCTGCATAGTCCGCTTAGGAGCTGGGCAGTTCACGGGCGACATTGATTTGTTCACTGGCCGCCGTGCGGTCGGTTCCTGTCAAGCTGCCACCGTGGTGGAAGCTATCCGCATCGCGCCTGATAGAGTCCGTGAGATGTTGGTGCGCCAGCCAACGTTGGGAGCCCGTATTTGGCGTGCTTTTCAGCGCAGACGCGAGTTGCTGATGACAACGGATTTCCAAGGGATCAGTGTGTACGGCGCCAAGGACGACAAACAGACGCTGGAAACGGTCGAGTTACTCTTTCGCAACGGCGTGCCGCATCACTGGATGAACATCGCCGAAGAAAAAAACGCCACGCGACTCCGAGAAATCGCTGGTAGTGAACCCCGCTATCCCGTCATCATCTGGGGCAAGAACTTGCTCTTCCAGAATCCCGGGCTCTCGCAATTGGCGGAGCACATCGGGCTGCGCCATCGTCTCCCGCAGAAAACCTATGATGTCGTTGTTCTCGGGTCAGGGCCGTCGGGACTGGGCGCTGCCATCTGTGCGTGCTCCGAAGGCCTCTCAACCCTGGTGCTCGACGGAATCGGGCCGGGAGGACAGGCCGGCTCCAGCTCGAAGATCGAAAACTACGCGGGTTTCCCCAACGGTGTGACTGGACGCGAACTGGCGCAACTCTCCTACTTGCAGGCGCTCAAGTTNNACGGTGATCATCGCGACGGGTGTTTCCTACCGCTTGCTCGACGTGGAAGGATCAAACGACTTGCTCGCTTCCGGCCTTTACTACAACGCTACGGCGGTCGAGGCGCGGATGTGCAAGGGCTGGCCGGTGCATGTCATCGGCGCGGGCAACTCCGCCGGGCAAGCGGCGATGTTCCTTACGCAGTACGCGCGAAAAGTTACGCTAGTAGTGCGAGGCGGTGACCTGCGCAAGAACATGTCCTCGTATCTCTGCGATCGGGTGGTGGCAAATCCGCAGATCGAGGTTCGCTACCATACGCAAGTAACCGCCATCGAGGGCGCGGAACACATCGGAGCCGTTCATTTGCGCGACGAGGACGGAAACGTTGTCCGCGAGGACACTACGGGCCTGTTCATCTTCATCGGCGCCAAGCCGAGAACGGATTTCCTGCCGCCCGAGTTGGCGCGCGACGACAAGGGTTTTGTGTTGACTGGCCCGGCCGTCGCCAAGTTAGCAAGTTGGAAGGAGCGGCGGCTACCCGAGGCACTCGAAACGAGCTTGCCGGGAGTGTTTACCAGTGGCGATTGCCGCAGCGGCACCACCAAGCGGGTGGCCTTTGCCATCGGTGACGGGGCTCTGGCGGTCACTTGCGTCCACAACCTGCTAGGAACCTACGCCACTCGACGGATTGATGTTTTGAATGAGACAAGTGCTGATAGGTCGGACGAGTCGCATTGAGGCAATCGACCTGTCGGCGATCTCACCGGCCCCGAGTGCCAGTCGGGTTTTGGCGAGTGATTGTAGTTAGTGGGAAGCCTTTCTAAGAGTGCCGTGGTTAACAGAAAACGCGAAGTAATTTGGCCTGTGACGCTTTGACAAACAAAGGCGGCGCCGAGTCGAAGAATTGGCGGGAGCGACGGGACTCGAACCCGCGGCCTCCTGCGTGACAGGCAGGCGTTCTAACCAGCTGAACTACGCCCCCGCTTTGAAGCCTCAACTCCTTATTTATTACTGCTTGTTCCCTTCTGTACCCGTACATTCCCTAGAATTCCCAAAAGTGCCGTGACAGGGCATCAACGACGTATAACTTATTGGACTTCAACGGTACTGACAACCCGTTCTTGCTCCTCTCAGAATTCTTTGACTTGGCGTACCGGACCCAAATCGGACCCAGATTTTTGAGAGAATTGCCGCATTCGAACGATTTTGTCGAACGCGGAGCGTATCCGCAAATTATCCAGACCCGATCAGTCAACACATGGGCGTTTCTGGAGAGTAAACCTGAGAAAGATGCACCAGGCACTTTAAGCGGTTATTGGCAAACCGCTCTGCTTCAGAAATTGTCGGCTATATCAGAGGCTGTCTCCGTTGTTTCCCTGCTCAAGAACCTTTGAGTTAGATTCCGATGTCGTCATTCACGGCGTTTGGAATCGTTGCCCGGAGGCGTGCCGAGAAAAAACTGGATCTTTTCGAGTTCGCCTCCGGCCTGATGGCAGAGACCAGCACGGCGAACCTTGTTGGAAGCGAGCCCAGTCAGGCCGCCGTTGGCGGCGAACTCCTCCACGAGGGTCCCCCAAAGCCTGCGCCATGGGTGCAAGTGCGGTCAGACCGTGCGCTTGTCATATAAGCTTATGCCAGAAGGAGTAGTCCAAAACGTAGCCTATGCTCTCTCGATTCAACGTGTGCCTTCTCCTGGCCCTGACCTCTGGCCCAAACCTGTTCGGCGCCGATTTTGCCATGAGGGTGACCGATAAGAACTATCTCGACACGCAGGGTTTCAGCGTGTTTCTCTACGACAACACCTACCATCCTGTTTTTGTGGACCAAAAGAACACCGCCATGGAGATGATTCTCCACGGGCAGCGCATCGCCACCAATGGCGACGTGCGCCTTATGCCAACTCCCGAACAATGGGACTTGGTGGCAACACTCAAAGATCGTCATGCCGATACGGCGAACAGCCGGCTCACCGCCGACCTCGCCTTCCCGACCTTCAATTTCAGCTACACGCTCGAGGTCGCAGCGGAACCAGGCGGCGTGAGGGTCAGCATCAACCTCGACAAGCCGCTGCCGCAGAAACTGGCTGGTCGGGCGGGCTTCAACCTGGAATTTCTGCCTTCGATCTACATGGGCAAGACTTACCTGGTGGACGGAACCAAAGCCGGCATTTTCCCGCGAACTCCGAACGACCCGATGGTCACGGTGCCGCCGCTGGCTGATGAACCGAAAAAGGCTTACTACCTTGAGGACTGGGATAAGGCCAAGGGCTACACTCAGCCACTACCGTTCGCGCAGGGCAAGAACATCACGCTGGGGCTCGACGACGCGCTGGCCCGGATTAACGTCAAGTCGGAAACGGCCGACCTCATGCTGTTTGATGGACGCAACCGCGCCCCGCAGGACATTGAGGAAGGTAAAACAAAATTCCACACGAGGAGAGCCGTCATCAGTATCGTCCCGACCAAAGCTAGCAACGCCGCATTCTTGAGTGTCATGGTCGGAGTATGAACGCTAGGAATGTTGGGCGCAACTCGGGCTCTTCCCCACAGTTCGGCTAGTACGGATTGCTTCCCGCCGCTTCCGGACGCATCGCTTTCTTGTTTCTCCCATCCAATCAGGCATGGGTAAAGGATTGGCAATTTCTGTGTTGGATTTAGTGGGCATGCGGGCAAACGAGCCAGCGGGCAGTGCAATCGCACGGTCGGTAGACTTGGCGCAGCACGTCGAGCAGTGGGGATATAAACGCTATTGGCTAGCCGAACATCACTCGATTTCAGGACTGGCTTGCTCGGCCACGGCAGTCTTGATTGGGCATGTGGCGGCAGCGACGAAGACGATTCGAGTCGGCAGCGGCGGGGTCATGCTGCCGAACCATGCACCTCTCGTGGTGGCGGAACAGTTTGGAACTTTGGAGGCGATCTATCCGGGACGAATCGATCTTGGGCTGGGACGTGCTCCGGGTGGTGATTTTCAAACCATGCGGGCGCTCAGGCGAGATTTGCAGCAGGGTGGAGAGGACTTTCCCGCCCTTCTTGATGAACTGCGCACCTATTTGGGGCCGGAGAAGCCGGGGCAAGTGGTGAAGGCGATTCCCGGACAGGGGAGCAACGTACCGATCACCTTGCTGGGATCGAGCGGCTTCAGCGCACAACTGGCTGGAAGACTGGGGCTGCCATTCGCATTCGCAGCGCATTTTGCCCCTGAGTCTCTGTACGCAGCCGCGCAGCTTTACCGCAAACACTTTCAGCCAAACGAAGTCTTACGAGCGCCCTATCTGACAGTCGCGGTTCAGGTGATCATAGCGGAGACGGATGCGACAGCACGGCGTCTATTCACGACGCCCCAGCAGCGTTTCCTGCGACTGATCCGGAATCAGCCAGTGGAATTGTTGCCACCAGTAAATTCCATGGAACTACTCTGGGAGGACTGGGAGCGGGCGGCAGTGGACAGCAAACTGAGTGCAGCGATTGTGGGAGCAAATGCAACAGTAAAAGCGGGACTGGAAAAGTTGGTGGATGACACCGAGGCTGACGAGATAATTGTTGTTACCGATACCTACGAGCATGAGGACAGGCTGGAGTCGTATAGGCGGGTGGCAAAGGTTGCCTCGACGATCGACACTAAACTAACGGCAAAGGTTGGAGCCTGATGTGGGTTTAATGCACGTCGATGACTGTCAAAGCAGCTTGACGGTTTTCTTCGCGGTTCCGACGTTATTCGTGCGCGGATGTCGGAGAATTGAGAAGTGGCCGCAATCCCCGGCGTGTGCATCCACGCCTGCCCTTGGTTCACGATGAGACGATGTTCGCCGACAAAATTGAACGGCGACTGCGAGGAGATCGCCAACCCGTCCACCGCCTTCGGTCGTCGTCGGCGCAACTGGATCGACGCGCACGGTTCCGTGCCTGAAGGTCAGGTCGTCGATGCGTCATGCGGGAACAAGCACTGCATCACTCTGAAGCACGCTTACCTTCGCCCGCGAGTCGAGCAGCCGGGCACGTATCGCAAGATTGCGGATCGCGTCCACAGGCTCAAAGTAGGTCAGCACTTTGTTGTTCGGGGCGTCGGAACCGACGAGAGGAGCCGCAACCGATTCCGATCCGGCTTGTACGCGGCTGCGCGGTCGGACAGGGTTTCAGTACGCGGACTGCCGGACGGGAGCGTGCGCGTGACGAAAGTCGGGGAGGGGTCGAGCGTGCGAGTCTGAACGCGTGGCGAGGGTTCCAATGCAAAGCAGTCGCGACTCAACGCCGGAAATATCGGCTGAACAAGAATCGACGAAGCTTACTGCACTTGCTGCTTCTTAGGGTCCCCGTTCTCGTCCAGCCCCATCTTCAACCACGCCTCACGCTGTACTTCGTCCAAGCGGTCTTCAGCTTCCTTAATCCAGTGACGGTACGTCTTGCGGATTTCCTTGGACGACGTGCCCACCATGTCCGCCACGTCGTCAACATGCACAGCAGCCGAAAGCCACTCAGTGATTCTGTAGTGCCTAAAGCCATGCGGAGTCGTCTTGACGCCTGCATCCTTGATGACTTTGTTGACCCGCTCACGCCACTGGGTATATGTGCCGGGGAACGCAGGTTCGCCCAGAGCCTCAAGCTGCTTAGCTAATGACTCGCTGATGCGCACCCGGTAGCGTTCGTTGGTCTTGGTGCGGTTGCCACGAATGACCCTGTCCTGAATCACCGGACGACGCTCCGGCTTCGACATCCCGTATTTCTCGGCGTCCTCCTGCGACATCCCGTACTTTATGGCATCGACCAGCGCCATCGCTGTCTCACGCATCAACTGGCACAAGAGCCGGACTTGCCCCGTGGTGGTCGCCAGAATCTTCTCGACCTGCTTCTTGGTTGGCGACTTAACTTCCGCCTTCTTGTAGCGGATGCGAAACTGTGAATTCGTCTTGGGGTTCGGGATTGGAGACTTCTCCATGTAGCCCATCACCGCAGCCCACGAAAAGAATCCACTAATCACAGACCAGTGGACGCTCAAGCTACTGCTGTCCCCGCTACGGAACGGCAGCGTCAGACGCCATTTGATGACCTTGTCGGTGGTGAAAGCGGTCAGGAGCAGAATGTTGTTTTTCTCGCACCACTCCACGAGCTTGCCGCCCATCAGTTTCGCCTTGGTATTGTCCAATTCGTTCTGGTCACGGAATTCGTACCACTCCTGCACTGCTGCTTCGACGGTCATGCCTTTGGGCACTACTTTGCCCTCGGCGAAGTCCTTCAGGCGCTTCTCCAAGTCCTTGACTTTGGACTGCGCTTCAGACCAGCTACGGGTCTCCAAAGACCATTTGGGCTGGTAGGTGAGCTTCTTGCCCTCGAATACGCCGGGTGCCCCCTTCCAGACGAATTGAACATGCAACGGGCAGCCGCACCGGGGGTCGTAGCGGTTGGTGCTGTCGCAAACATCCCTGTTGTGACGCCTCCAAACGGTGAATGTCATGAGGTCTCCTCCCCTGCCGAATACTGGGTTCTGGGGGAACCCCACGGGAAGTTAGGACAATCGTAGGTACAATTGGGAGAGGAAGTCAATGTTACTTAGGTTTTATGCGGGAAAAAGAATGGCTCCTCAGGTAGGATTCGAACCTACAACCCTTCGGTTAACAGCCGAATGCTCTACCATTGAGCTACTGAGGAGTGTGGTGGATCGAGCGTTACGTATTTATCATAGCATTCCGGGTTGCGGTCTGAAAACAGTTCACTTCATTCTGCTAGTCTAGGCTTTTCGAGGTGAGTATGGCGGGAGGGGTGCGTTTGCTGATCGCTTTTTCTTTTTTGCTTCTGTTCGCGGCGGCGATGGTTGCGGGGGACAACTCACAATCTTCTTCTTCAACTTCTTCTTCGAGTTCTTCTCTTCCCAACACTGCGGTCAAGCCTGTGATTGACATGTTTCATGGGACCAAGGTTGTCGACAACTATCGGTGGTTGGAAGACGGGAAGAGTCCGGAAACCGCGAAGTGGGTCGAGGAGGAGATGGCTTACACCCGCGGGGTGCTTGACCGGCTGGCGGGGCGGGAGGCGATTCATCAACGGCTGACTCAGTTGCTGTCGATTGGGAGTGTGACGCCTCCGATGATTGCGGGCAGGCATTATTTTTATACCAAGCGTGAGGGGATGCAGAACCAGCCCATCCTTTATGTGCGTGAGGGGCTCAATGGGGAGGACCGCGTGCTGGTCGACGCCAATGCGCTCGCGGCCGATGGGACTGTCGCGCTCGATTGGTTTCAGCCCAGCGAGAACGGGAAGTATGTGGCGTACGGGACTTCTCCGAGCGGGTCGGAGATGAGCACGCTCCACATCATCGAGACCAAGACTGGCACCGTACTGCCCGACACCATTGAGCGCACGCGGGCTGCGTCGATTGCGTGGACGCTCGACAACTCCGGGTTTTATTACACGCGCTATCCGAAAAAAGGGGACGTGCCCGACGGCCAAGAGATGTACAACCGGCATGTTTACTATCACGCGCTCGGGGACGATCCGGCCAACGACGACAAACCGATTTTTGGCGAAGGGCGCGATGCGGAAGACTGGCCGAGCGTTCATCTTTCTAACGATGGACATTGGCTTCTGATCAGCGTGTCGCAGGGATGGACCAAGTCTGAACTGTTTTTGATGGACGTTAAGAAGGGCACGCCGCCTTCGCGCATCACCACGGGTAAGAATTTTCTTTACGGCGGTGAAGTTTATGACGACAAGCTTTTCATCACGACGAATGAAGATGCCCCGCGCTACCGCGTGTTTGTCGCCGACGCTGGGAACTATGATCGCGAGGCGTGGAAGGAACTGATCCCGCAGACGGACGCCGTGCTGCAAGGCACCGGCGTGTTCGGACGCAAGCTGTTCGCGCAGTATGAGCAGAATGCGTCGTCGCAGCTGAAACTTTTTGATCTCGAGGGCAAGAAGATCAGCGACATCACGCTTCCGGCGATTGGCACTGTGTTTGGATCCGGCGGGCGTTGGGATCGCGATGAAATGTTTTTCGGGTTTCAGTCGTTCACCGTGCCGCCCAGCATTTATCGCGTCGAGCTAAAGCCCGTACACGCTGTGACCGCCGGGAAGAACCCCGTCGAGAGCGATGTGATTGCGAATCCAACTCTGTGGACCAAGGTCGACGCGCCCTCGATCGATCCCTCGGGCTACGACGTCAACCAGGAGTGGTTCAAGTCGAAGGACGGCACGCGCGTCCCGATGTTCGTGGTGCACAAGAGGGGTATCGCGAAAAACGGGAAGAATCCCGCGCTGCTGACCGCCTATGGCGGGTTCAACGTGAGCCTGACGCCCGGTTTCAGCCGCACTGCTTATTTATGGATGGAGCACGGCGGCATCTACGCCGTGGCCAACCTGCGCGGCGGGGCCGAGTTTGGCGAAGACTGGCACCGCGCCGGCATGCTCGACAAAAAGCAGAACGTGTTCGACGACATGATCGCCGCCGCCGAGCATCTGATCGCCGAGAAATATACGGACAAGAATCATCTTGCGATTCAGGGCGGGTCGAACGGTGGGCTGCTGATGGGTGCGATGATGACGCAGCGTCCCGACCTGTTTCGCGCGGTGGTGTGCCAGGTGCCGCTGCTCGACATGCTGCACTACCAGGATTTCCAGATCGCGAAATTGTGGATCCCGGAATACGGGACGTCGGAAAACGCCGAGCAGTTCAAGTGGCTCTACGCCTACTCGCCGTATCACCACGTGAAGGCGGGCACGGAGTATCCCGCGATCCTGTTTATGACGGCGGATACCGACACCCGAGTCGATCCCATGCACGCGAAAAAAATGGCCGCGCTGATGCAGGCCGAAGCGAAGAATGGTCAAAGTAAAACCCGTCCGATATTGTTGCGAATCGAGAGTAAGGCGGGCCACGGCGCCGGCAAGCCGGTCACGAAACAAATAGAAGAATTTACAGACGTTTACTCGTTCCTGTTTTGGCAGTTGGCAGTGAAACCGTAAGTCAGCGCGTTAATGCGGAGGCCCAGTTCGGTGGCGCGTTGAGCCACTGACTTTCGGTCGGGCTGAGAATCGCGACCAGTCGATATCCTTCTTCGGTGGAGTTATCGAACAAGATAGTGTGGTCGGCGCGTTTTATGGCAATTGGCAGATTTGCAAAACTGCGTTCATAACGGCGCCGGACGTCTTCCGGTGGAACGTCATGACCTCCCGCCAGGACCCGATTTCTGATTCGCGCCAAATTGATCCCGACGTCTTCTGTGCCAATGTAGACCAGCACGATCTCGAACCCTCCCCGTCGCGCTTCAAGCATCATCCGCAGGTAATTCTTGCCAGCGAGGGTGGTCTCAACGGCGAAGCTCTGAGCCTCCCTCAGATGTTTGCTCGCAGCCTTCAAAACTTGACGTGCGCCAGCAATCGGAAATGCTGCAGTAGTAGTTGATTGGAGGGTGTTTCCGATTGAGTCGGGATCGAGCACCGGAATCGCATGGAACAACTCGGAATTCCAGCGGGTCAAGGTCGTCTTGCCAGAGCCGTTTGCTCCAGCGACAAAGGTGAGAGTTGGACGGCTCAACGGGAGGACGGGCTTGACGACGAAACCTGCTTTCGCTGCCGCTCGGCAAGAATTTCGTTCAGGCGTTTTCTTTCAATGGTAAGCCCGGCGCGGGCCGCCTGGGCCATCTTCTGCGCAATTTCCAGCCACTTTCCCATGATTCAAGGATACTCCAATGTGGCGGATTCGCAAACGAGGGAAACATCCGGGAATGCCCAAAGACGGAAAAGCGCGCGGGTATTTTGGCAGTTAGGGGTGAGGCTGTAGGATTTCTCACCACGGAGACACAGAGGCA
>PMUM01000381.1 GCA_003166855.1 Acidobacteriaceae bacterium | reverse complement strand
GAACGCGAAATCCTGACCGCCATCGTGGAGACGTTCATCTCTACGGGCGAGCCTGTCGGTTCCCGCACGCTCGCGCGCTCGAACCGCGAAGGGCTGAGCCCCGCGTCGATTCGCAACGTGATGGCCGACCTGTCGGACGCCGGCTTCCTCGAGCAGCCGCACGCCTCCGCCGGCCGCGTGCCCACGACCGAGGCGTACCGCTATTACGTCGAACAAATCTCCGGCACCGCCCGCCTGGCTCCGCAGGAAGAGACCATGATCTCCGACTCGCTGGCCGGGATCACCGACGTGCAGGAGTTCATGGAGCGCACCTCGCACGTGCTCTCGCTGATCTCGCGCAACGTCGGCGTGACGGTAGCCACCAGCGGCCCGAAGAATGCGCTCGAGCACGTCTATTTCTCGCGCCTCGGTGATCAGAAAGTGTTAGCCGTACTCGTGACCCGATCCGGCCTGGTGCGCGACCGCGTGCTGCGTCTTGATCTTTCGCAATCGGAACTGGACCTGGCCGCGCGCTACATCAACGAAAATTTCCGTGGCTGGACCATGGAGTCGATGCGTGCCGAACTCGCCCGTCGCCTCGAGAAGGAACGCGGAGAGTACGACCGCCTGATGAACTCGATCGAACAGCTCTACAAGCAGGGCGCCCTGGCAGCCGAACAGGGGTCGCAAGTCGTCTTCGTGGACGGCACCTCAAACCTGGTCACCGGCGATCAGGACCGGCAGCGCCTGCAGGAGATGCTCAAGACGCTGGAAGAAAAGGAAAAGGTCGTCCAACTCCTGGGGGCATATCTCGACGTGAAGCAGGAAGCGGTGCGCGTTGTGATAGGACTCGACAAGGCCCTTCCGTCGATGCAGAATTTCGTGTTGATTGGAGCCCCTGCGCACGCCGGCAACGAAGTCATGGGATCGCTGGCCGTGATCGGCCCCACGCGCATGGACTATCAGCACACCATCACAGCGGTCTCGTACATCGCGCGCCTGTTCGACAAGATCTTGAATGAATCGGAGTAATGCAAATGCTGTTATGAAGAAAGCAAACGGAAAATCGGAAAGAGAAATGGCAGGACTGGATCTGGAACACGAACTTCCTCCCGGGGACGGCGACGAGAACTCGTCGGAAACCGCTGCCGGCGGATCTGCAGTTAGCGAGGCTTCCGGTCCGGGAGCAGAATTGCAGAAGCTGAAGGCCGAGCGCGACTCCTTGCTCGACCGCCTGGCCCGCGCGCAGGCTGAATTCGAAAACGCCCGCCGCCGTGCCTCGAAAGAGCAGCAGGACTTCCGCGACTACGCCGCGGCCGATTCGATCAAGCCACTTCTCCCGGTTCTCGACAGCTTTGAGCGGGCCCTGCAAGTCAAGTCGGAGCCTGCCGACTTCCGCAACGGCGTCGAACTAATCTACAAGCAGTTGCAGGACGCGCTCGCCAAAGTTGGAGTAAAGGCCATCCCCGCCAAGGGCGAGCAGTTCGATCCGCATGTGCATGAAGCGATCGAAATGGTGGAAACCACCGACGTGGCCGACCACGAGGTGATCGAGGAGTTGCAGCGCGGCTACAAGATCAAAGACCGCCTGCTACGTCCGGCGATGGTCAAGGTTGCCAAGAACCCCTGAAATTAGCGGTTGCAGGTTTTGTTTTCGGGTGGCGCAACGCTTCTAGCGTTGCGATTGCCGGCGCGTAGGACATGCAGCTTTAGCCGCCGAGGCTATTTGGATTTTTCATTGAAGGAAGGTTGATTCTGACCACGAACGCAAAACGCGATTACTACGAAGTGCTGGGCGTGACCCGCACCGTCACCGAGATCGAACTCAAGAGCGCCTATCGCAAGCTCGCGCTGCAGTACCATCCCGACCGCAATCCCAATAATCCGGATGCGGAAGAAAAGTTCAAGGAAGTCAGTGAAGCCTACGCCGTGCTCGCCGATACCGACAAGCGTGCCGTTTACGACCGCTACGGCCACGCCGGACTCGGCGGCGGCTCCGGACAGGCCGGCGGCTTCGATCCCACGGTCTTCCAGGATTTCAGCGACATCTTTGGCGAATTCTTCGGCTTCGGCGATATGTTCGGCGGAGGTGGCAGCGGACGCCGTCGCAGCCGCGTGCAGCGTGGCGCCGATCTCCGCGAAGACCTGACGCTCGAGTTCGAGGAAGCGTTCTTCGGAACCGAGTCGCGCGTCACGGTCCGCCGCCACGAGGCTTGTGAGGACTGTCACGGTTCCGGTGCAGCCCCCGGCAAGGGACCGACCTCTTGCCGCTCCTGCAACGGACGCGGCCAGGTCCGCTACCAGCAGGGATTCTTCAGCATTGCCCGCACTTGTCCCACGTGCCAGGGCTCAGGCAGTGTCATCACCGATCCCTGCCCGAAGTGCAAAGGCGAAGGCCGTATTCTGCGCCAGCGCACCGTCGACGCCAAAGTTCCTGCAGGCGTCGAAGATGGAACGCGCATCCGCTTCTCCGGCGCGGGCGAAGTCGGCCAGTTTGGCGGCCCCGCCGGAGATTTGTACGTCGTGCTGCACGTGAAGGAGCATCCCTTCTTCGCGCGCGAAGGTAACGACCTGCACTGCGTAGTCCCGATCTCTGTAGCGCAGGCCGCGATGGGAGCGGAGGTCAAAGTACCCACCATGGAAGGCGAGCACACGCTGAAAGTTCCAGACGGCACGCAGCCCGGAGCCACGTTCCGCATCCGCAACAAAGGCGTACCCGTGTTGAATGGGCATGGCAAGGGCGATTTGTATGTCCAGGTTCTCGTTCAGATCCCGACCAAGCTCAACAAGCGCCAAAAGGAGTTGCTGTTGGAACTCGACGCGCTTTCGAAAGTCGACAACCAGCCCATGCTGCGCTCGCTGCTCGGCAAAATGAAAGACATTTTCGGATAACCAAGCAGGCCGCCGCAGGTGGTCCGGGCGCAGCCGCGGAGCGGCGAAAGACTGCAGCCACGGCGCAAGCCGTGGGGTTTAGCAACGACAAATTGATCAGCCCCATCGGGGCGAAAGAAGAGTCCTCTTGCGCCGCGATTGACGGCGCACCCTCGATCCCCATGACCCGCCGCCGATGGATCGCCGATGAAGTCTCAGGCACCCACGCCGCCCTCACCGGCGACCATGCCGATCATCTCATCCGCGTCCTGCGCGCCCGGTTGGGTCAGGAATTCGATATCGCTACCGGCGCCGTAGTCCGCCGAGGACGCATCGTGACCATCCAGGAAGGCCGCGTCGAGTTCGAACTAGGCGATGAAGTCTCCGTAGCACACATCCCCAACGTCACGCTCCTGCTGGCCATCTTCAAATTCGATCGCATGGAGTGGGCCATCGAGAAATGCACCGAGTTGGGAGTCTCTCGAATTGTTCCGGTCATCGCCCGCCGCACCGACGCGCACCTTGCGTTAGCCGCGGCGAAACGCGTTGAGCGCTGGCGCAGGATTGCCCTGCAAGCCTCCGAGCAGTCCCGCCGCGCCGCCCCGCCAGAGATCGCCGCGCCCACCAACCTGCATGATGTTGTCAGCCACGTCACGAGCGTCCTGCGCATTGTCCTCGCGGAATCAGAAGAGCAGATCCTGCTGCGCGATATCTTCACCTCGCAACCTGCGGGAGAGATCGTTCTAGCCGTCGGTCCCGAGGGCGGTTGGGCGGAAGACGAGTTGCAACTCTTCCAGAAGTCCGGCTGGACCTCCGCTTCCCTGGGGCCCACGATCTTGCGCGCCGAGACAGCCGCCATCGCCGCCACTGCGATCGCGATTTCAGAACTTGCCTGATTGCCATCTGGGCCCTTCCCGCGAGAAAATCGGCCTATGAACAAAGGACACATCTACTTCGAAATTCAGGCCGACGACACCCAGCGCGCGCTCAATTTCTACTCCCAAATCTTTGGCTGGAAATTTTCCGAGGTCAAGGGCGCTCCCATTCCATACTGGACGATCGAGACCGGAGGTTCGCGTGGTGGCTTGCTCCAGCGCCCGGCCAAGACGCCTCCGCCGCAATCGGGCACGAACGCCTTTGTCTGCTCGCTGGAGGTAGGGAATTTTGACGCAACCGCCGCGACAATTCTGAAGCAGGGCGGCATTGTCGCACTATCTAAGTTCGCCGTTCCTAAGACCTGCTGGCAGGGCTACTTCGTCGACACCGAGGGCAACACTTTCGGTATTTTTGAAGTCGATGCGAACGCCGGCAACTAGAAATTCGTTGGCAATTCCGAGGCGGCTGTTGCTGAGCCCACCGAGTATGCTGGCGGCCGGGCAAATCGCGCGCCACGATCGTCCCACTTTGCACACCTCCGGCAGGTGGTATCCTGACCCCAGATGCCGCCGTCGAAGTCCAACTCTAGTCCCGCTCGATTCACTCCAGACGATCGCCAGCACGAAGCCATCGAACACGTTCACGGACCCATGCTAGTGATCGCCGGCGCCGGCACCGGAAAGACCTCAGTCCTGACTCACCGCATCGAGCGCCTGGTCCGCGAAGGCCACGCCCAGCCGCACGAGATCCTCGCGCTGACCTACACCGTCAATGCCGCCAAGGAGATGCGCGACCGCGTGGGCAAGTTGATTGGCAGCAGGGAAGTGAACGCCGCCACCTTCCACGACTCCTGCCTCGACATGCTGAAGCGTGTCCACAAGGATTTCGGTGTCCTCGACGATAAAGATCTCTGGATCTATCTGCGCCGCCGCATTCGCGAACTGCGCCTTGAGTACTACATCCGCGCCGCCAATGTCCCCCAGTTCCTGAACGACCTGCTGGAGTTTGTCAGCCGCTGCCACGACGAACTGGTCACGCCTGAAAAGTATGCCGAGTACGTGGAGCGACTGGAGCGCAAAGAGGTTCCCATCCCGCGCGTCGTGAAATCCAAGGTCGTTCTCGATGACCAAGAGGTCCTGGGCCGCTGCCGCGAGATCGCCCGCGTATTCACGACCATGGAGCGATGGCTGAAGGACGAGAATCTCGGAACCTTCAGCCACATGATCACGCGCGCGCATGCGTTGCTGCACGGCGACGAAAGCGCTCTGGCCGAGGCACGTTCCCGGGCCCGCTTCATCCTCGCTGACGAATTCCAGGACGCCAACTTCGCCCAGATTCAGATTCTCGCCCGCCTCGCCGGACCCGGCGGAAACATCTTCGCCGTCGGCGATCCCGACCAGGCGATCTACCGCTTCCGCGGCGCGTCCAGCGCGGCCTTCGAGTTGTTCGACCGTCATTTCCCCAAAGCCAAACGAGTTGTTCTGGAAAAGAATCGCCGCTCCACCACGCCGATCCTCCGCAGCGCCTTCGCCCTGATCGACAAGAATCCCCCGGTATTCGCGAGACATGTGGACGGCAGACTCGTGTACCGCCGCGCTCCGCTTCAGTCCGCCCGCGAAGAGGAGGCGCTCAAAGCTGGAACACAACTCCCCAGCCCTCTGGTTGCGGTCGTGGTTCTTACTAGCAAAGACGCCGAAGGCCCCGACCTGGTTGCCGTACTCCGCGACGCGCAGAAGAAATCGAAGTGCAAGTGGTCCGACTTCGGCATCCTCTACCGTTCTCACTACCAGCGCGACGATGTCGTGCAGCAACTGGCCGAAGCTGGAATCCCCTTCGTCATCGAGAGCATGGACATCTCCGACACTCCCGAGGCTCGCGACCTGTTCGCCTGCCTGAACGCGGTTGTTTCCGCTGGGGATGACGTCAGCCTGTTCCGCGTGGCCGCTCTCCCATGCTTTCACGTCGATCCCGAACAGCTTCGCAATGTCATGCGCTCGATTGCCCGCGATAACCGGGAAAGCCAGGTCGTCCCGCTCTCTGCCGCCCTCGGTCGCGTCAGTGGCGGTGCCGAAGTGCTTGCGGCGGTCCAGCGTACCCGCGAAGAAATCCGCCGCAAGGCCGCCAAGGCGCGCGCCGCGCTCGACATCATCGTCAAGCAGTTTTCGCTCGATGCCTCCTCGCCCATTCTTCAGGCAGCCTTAAAGTTCGTAGAGAGCTGGGAAACGAAGAAGGTCAACAAGACCACCGAACTGGAAGAACTGGTCGACTATCTCGGACTCTTCCGCGAGGCCGGCGGCGTGATTCCGATGGAAGCTCGCGAAAGTGAGAACGCCGTCCGCCTCATGACCGCGCACGGCGTCAAGGGACTGGAATTCCCCCACGTCTTCATCCTCCGCGCCAATCCTCCTGCGTTTCCGGCTTCGTACAAAGAAACCCTGGTCGCCTTTCCGTGCGAGCTGCGAGACCAGGATTCCATCACCGAGGCAGACGATAAGACTCTGCACGACCAGGAAGAGCGCCGTTTGTTCTACGTCGCCATGACCCGCGCCCGCGATTCGCTCCACATCTACGCCAAGCAGGGAACCGGCAAAATCAACAAGAATCCCGCCGGATATATGCGCGATCTGATCGAGGATAAGACTCTCTCCCGCTGGCTGGCCGCGATCCCGGCGCGCGGCACACAGCAAACACTCGATCTCTTCGGCGCGGCCTCGGTCGCATATCCGGCCGAGTCGCAGACGAACGTATGGTTTGAACTCCCCGTCCTCCCGGGTTTGCATAGCCGGCTGAGCGCGTCCGCCGTCGACACCTACGAGCGCTGCGGACTGCAGTTCAAACTCGACCGCGACTGGCGCTTATCCGACCGGCCCGCGGCTGCGATGCAGTACGGAGCTTCGATCCATCGTGTGCTGAAGACGTACTTCGATTCTGTAAACCTCGGGCGGCCCAAGACCAACGACGAACTCATCGACCTTTTCCGCCTCGATCTGGCAGACACCAAGATTCACGAGGCCTACCAGCACGAGCTCTATGAAAAACAGGGAGTCGAGCAGTTGTACGAATTCCTCGCCAAGGCACGGGCTCTTCCATCGCTTGAGGTTCTTCACACCGAGCAGTCCTTTGAGATCCGCGTGGGAGAGACCGTGGTCGTCGGCCGCATCGATCGTATCGACCGCCGGCCCGACGGCAGCGTGGCCATCGTCGACTACAAGACCGGCAAGGCCCGCGATCAGGAAAACGCCGACGAGAGCCTGCAGTTGTCCCTCTACGCGATCGCGGCGCGCGAAAAATGGGGTTTCACCGTCGGCGCATTGATTTTCTACAACCTGGAAGAAAACGTCCCTGTCATCACCACGCGGACGGAGGCCCAACTGACCGCCGCCCGCGGCCGTGTTGAAGCCGCTGCCCAAGGAATTGCCGACGGCCTCTTCAAAGCGAAGCCTGGGATTCACTGCAATTTCTGTGCCTATCGGAGTCTGTGTCCTGAGAAGGAGAAGCGGATTCCGCATCCCGTGGAGACCGCCGCCAAGCGCCCGAACTAGCCACATCCTACCGAAGAATTTCCGCCACAAAAAAACTTAGGGGACGCTCTTGAGCGTCCCCTTGTTTACTCGTACCGAACTTTCTTAATGCTTCTTTTTCTTCTTTGCCTTTTTCTTGGTTGCCATTGTTCCTATTCTCCCTTCCATTTTTCATGGAAAATGTCGCAGCGGTCTTTTACTGCAACTAGTTGATGTATAGAGTTAATGAAAAATGAAGTCAAGAAAAAAATGATGATCGATCGGCGCTGGTTGTGACACCAAAGTCACGCCGAGAGAACTTCAGCAGCAAAAGTCAACAAGAATTTTGCAGAGCGCGTCGAGTTGCGAGCGGTTTTCATCCCGCGTGTGCGTCAAGAACTGCATCCGGCGCGGCACACGTCGGCAAGAACCGCACTCTCTCATCCCACCACACGCAACCCGTCGCGTTGCCTCCGCATGCGACGCATTCGCGCTCTCTTGCATCTATAATGAGGTCGCGAAATCTTCGCGGGAGCTTGATTCATGGCCTCTTTTGACGATGTAGTCATCATTTCCGGCTGCCGCACCGCCGTCGGAAAATTTCAAGGCAGCCTCTCCGACGTCAGCGCTCCGCAACTCGGCGCCATCGTTGTCCGCGAGGCTGTCAAACGCGCAGGTGTCGATCCTGCGCAGGTCGATGAATGCATCATGGGCAACGTCCTCTCCGCCGGACTCGGTCAGAATCCCGCGCGACAGGGCGCAATCTACGGTGGACTGTCTCCCGCGACAGGTGCCATGACAATCAACAAGGTTTGCGGCTCCGGATTGAAATCTGTCGCTCTCGCGGCGCAAGCGGTGCAGACCGGAAACAGTTCCATCGTCGTCGCTGGCGGCATGGAATCGATGACCAACGCTCCCTATCTTCTGCCGCAAGCGCGCAAGGGATACCGCCTCGGCAATGCGCAGATCGTCGACTCCATGGTCCACGACGGCCTCTGGGATGTTTACAACGACTACCACATGGGCATCACCGGCGAGAACGTGGCAGAGAAATATGGCATCTCGCGCGAGGAGCAAGACGAGTTCGCTTTGCACTCGCACCGCAAGGCGCTGTCTGCGATCAAAGAATGCCGCTTCAAATCGCAGATCGTTCCCGTCGAGATTCCCGCGAAGAAGAAAGGCGCACCTCCAACGATCTTCGACAAGGACGAAGGCCCCCGAGAAGACACAACCATCGAAGTTCTGCGCGCCCTGAAGCCTGCGTTCAAGAAAGATGGCACCGTCACCGCCGGCAACGCTCCCGGCGTCAACGACGGCGCGGCGGCGTTGGTCGTCACCAGCGCGAAGCGTGCGGCCGAACTCGGCGCGAAGCCCATGGTTCGCATCGTTGCTCAGGCGACCAGTGGTGTCGAACCCAAATGGGTCATGATGGCTCCCGTTGGTGCCGTCCGCACGATCTGGGAAAAAACTGGCTGGAAGAATGAAGACGTCGATCTCTACGAACTCAACGAGGCGTTCTCTGTCCAGGCGCTGGGTGTCATGCGAGAGTTGGGCCTGAATCCCGACAAGGTCAACGTGAACGGCGGCGCGGTAGCCATCGGCCATCCCATCGGCGNNAACTCAACGAAGCCTTCAGCGTCCAGGCACTCGCGGTCAATCGCGAGCTGGAACTCGATCCTTCGCGGGTCAATGTACATGGCGGAGCTGTCGCCATCGGCCATCCCATCGGCGCCAGCGGCGCGCGCGTCCTTGTCACGCTGATTTATGAGATGATCCGCCGCGACGTGAAGCGCGGCATCGCCGCCCTCTGCCTAGGTGGAGGCAACGCGGTAGCCATGGCGGTCGAGCGCTAGGAATATCCAGCTGCAGACAAGCTCAGGTGGAGATGAGCTTATGTGGAGACGGCCGCCTCGGCCGTCAGGTTTTCGCAGAGCTCGGTGGACGCATCCAATCGTCTGTGATCAGACCTACGGAGCTTTCCATGCGGAATTCTCTTCCGCTCGCGTTGCTGTTCCTGCTGACGAGTTCTACTCTGCACGCCCAAAGACGTTTCAACGGTACCTGGGAGATGAAGATGGACACACTCCAGTTCTCCGGCCCGCCCGAAGAATATCTGCTCGTCAAAGGCACCTACCACTGCGAGACCTGCGTCCCGAAGGTTGACGTGGAAACCGACGGGATCGATCACAAGGTGACCGGTCATCCGTACGACACTCTGGCGGTTCGCGTCGTGGATAACCGTTCGATCAAGTTCACCATGAAGAAGGATGGCAACACTACGTTCGAGTGCGTGGAAACAGTGTCGCCGGACGGTCGAACGATGACAGAGGAGTTCACGAACACGGCTGCGGCGGAAACCGTTACCGGAAAAGCGGGATTCACTCGACTCGCCCAAGGGCCTGCGGGTTCGCACGCTCTCTCGGGCAAGTGGAGCATGCAGACCGTCAAGAACGCGACCAGCGCCGGCACTCTGACTACGTATCAGAGCATCGCCAATGGAATGAAGATCTCCGACGGAAGCATGAGCTACGAGGTAAAGTTTGACGGCAAGGACTATCCCGCAGACGGTGACTCCCACTCCACGGTCTCGCTGAAACTCATCGATGAGTACACGTTCGAGGAAACTGATAAGCAGGACGGAAAAGTCACGACAATTGCTCGCATGACCGTATCCAAAGACGGCAAGTCAATGCGAGTGGAATCCTTAGACAAAAAACGCGGTAGCACGATGACCTACACTGCCGCGAGGCGCCCGTAGGACATTACATAGTTCCGGACGACACCGGCAGCGTCACCGTAAACACCGCTCCCCCGTCGGGAGAGTTCGCCGCTTCCACACTGCCGTTGTGCTCTTTCATCACCGACTTGCAGATGCTTAGCCCCAACCCAGTTCCTCGCCCCGGCCGCTTCGTCGTATAGAACGGATCGAAGATGCTCGCCAGGTTCTCCTTCGGGATGCCGGGCCCGTCATCGTGAAAGCTCACCCACACCGAGTTGTCCCCTTTGCCCAACCGAATCCGCAGTGTCCCTTTATCCCGAGCCTCGCGGATGGCCTGCTCCGCATTCACAATCAGATTCAGAAACACCTGCATCAACTGGTGCGGATCGCCCAGCGCATACGGCACTCCAGCTTCTTTCAGAAAGTCCACGGTAATGCTGTTCTTGCGCAGCGAATACGCATGCAGGTTCAACGTCCGCTCCACCACCTCAACCAGGTTGATCCTGCTCTTGCCCGGAGCCGGTGGCCGCGAGAAATACGTCAGGTTCTGGACGATCTCCGCGGCCTTGCGCGCCTGTTGTTGCAGCATTCCAAGCTGCTTCCGCGATCCTTCGTTGGTCTCGGTGTCCTGCAGCAGTTCGCTCACGCCCATGATGGTGGTCAACGGATTGTTGAGTTCGTGGGCCACGCCACCGATCATCGCGCCCATAGCCGCCAGCCGCTCGCTCTGCACAACCTGCTGTTCCAGCTTTCGCTCCAGCGTAATGTCACGCACCGAAACAATGACTCCGCTGATCTTCGCATCCGCATCCACTAGTTGGCTGCCTGCGGCGCGCATCGTCCGCCAGTTTCCATCGCGGTGCCGCGCTCCATATTCCGCCGATGCGAACACCTCTTTGCCGGAAACAATATTGTGGTAAAGAGCAGCCAGCTCCGGGGAATGATCGTCCAGCTCTGAGATCTTCTTCCTCAGCATGTTTTGCGGTTCGTAGCCCAGCAGATCGCGAGCCCGCGAACTCACGAACGTATACCGCTCCTCGAGATCCACCACCAGAATCAGATCCGGGAAGCTTTCCAGCAGCCGCGCCCGGAACTCCTCCTGCTGCGCCAGTTGCCGCTCCATCTTCCGCCGTTCGGTAATGTCGACCAGCGTTCCCTGGTAGCGCACAATGTTTCCCGAAGTATCCCAAACCGCGCGTGAGGAATCGAGAAACACCGCCGCGGTTCCATCCTTGCGCCGGAGTTTGACCTCGCGCGTGCGTACGCCCCCGCGGTCGTCCACCGCCCGCCCTAGCACCGGTTGCCCAGCGTCGAAATTCAAGGATTCCGGTTCCACCGCCAGCAGTTCCCGCTTCTCCGTGTATCCCAGCAGGTTCACCAAAGACGGATTCGCGTCCAGCAAGTGTCCCTCAGGCGAGCTGAAGTACACGCCTTCCTGCAGGGTCTCGAACAATTCGGTAAAGCGCATCTCCTTCTCGCGCTGTTCGGTGACGTCGCGCCCCAGCATGCTCGCGCCTACGACCTCATCGCCTTTAACAATGCCATTCAAGACGCATTCAAAATAAAGTGGGCGCGTACTATTCTTGAGCCGGATCCGCACCGTACCCGCCCACCGCTTCTTTTCCAGAAAGCGCCCCAGGCCGCGCTCTACCTCTTCCCGGGATGGTTCCTCAATCAGGTCGTAGATCTTGCATCCAACCAGTTCCGAATACGACAGTCCGGTCAACTCCGTAATGCGCTTATTGACCGTCCGCAGCGTGCCGTCGAGCGACACCGCGCACGCCGGATCATCAAAGGAGTCGATCAACTCCTTGAAGTTGCGCTGCGAGCGCATGATGACCTGGCTGAGCTGGTCGAGTTGCTCTTCCGAAGGCGCTGCCCCCACATGTTCCTGCAGTCCGTGCAACAACTGTTTCAGTTCGCCAACTTCGCGTCGCCGCCCGTAGGCATACACCGCGAACAGAATGGAAAGAGCTAAGATCCCGAACGGAATGGCGCGGAGCTGAAACGGAATGTTCTCCAGCCGCTCATAAAGCAGCCCCGCCAGCGCCACCGACAGCAGGACCATGAACAGCAGGGCCCACCGCCATAATTGAGATTCTTCTCGATCCAGATTGCCGGGAGGGCGAGGGGTACGCGAGGTATTAACGGGGTCCAGGCTCATGAGGGAAGACTGCCGATCCTAACTAAAAAACCATCCTAATTCTATACTCTTCGGCGGAACCACCGCTTTCTTCGTCCTTTTGTTCGCAAAATGGAACTCGTGCATAGGAAAGCGCACGATGGGGAAGGGCGGACTTTAGTCGGGCCGTCAGGCGACACAGAACTCGCCCGCCTTAGCCGCTGAGGGCTGCTTGGCGAGGCCAGTTTTCCACAGCCCCTTGGTGACATCCGTCACAGCCAACGCCAGCCTCGAATCCATAAGGTAGGTATCTGGTACTTCAGGACTCCGTGTCCCCGAGTGCCCCGTTTCTCGCGTTCTGTGCGAGAAAGCCTGCCCTGAGCGAAGTCGAAGGGCGGGGATTTCGACCTCATGCTCTACAAAACTCTCAGCGCCGCCGTTTACGGCATCGATGCCAACATCATCCAGGTCGAGGTGGACTGCTCCGGCATCAAGTGCGATCAGGACCACTTCCACACGGTCGGCCTGCCCGACGCCGCCGTCCGCGAGAGCCGCGACCGCGTCCGCGCCGCGCTGAAAAACTGCGGCTACGACATTCCCCCCACGCACATCACCATCAACCTCGCCCCGGCTGACATCAAAAAAGAAGGCTCGGGATTCGACCTTCCCATGGCCCTCGGCATCGTCGGCGCTTATGGCGGCCTCACCAAGAAGGAAATGTCCGACTGCCTTTTCGTTGGCGAACTCTCCCTCGACGGCGGTGTGCGCAGTGTCCGTGGTGCCCTGCCCATCGCCATCGAGGCCCGCGGACGCAAAATTTCCCGCATGGTCGTCCCCGAAGCCAACGCCAAAGAAGCCGCCATGGTCGCCGGCGTCGACGTCTACCCAGTGCGTTCGCTCCTCGACGTGATCCACTTCGTGAACACGGGCAATGGCATTCTCCCTGTCAAAGCGGACGGCGACTCGCTCCTTCGAGAATCGCAGCAGTTCTACGTCGACTTCAAAGACGTCCGCGGACAGCAGACCGCCAAGCGCGCCATCGAGATCGCCTGCGCCGGAGGCCACAACATCCTGATGATCGGCCCTCCTGGTTCCGGCAAGACCATGCTGGCCAAGCGCATGCCGACGATCCTGCCACCGTTCACCTTCGAAGAGGCGTTGGAGACGACGAAGATCCACAGCGTGGCCGGAGTGCTCGACCAAGGCACGGGCCTGGTTGGAACGCGCCCCTATCGCTCACCGCACCACACGATTTCTGACGCTGGCCTGATCGGCGGCGGCGTCATCCCGCGCCCCGGCGAAGTCTCGCTCGCCCACAACGGCCTGCTCTTCCTCGACGAACTGCCCGAATTCCCCCGCAACGTGCTCGAAGTCCTCCGCCAGCCCCTCGAAGACGGCACAGGCAGCATCGCTCGCGCCTCCATGTCTCTCACGTTCCCCGCGCGCTTCATGCTCGCCGCCGCGATGAATCCCTGCCCTTGCGGATTTCACAACGACCGCACCCGCGACTGCCAGTGCACCACTCCGATGATCCAGCGCTACGTCTCCAAAATCTCCGGCCCCCTGATGGACCGCATCGACATCCACATCGACGTCCCCGCCGTGAACTACAAAGAAATGCGCTCCACCAATGAACCGGAGAACTCGGCCAAGATTCGCGAGCGCGTCGTGCGCGCCCGCCAGAAGCAACTCGAACGCTTCGCCTCGTCCCGCCAGAAGCTCTATTGCAATGCGCAGATGTCCTCCCGCCACATCCGCGCCTTCTGCGAACTGTCCGCCGATTGCGAACGCCTGCTCGAACGCGCCATGACCCAGCAGGGACTCAGCGCCCGCGCCCACGACCGCATCCTGAAAGTCGCACGCACCGTTGCCGACCTGGAAGACTCGGCTAACTTGGAGCCCAAACACATCGCTGAAGCGATCCAGTACCGTAGCCTCGACCGCACGTATTGGGCGTAAGGAAGCTTCCAGAGGAATGGATGCCTATGCCTCGGGAAGTGCAGCTACCTGCACCTTGGCTTAACAATTTGCTGAAAACTCGCTTTGAAAACTCACTTTGAAAACTCGCTGTGAAAACTCGCTTTTGGGTGGTGCGGCGCTTCCAGCGCTGCGATAGAGCGTTCTTTTCTGTTTTGGGCTTCAGCCCCCGAGGTGGTAACGCAGAATGCAACCATCGCCGCCAACGCCGTGCCCGGCGTGCTCCTCGCGGTGGCTTCTCCCAGAGATCACGGTTACGCGCTGACGCGCATGTGGGAAGCGCTCGTCGAACGGGTTGGATGGGAGACCATGACGTTTCGCTCCGTCGCCGACGCAGAGAGCTGGATCCGGACCAGACTCAGACAAAAGTTTGGCATCGATCTCGCGGGTCCCGCCAAACATCCCGGTCAATGTCAAAATCTGCGCGTCATGTGCCGGTGCCTCCAAGTCTGCTAAGCTTTTTCCCGAAGTCATCGAGAATAGAGGACCAAAACCGTGGAAGTAGTAGCTGGGGTAGATCTGGGCGGAACCGCAATCAACTACACGTTAGTGAACGCGAAAGAACAGTTCCTCATCGAGGGACTGTGCGAGCATCCGGCACTTTCCAAGCGGGGGCCGGAGGTCTGCCTCCAGCAGATTGCGGATGGTCTGAAGATCGCCGCCGATCTTGCCGGCGTTGCGCTTGACCGGATCGTCGCCATTGGCCTCGATACTCCGGGGCCGTCCAGTGCCGCTGGCCGTCTCAGCGCGCGCGGCTCCACGAACTTTGTACATCCCACGTGGGCGGGGTTTGATATCCGCGAGGGTCTGGCACACAAACTCGGGAAGCCCGTCTCCTACCTGAACGATGCGAATGCCGCGGCGCTCTGGGGGCACTACGCGATCTTCGGAACCAATAGCCGCGAAACGTCGATTTCCGATGTCGTCGGCACGGGAAATGGCGGAGGCATCATCCTTGACGGCAACGTCGTGAAGGGCAAGAACGGGTTCGGCGGAGAGCTCGGCCACGTGTTAATTCCCTACCAGAGCATCGCCGGAATTCCAGGCATTGAGCCCCATTGCAATTGCGGAAGAATTGGTGACCTGGAGTCGCTGTGCTCCCTCACCGCGATCGAGAGGACTCTGCTGCCGTATCATCTGCACCGCTATCCCGACCATCCTTTAGCGAAGCAGGAACCACATCAGGCGGCTAAAGACGTGCGCGGCCTCGCCGATCAAGGGGATGCCATGTGCAAAGAGATTTTCCGGGTTCAGGCCCACGCCCTGGGACTTTTCTTCGATGAGATGGTGAATACTTTTGACCCCGATGCCTTGATCGTTGGCGGCGGTGTCCTCGAAACCAGTCAGGAATTTCAGAAGTGGTTTCTGGCGGAGATCCGCGCGGGGATGCCGACCCAACGCGTGGAGCAGGCAGACATTCCCATCCACGTCATGCCAAATGGAGATACCGCCGGCGCGCGCGGCGCTGCGCTGGAAGCATTGGCTCTTGCCAGGCAGAGCGGCCTCGCATAACTGCTCCTAGAATCCATTCGCCTTCAGCATTACACGACCCTGCTTGCGTGTGCTGCCGGGTGCCCCATTTCTCGCGTCCTTTGCGAGAAGTGGGGTCTTTGGGCTCGACTGCCGAGACGATTTCTAGAATCCCTTTCCCTTCAGCATTACATCCAGATCCTCCGGATGCAGTGCCCGCACCATCGCCTCTTCCCGCAGCAGTTCATTCTGAAACACCAACTGCGCCAACGACTCCTCCAGCGTGAACGACCCTTGCTTGCGCGTGATTGTAATTTCCTGATGCAGATGCTGTAGCGCGTTCTTCCGGATATGCTGCCGCGCCCCGTATCCCACCATCAGCAGTTCTGCCGCCGGCACGCGGCCGCCGTTCCGCCGCGGAATCAAAGTCTGCGTCAGCATGGCAGCCAGCGCCATCGCCATCTCGGCGCGTACCGAATGCTGCCGCTCCTGCGGAAACGAATCCGCGATACGCGACACTGTCGAGGCCGCATCGGTCGTGTGCAGCGTCGTGAACACGAGATGCCCGGTCTCCGCCGCGGAAAGCGCAATCCGAGCCGTCTCCGGATCCCGCATCTCGCCCACCACAATCACATCCGGCGCCTGCCGCAGAGCCGCCCGCAGCGCGGTAGGGAAGTCCGGCGCATCGATCCCGATCTCCACTTGTTCGATCACACTCAGCTTGTGCTTGTGCTCGTACTCGATCGGATCTTCAATCGTCACAATATGCCGCGCCTCCCGCTGGTTGATTTCGTTCACCAGCGCAGCCAGCGTCGTGGTCTTCCCCGATCCCGTAGCCCCGCCGATAATCACCAACCCCCGCCGCAACTTGGCCACAGCGGCAATCCCAGCCGGTAAGTGAAGTTCGTCGAGCGCTGGTATTTTCGACGGCAGCGCGCGCACCGTAGCGGCCGCACGCCCCCGCTCACGATGCAGATTGATGCGGAACCGCCCCAATCCTTCCACCCGATACGACGAGTCCGCGATATGCGTTCGCTCATATTCTTCGCGCGCATGCGCCGCCATCGCAGGCAGCACCGCCGCTTCGATCTCGTCGCCAGTCAGAGGACTGTCTCCGATCACGTACAGCGTTCCCTCCACGCGGATCGATGCTGGTGCGAGCGGGACCAGCAGCAGGTCACTGCCATTTCGTGAGACCAGTTCTTCCAGCCACGAATGGAGTGGCACGGACTCGTGCGCTGAGTGAATGATTTGAACACGGGCGGGATCTCCTTCGGCCGTCATCGTTTTACCTTAGATGCAAGGAGACGGAGTCGCGCACCTGCTCATGTGAGGCACCCACACAGAACGGGGCTCCGCGCTCATCTTGCAGTCGTCGACTTTGTGGGAGTGATACCGCGGATTATCGCGGGCGTCATCCTGACCGGAGCCGCTTTTCAGGCGGAGGGAAGGATCTCCGGCGCCTCTCTACTAACCCCTTGACCCATCCTCTCTACAAAGGTAGCCTCCCCAAGACGCGCTGCTGTCAACACCAGGAGGCTCCGCATGACTCCGCTCTCCGCTCTCTGGCTCCCGATCGTGCTCTCGGCGGTTATCGTCTTCGTCGCCAGTTCCATCATGCACATGCTGCTGCCCTACCATCGCAGCGACTATAAGGCACTCCCGGACGAAGATAAAATCCTCCCCGCTCTCCGCTCCGCAGGCCTCAAGCGCGGACTCTACATCTTCCCCTTCACCACCCACAAAGACATGAAGTCCCCGGCCGTGATCGAAAAATACAACCAGGGCCCGGTAGGCATGCTCACCGTGTTTCCCAGCGGTCCGCCCGTCATGCCAAAATTCCTCGGCCAGTGGTTCGCCTACTGTCTCATCATCGGATTCTTCGTTGCTTACCTCACCGCGCACACGTTTGCGCCTGGCACGTATTATCTCGCGGTCTTTCGCATCGTAGGGACGGCCGCCTTCCTCGCCTACGGTCTGGGCAACATCAGCAACACTATCTGGAAAGGGCAGACCTGGAGCATGACCATCAAAGAGATGATCGATGGCCTCGTCTACGCCCTACTGACCGCGGGAACCTTCGGCTGGCTCTGGCCGCGCTGAAATACGTAGGGACCGACGCAGCCTGCCCTGGGAGAAGGCAAAGGGGCCGTCCCGCACGCGAGCAGCATCGTTGCTGATGGTTTGTAGAAGGGCCCGGCCTCAGCTGTGCCGTTAGAGTTAGATCTGTTGCCCGCGAGTGGTTTGTGGAAGGGCACGGCTTCAGCCGTGCCATTAAAGCCGAGAAATAGATCGGGGCTTTAGCCCCTGAGGTTTCTTCCGCCTAATTCTCTTCTCTCGGCAGCATATTCCCGCTCCGCAGATACCGGCTATGCCAGCTCAGCGACTCCGTCAGCAAATGCGGCGTATGTTTCCCGTACGACAGCTGCTCCGATCGTGACAAGTAATCCTGCAGCAACGGCTTGTACTCGGCGCTCGCGCACTTTTCGATCACCAGCTTCGCCCGCTCCTTCGGCGAAAGCCCCCGCAAGTCAGCCAGCCCGTTTTCCGTGACCAGCACCTGCACGTCGTGCTCGGTGTGATCCACATGCGAAACCATCGGCACGATCGTCGAAATCGTCCCCTTCTTCGCCGACGACGGTGCCATAAAGATCGACAAATATCCGTTGCGCGCAAAATCGCCCGACCCGCCGATCCCGTTCTGAATCCGCGATCCCATCACGTGCGTCGAGTTGACGTTCCCGTAAATGTCGGCCTCGATCATCCCGTTCATCGCGATCACGCCCAGCCTGCGAATGATCCCCGGATTGTTCGAAATCTCCTGCGGTCGCAGCACAATCCGTTCGCGGTAGCTAGCCATATCGGCATTCACTTCGTCGAGCATCGCTGGACTGAGCGAAAACGCCGTCGCCGAGGCCGAAGTCACCTTGCCCGACTTCAGCAGCCGAATCATTCCATCCTGAATCACTTCCGTATACGAAGTCAGCCCCTCAAACGGCCCTTCCTCCAGCCCGAACAAAACTGCGTTCGCAATGTTCCCCACGCCCGATTGCAGTGGCAGCAGGTTTTTCGGCATCCGGCCCTTCTTCACTTCCCAGCTCAGGAACTCCAGGATGTGCCCGGCAATGCGCTTCGAAGCCTCGTCCGGAGCCTTGAACGGACTATTGCGGTCCGGTGAATTCGTCAATACGATGCCCGCAATCTTTTCGGTGGGGATCTTGAAATAGGGTGTGCCGATCCGATCGCCCGGACGCACCAGCGGAATCGGCCTGCGATTCGGAGGCGGCTCCAGGCCGTAGTAAATGTCGTGCATGCCCTCGAGCGCCATCGGCTGCCACGAGTTCACTTCCAGAATGATCCGCTCCGCACAATCGATCCATGTCTTGTTATTGCCGATGGACGAACTCGGCACTACCCGCCCATCTTCGAGGATCGCCGTGACCTCGATCAGCGCCACATCCATCTTTCCCAGAAATCCATACTCCACAAACTGGGCTACATGGCTCAGATGAATATCCATGTAATCCATTTCGCCCGCGTTGATCCGCTTCCGCGTCTCCGGATCCGACTGGTAAGGAAGCCGCAGATGAATCCCTCCCGCCATGGCGAGCGCTCCGTCAAGTTCCGGCCCCGTCGAAGCCCCGGTGAACACACTCACCTGAAACTTCTGCCCGTGGAAGTGCGCATCCGCAATGCGGTGCGCCAACTCAATCGGCACCGTCTTCGGATATCCCGACCCGGTAAACCCGCTCATGCCAATCTGGTCGCCGGACCGAATCAATGCCGCCGCCTCTGTGGCGCTCATGATCTTGTTTTCAAGTTGGGGGTTCAAAACGCGCGTGGTGGTCGGAGAAGAAATACTCATCGAAAAGGTCCTCACAGTCTATGAAAACGATCCACCTTAACGGTATCGGCGCAGGTTTGACCGGTCTGTGATTTCAATCACACCCGACTGTGGCGGACGAACTTGAGCTGAACAAGCGCCTCTGGAAAACTTGCCTTTGGGTGGCGCAGCGCTTTCAGCGCTGCGATCAAGCCGACTTTTAGAGGGTTTTAGCCCTTGAGATACCCTATAGGATTTTTCCGCACTAGCGGTTCCGCGCAATTGATCGCCGAGTTTTCTTCCCCCGACGGCCTTCCACATCACCGTGAAAGAGCGGCCCTTCAAGGGGCCGCGTAAGGCCTGAAAAATCCGTGCGGGCTTTAGCCCCTAGAGGTTCGGCGTCGTCCCGTGAGAATTCGATAGAATCGCCAAACCGCGATCTCCGAGCTGATCGTAGTTTCCGCTAAATCATTTCACTACCATACCTTATGGCTGTCCCGATTAGTGATCCGAGGCGGACTTTCCCCACGAATCTGCGCCACCAGGTCCCGCTTCCCGGCATCTTTACCAGCTTTTACACACCGCCCTCAAATAATTACTTGACCTCTCGTTCGGTTGCAATTACATTAGCGAGTTCCAGGACATCCGGAAGCTTCTAGGCCTTTTTCCAGTCACTCTGCGCCTGCGAAGTGAGCCCAGAAAATCGAGCATCTTCGGACTCCTGTCACGCATCTATTCAACAAGTGAGTTTTTACGCTAACTCCTTTACAACTTACTAGGAATCAGTGACTTAGGGCGCACTCTGGGGTTCCGGTCACCTCCCTGGCAAAGGACGAATGCGGAAGGCCACAATCATAAGATAAGGAGAATGAACGCACATGCGCTCTGATCGTGTGTTTGATGCTTTACAGACTCTGCGGAACCGGTATATGCTTTGTCAGCTTGCCTCCAAGGCCACGCGGAAGTTCCACCGGCCCAGTACCAGAATCCAGGAAACGATGAACGGTGTGTTGGACCGGATCGCTGGCTCAGATCGGCAAGAAGTTTTGTCGGAACCAGAGAATTTTGCTGAGGCACAACGGCGGGCTGCTTAACCAGCCCCGCCTTCCTGCCTGGTGGTATTTGCGTCTTCCCTGCGTCCCCTCCTTTTGAAAAATCTCCCGCTGACACTAACAAATACGTTTGAGTGCGCGGGTTCAGGTGAATCATGACCATTGCTGAACTGAAAGAAAAAAACATCACCGAGCTGACCAAGATCGCAAGGACCTTGGATCTGCCCGGTGCCAGCGGTATGCGCAAGCAGGATTTGATCTTCAAGATCCTGCAGGCGCAAAGCGAAAAAGAAGGACACATTTTCGCTGAAGGCGTTCTCGAAATCCTGCCCGATGGCTACGGTTTTCTCCGCTCTCCCGATTACAACTACCTCCCGGGCCCCGACGACATCTACGTGTCGCCCTCCCAGATCCGCAAATTCGATCTCAAGACCGGCGACACCATCAGCGGCCAGGTGCGTCCTCCGCACGAGGGCGAAAAATATTTCGCGCTCGTCAAGATTGAAGCCGTCAACTTCGAGTCGCCGGACGAAGCCCGCAACAAGATCCTGTTCGACAACCTGACGCCGCTGTATCCGCAGGAGCGCCTCAAACTCGAGACCACCCGCGAGAACGCCAGTGCCCGCGTCATGGATCTGCTTACGCCCCTCGGCAAGGGACAACGCGGCCTCATCGTCTCCCCGCCGCGCGCCGGCAAGACCATGCTGCTGCAGAACGTTGCCAACTCCATCACCACCAATCATCCTGAAGTTGTTTTGATGGTCCTGCTGATCGACGAGCGCCCCGAAGAAGTCACCGACATGCAGCGTTCCGTCAAAGGCGAAGTGATTTCCTCGACCTTCGACGAACCCGCCGCGCGCCACGTCCAGGTCGCCGAAATGGTGATCGAAAAGGCCAAGCGTCTGGTCGAGCATAAGCGCGACGTCGTCATCCTGCTCGACTCCATCACCCGTCTCGCCCGCGCCTACAACACGATCGTGCCACCCTCGGGCAAAGTCCTCTCCGGCGGCGTCGACTCCAACGCGTTGCAGCGTCCGAAGCGTTTCTTCGGCTCCGCTCGCAACATCGAAGAAGGCGGCTCGCTGACCATCATTGCCACGGCCCTGATCGACACTGGCTCCCGCATGGACGACGTCATCTTCGAAGAGTTCAAAGGTACGGGCAACAGCGAAATCATCCTCGAGCGCAAACTCGTCGACAAGCGCGTCTTCCCAGCCATCGACATTCAACGCTCCGGCACCCGTAAAGAAGAACTCCTCATCCCGAAAGAAGATCTCTCGCGCATCTGGGTTCTTCGCAAGGTGCTGAACCCGCTCTCTCCCGTGGAAGCCATGGAACTGCTGATCGACAAGCTCAGCAAGACCAAGGGCAACAGCGAATTCCTGGCCAACATGAGCGCTCTGTAAAAACGCTCCAAGATAAGAGAAGGCCAGAGCCCCGGCTCTGGCCTTTTGTTTTCCTTCGTGTTACTTCGTGCCCTTTGTGGTTAATTTCCGGTCTGGTTTTTTCCCCCTCTGTGTCCTCCGTGTCCTCTGTGGTGAATTCTTTTTTCCGCGACGTATAATTTCAAAGAGCAGCACGCATCCGAATCTCCAGCGAGGTTTTCGTGCGATCCAGACTTTATGTAGGGATAGCCTTCCTGTTCCTTCTCTCGTTCCCCGGCACTACCCAGACCCGCCAGTCGAGCCCGCCCTCAACCCACGACGTCAACCCGCCCATGGACGCAGATGACGCCCGCGCCCGCATCGCCAGCGACATGGCCAAGAAGGCCGCCAAAGAACGCGTCGCCGCCCTCAAGCACGATACGGACAAGTTGTTGAAGTTATCCGTCGAACTGAAGGAGTCGGTCGACAAGTCCGACGAAAACGTTCTCTCCCTCGACGTGGTCAAGAAAGCCGAAGAGATTGAGAAACTGGCTCACAGCGTCAAAGAAAAAATGAAAGGTCCGAATTAAGCGGCGCGCTGATAACTGCTGGGAATCCCACTGCTTACGCCCCCATCCCACAGACCGCCATTTTACAAATTTGAGAACGCCCCGACGGACTGTCAATTTTGACAGTTTCCCACTGCTGCGTCACGGTGCTGATCTATAGGCTGAACTGGGGGTGGCGCAGCCTTTCCTCTCTCACGGATCGTTCGCTGCGCCCCCGTTTTCTTACGGCAAGTCAGACCAGTGGGGCGATCTCCTCTATCGTTGCCAGAGAAAATCTTTCACCGATGTCGGCTCCTCCGCAAAGGTTGCCTGCTCGTGCAACCCCTCGCTCTCGTTCCGTACCGAAACTCCTCCTCACGCTCCGTGTTCATTCCACTAACCGCGAATTGCGGTCGGAGGAAAAAATATGAAACGCGCGATTGCTGGAATTCTCTTGTTAGTCGGAATGGGCGTGGCTCCTGCGCTGGCCTGGGACGGTGACCGAGGCCTGCACCGCGACATCCGTCACGACCAAGCCAAGATCGAACACGATCGCCGCGAGTTGCGACGCGATCTGTATTACGGAAACTATGCCGCCGCGCGCCATGAGCGCCGTGAACTGCGCCGTGAGTACCGCGACGTAAATCGCGATCGCCGCTAAAAACTCGGTCCAAGGCGTCAAATCAGTGAAGCAGTCGCTCTAATGAACCATGTGGGAACAGCCGCCATAGCCTGCCCTGAGCTTGCCGAAGGGGCTGTTCCCAAGGTTCTGGAAGCCCAAAACAAAAACGCCACCCAGAATTGCTCTGGATGGCGTTCGTATTCTTTCTGTTTCCTACTCCGCGCCCTGCTTGATCCGCATCGCGTAGAACGACCGGTACACGAACGTAAACGACACCACGAAGAACGCTGCAGCCAGTACTCGCGTCAGAGTCGTCCCCTGATCGATGGCCAGCTTCACAGCCAACTCCACCGCCAGCAACCCGAACAGCGTCGTGAACTTGATGACCGGGTTCATGGCCACAGACGAGGTGTCCTTGAACGGGTCGCCGACCGTGTCTCCGATTACGGTTGCGTCGTGCAGAGGTG
>PMUM01000371.1:19966-66601 GCA_003166855.1 Acidobacteriaceae bacterium | reverse complement strand
CCTGCTCCGGCGTGCGGTCCCACCCGATATTCGGTTTTACCAGCACCACGTCTCCACGGGAGATGAAGCGCCGCATGCCCCCCAACTCTTCAACCGCCTGCCGCGCAAGTTGTGTCGGCTCGCCCCCCTGGATGATTGCCATCTCGGGAAGCATTGGATCGGCCGCCACCGTGTGGCCATGTTTCGCAGCCATGGCCAATGCTTTCTTGGGACGCCAGCTGTGTTCGCTGAGCCAGACACCCAACCCCGCCGCTCCGGCGCCCGCGCCCGCAACCCTCAGCAGTTTGATCAGTGCTTCACGACGACTGAGCACGCTATTGTCTGATTCCATAGACACCCCGTGGGAACAATTAAGGTTGAACTAATGCCGCGTCACCGGCGACTGCAGGCCGCAATCGTTATCCCTTCCTCCGCGTCAGCAGAATCTGATTCGTTCGCGATCTGCTTTCGCCCACGCTGGTGACATAAACCGCCGGACGATCCTGCACCGGACACGCATGCTCGCAGGCTCCACAACCAACGCAGCGCGCGGGATCAAGATACGGCTGCTTGACCTGTTTCACGTTGCCCGCGGCATCCATGACTTCCGCTGGACGAAAGTAGATTGCCTTAGGAGATGTCGGGCACCACTCTTCGCACACGATGCAATCCGTAGCCATTGCCCACGGCAGGCACCGGCCCCGATCGTAGAATGCGGTCCCGAGGCGGATCGGTTTCGCGGCAGCGCTGGACACGTCGACTGACCAGCCCTTTTCTTTGGGCGTGATCTCCCAGATCGCACCCGTCGGGCAGACCTGCGAGCACAGCACGCAACTGGTCTCGCAGTATCCAATGCGCGGCACCAGGACTGGTGTCCAAAGGCCCTCAAGCCCGGCCTCAGTCAGCGTCGGATGCAGCGCGTTGTTCGGACAAACCTTCATGCACTCGCCACAGCGAATGCAGCGCGACAGAAAGAATTCCTCATCGAGTGCTCCGGGAGGACGCAGCAACCGTTCGTGGCGTTCCGCCGCGAATCCCGGGGTGCTGCGTACCAGAGGCACAAGCGCGGCACCCGCCGCCAGGCCGGTGAGGACTTTTCGTCGTTGCAGATTTGCTCCCGCCACCTTTTGCGTTGGAAAGAACTTGAACTTCAAGCTGTGTTCCGGACACTCATCCACACAATTCAGACACAAGTGGCATTCAGGCTGATGCCATGGAACGCCACCCGCGGGATCGTCCCCGCCCTGGCAGCGCAGCAGGCAACGGTTGCAATCGTTGCAGTGCTCCGCGCTCTTTACGAGTCCGAGTACGGACCAGCGAGATACGATCCCCAACAGTGCTCCCAGCGGACAAAGAGCGCGGCACCAAAACCGCGTGATCCGGAAATTCAGCGCAATAACGAAGATGAAGATTGCGCCCAGCCAAACGCCCTGCCGGAAGTACGGCTGCTTGAAACTGAGCAGCAGCGATCCCAGGATGAAGTGCAGCGCTCCGCCGATCGTCTGAACCGGTGCGAATCTGCTCTGCTCAAGCGTGCTCAGCCCCGCACGCAGGCCATAGTTCGTTGCCGGTACGATCGACAAGCCAACCGAGCGCACCAAGAATGAGAATGGGTCCAGCCAGCCCACGATGCCCGTCCCCATCAGAGCCGCGACCAAAGCCACAATCAGCAGGTAATATTTCGTGGTCTGCCAACGCTTGTAGCGGTTTGACTCGATCAGTTGCTTTCCGCGCTTGCGCTCTGATCTGAAGCTGCTGAAAAAGTGGTGCACCGATCCGAGAGGACAAATCCACCCGCAGAAGAAGCGCCCGAAAAACATCGTGGGAATCAGAATGACCAGGCTCCACAGCAGACCGCGATAGAGCGCGTGGCTGGCGAGAGCATTCGACAGCGCCACCAGCGGGTCGATTTGAAAAAAGAGTCCTACCGGGTAAGGAAGCCGAATCTCGCCTCTGGGCGCTGATAACGATCCTCGGAACTCAGTGCGCAGCAGAAGAAACAGAAACAGCAAAAAGAAAACGATCTGCGAAAACAGCCGTAGCCTGGTCGGTTTCAGAAGACGCACAATAAGCCCTCGACAGGGCCAGATGGCCGGTGGCATCGCAAAAGCGGGCTTGGGAAAACAGGCTGCGGCCTTGCGCTGCGACCTTAATGTTCTGTCCGCAACGGGCAATCGTTCTGTGATCGAAATCACTCTCCCTCGTGTTCCGGACGCAGAGCGATCGGTTCGAGGGAAGGGTTATTCAGTGGTGTAGTTAATTTCCATGCGCCGAACCTGAATGCTCGATGCGTAGAGCGCGATCAGCGCGACGATCACAATGCCCAGCACCGCAACCGGAGCTGACACAGGATCGGAGTTGGAAACCAGCAAGGCAAGAATCGGCGGTGTGCCCGGTGCGCTCGGGATCTCCACCGGACATAACGATTTCAGGTAATAGATGACGCTGAATTGCTTCAGGACCGCCGGCAGGAACGGATTAATCGCTTCCCAGATCAAAATCACCGCAGCCGGCAGGATCGGATTCCGGAACATCATTCCCGCGACCAGGAAGAATGCTCCATACCCCACACACGCGAGCACCGTCACTCCCAGATAGATCGCTGCATGCTCGAGGCCATGATTGTGATACAGATAAACGTCGCGCGTACTCGGAGAGAAGTGCCACAAGAAGGCGACGGTCTGGAGAACCTCGCTGGTTACAAAAATCGTGCAGGTCGCCAGCAATCCGGCCAGGAACTTTCCTGCCATCAGTACTTCGCGACGGATGGGCGCAAGAAAATAAAAATGAAGGCTCCGGTCGAGCACTTCGCCCCGGAACAGGTTCATAAAGATTCCGAGGCATCCGAAAAAGATGGCAAGCCGCAGAAAGAAGAATTGAAAGACCCCGGCGAACATGATCGAGTCTTGGCCGAGGTTATTTCCTTCCTGAATGTTGACGCTTTCGACCTTGCCGTCCACCAGGCCGACATACAAATCATTCTGTCCATCGGAGTACTGATAATCCTCGTGGCTGACCTCGACGCTCTCACCCTTCTCCGTCTCTGGCGATTTGTGCTCGGTCCAATGAAAATTGAGCGGAGGTTTTCCCAGGATCGCAACCACTTCCCGGCTCGTCATCCCCGTCTTCACCGCGAGCAGATCCTGGTAGGCCAGTCGCCTCGTGCTCTGCCGCGCGATGCCCTCTCTTCGGCTTTGCTGGTGTGAAGTCGCAACGGCATACGCCATGAAGATCAGCACGGGAAGCGCAGCCACTAAATAAATCCAAAGGCCCCGCTTTGCGAAAAACGTCTTCCGCATTTCCAGTCGGATTACGGCCTTGATCTGCGCCCACCAGATTCTGGTCATCATTCCCGTCATCGGACTGCCTCTTCATTCCCGATCAAATACTCGTAAACGGAAAGCACGTCGTCGTCCGCCGGAGCAATCGATTCAATGTCGATCCCGTTCAAGGCAAGTTGGTTCAGCGCCAGATAGAAGCCGTCGGCATCCCGCGTTTTCAGTAGCAGCCCACGCTCGTCCTTGTGAATGCAAACTTCGATCGTGTGTTCGTCCGTCAACATTTGCGCCGCAAGATCGCGCGGTCGGGTACAGCGAATCAGAATCTGCGTAGGATGTTCCTGAATCTCGCCGCGCACGGTGGCGATCTGGCCCTCAGCTACCACGTACCCGTTGCTCAGCAGGATCACCTGGTCGGAGATGACATCCACTTCATGCAAAATGTGACTGGAAATGATCACGTAACAACCTTGCGCCGCGGTTGCCCGGAACAGCGCAATCATTTCCGAGCGGGCCAGCGGATCCAGTCCGTTCAGGGGCTCGTCGAGCACCAGCACTTTCGGATCGTGCGCCAGCGCCTGCGCCAGCCGGATGCGCTGCCGCATTCCCTTGCTGTATCCCGCGATGTTTCGCTTGGCGGCGTCGACCAGGTTTACCCGCTCAATCACCCGCCAGGCCAGTTGTTCGGCGCTCTGGTCGTCCCGGCCCGCCAGCCTTAGATACGAATAGATAAACTGAAATCCAGTCAGCCCTTTTGGAAACGCGTCAAATTGCGTGCTGTACCCCAGGATCTTGAATAGGTTTTCAGGATCATCGGTCCTGTAACCGAGCACTTGAATCCGTCCGCGCGTGGGCCTCACCAGACCCGTCATCAGGTTCATCAGCGTGGTCTTGCCTGAGCCGTTCGGTCCCACCAGACTGGTGATCCCCGGCGGAATCGAGAGGTTGACCCGGTTCACGCCCAGAATCTCGCCGTAGAACTTCGACACATCTTCGAAGACGATGCGATCGCTCACCGGATCACCTCGTAAGCGCGCACTTTGCGCATAAGCAATCCAAGGCAGATCGCGCAGTAGATGAGCAGAGCCACCCATGCCTGTGCGACTGGAATGGCATGCTCCGCGTCCACCTGGAACAGTGCATTCCACACAGTTCCCATCAGATAGGCGACGTCGAAGAAGTGGCCTGATTCAATTCTCATTACTGCATTAATCGCTTGAGCGAAGCCCGCTCCAAAGAACATCACGCCGAGCAGCAACGCGCCGGCCACGATTCGCCACTTCACCCACGCCGACAGCGCCATCGAGATCAAAGACAGAATTGCGATCCAAATGAGAGAAGAAACGATCAGGCTGCCCGCGATCCAAAGATTGCTCCATGTCCAACTCGCTCCCGCCAGACTTGCCTGCATGGCGAAGAGAACCAATCCTGGCACCCAGGTGATTTGAGATAACAGAATTGCCAGCACCGACGACTTGCCCAGCACGTACTCGGCTCGCGAAAACGGACGGCAGAAATACAATGGCAGCGCGCCATTGGCCAGATCCGGCGAAATCAATCCCGGCCCCGCAAAGGCCGTCAGAATAAATGCAAACCCTCCCTGCACGCTGATGAAATGGAAGAAGAACTTGTTGTCAATCGTGAGCACGCCTGCGGGCAGGCCTAATTGCTGCAGAAAGCTCGCGCTGTGCGCCAGGTAAATCATGAGCAAGCACGCCAGGGGGTAAAAGAAGCACACCACAAACAAGCCAGTCAGAAATTTGGAGCGGAACAGGTTCCGTCTGGAGTACCGAAAAAGAACCAGGCACCGCGACCACTCCGGAGTCAGCCTCCCCGCATACGGTTTGTAGTTGCGCCGGTAAACCGCCATCTAGCTCTCCATCGCCTTCAGGAAAATATCTTCGAGCGTGTCTCGCCGGAAGTTCATGCGCCGGATGCGAACCTCGCGTTCCGCGGCGATGCGGAAAATGTCGCGCGTCTCCACTCCATCCGCCAGAATCATCTTCATGCGGTTCCCCGTCACCGCGCACTCGCAACCGAGTTTCTCGATCGCTTCCGTGAAATCGCCATTCGCGCCGTAAGTCTCGAGTTCCAGGAATCGTTTGTTCGCGCGCCGCTCTTCGTCCAGATTCGAGTAATGCGCGATTCGCCCTTGTTTCAGAATGAGTACCTCGTCGCACGTATCCTCGACATCGCGCAGCAGGTGCGAGCACAGCACAATTCGCATCTCCTTGCCGTCCCGAATGTCCTTGATCATGCGGATCATCCGCTGGCGCGCCGAAGGATCGAGGCCGTTGGTCGGCTCATCCAGAATCAACAGTTTCGGACCATGCACGATCGCCTGCGCCAGCTTCGCCAGCTGTTTCATACCCAGCGAATACGTTCCCAGCTTGCGGTATCGGGCCTCCGCCAGCCCAACATAGAAAAGCGCCTCGTGCGCACGCTCGAGGGCCATGCTCGGGGGCAGGCCTGACAGCTCTCCCATCATCTGCACGAACGACACCGCGCTCATCTTTGAGATGAACGCGTCGTTCTCGGGCATGTATCCGACTAGGCCGCGAATGTTTCTGATTTCCGTTCCTACATCGTACCCAAATACTCGCGCCGAGCCGGCAGTGGATCTGTAGAAACCGAGGAGGGTATTAATCAGCGTCGACTTGCCAGCCCCGTTCGGACCGAGAAGGCCAATGGAGCGCCCGCGCAACGAAGCAGTAAGACCCTGCAAGATGTCCCGGTCGCCAAAGCGAACCGAAAGACCCTGCATTTCAACCAAAGGCGGAAGCGAAGCAGCAAGCGGCGTCTGTACCTGCACGCCGTTTGCTACTCCGCTTTGTATCGTCGTACTCACTGAGTTTGATGTGTCGACTGATTCATGGCACCGCCCAGAAACATCTGTGGCAGGAAGGGCCCATTATGACCCATCGTTAACAGAGTTCCCAGATCAAATCCCATGAATCCCGTGTTGCTTGCTACGACAATCCGGTCAGGTTCGCCGTAGGCGTAGATCAAGCCCGGCGCGGAGTATGCCGTGAGCGCGTCGACCGATTGCTGCTGCTGCGGAGTCAGCGCGCCGCTGGATTTCAGTTGTGCGGCCAGCGGTCCCACGACTGGGCCGATGTTGTGGTAAAAGATTGCCGAAAAATTCGTGTATCCATCATTCGGCAACAGCGCTTGAAAGGCGCTCGAATGTGCCAGCATGTAACCCGCCTCGCGGGATTGAATGGCCCGTGAGATGGTGCCCATATCTGGCGCAGCGACCAGATAATTGTCGACAAAGGTGTAGTCCACTTCGGCGTTCGGCGTGTTCGGGCTGCTGACTACGAAGTAAGTCCTGGAGCCGACTTGCCGTTGTGCTAACTGTAGTGAGTGTCCTTTGCTGGTGGCTTCCCGATTGAAACTGTCGACCAGTTTGGCGATCGTCGCTTGCAGCGTCGTCGGATCGTACACCTCGAAGATCAGCTTCCAGCGCGGCGTTGGAATCATCGGACCATCGAATGCCATCGTGACTTCGCCGCCCAGAGGCGCCGCGATGTCGTTCAGGACGTTCACGCCAGACTTGGTCTCGAACTCAGCCAGGTGCTGCGTGAAGTCTGCATCGCCGCTTCCGATCATCTTGAAAACTTCTTCTATGATGCTTCTCGGATTCTTGATCACCGCCGACGTCACCATGCTCGCTTCGGGCGATACGAACTCCAGCGATCCCATTGAAGCTGGTGCCGCCAGCCACGACGCCACGCCTTGCCGCTCGGACGCGAACATCAAGTCGGCATGGCTTTCACTCTTGCCGCCCACTTCCCGATGTTCCATGGTCAGGTATCGCACGTCCGCTATCCCCGGCGGCAGTTCATTGCCCTTGCCACTAGCTTGTACGTTCTTTGCGACAATTTGTTCCATGTCGGCGCAGAAAACCCATTCCGCCCCTTGCTGGTAGGAACGCGCAATCTGCTGGTAGAACGGCGTCTCAGCGAAAGTGCTGGCGCCGCCTTGTTTTACGCGCAGTGCCATACGTTGCAGTTCCGCCAGATCCGGACTCGCGATCATCAGATCGTTGCTGACATACACCAGCAGCGGCTTGTTCGCAGCAGGCGTCGCCGTCCATGGATTCGGGACCGTCTGCAGAGCAGTTTGCGTCCGCAGGAAGATCTCCAGCCCGCCCTGCTTCACTTTCGCCAGCACGACCGGAGCCGCATAGTCTGTGCCGCTCTTAGCCACGGCAAACACAATCTCGTCTCCCAGATAGCTGTTGAACGTCCTCACCTGATTCAGCACGTCTTCCAGCTTCGGTCCGTTCCCTTTTTGCTGCTGCTTCCACCAATCACGCAGCGCCGGACTCTGCTTCAGCCGGTCCTGGAAGAGTTGGCTGGCTTCGCCCAAGGTGTTCGCAAGATTCGGAATCGCCGCATAGATCACGGTGTTATCGGGTACATAGGGCAGAAGTTCAGAGCTGTAGCGCAGTCCCGGCCCCGGAATTGCCGCAAACTGTTTCTGCAGCACCGCGAAGTCGCCCAGCAACGCAAGGTATTTCGCGGAGTTCTTGCTCCATGCGATCTCGTTCTGGATCGGCACTTTCGATACGCTGGCGCCGGACGTCGCTTGCTCCCCGGCGGTCAGGTCAGTGGTGTTTTCTCCGAAATTCACTCGCACCACGCCCTCAATGACTGCAACGCGCGAGCCCTTCGTTCCATGATTTACGGAAAAGATCGTGCCTTTCACCGAGACAAGGCCATCGTCGGTCGCGACGTACAGCCGGCCCGACTTCTGCTTGGCCGCCTGCACGATGACCTGGCCGCCATCCAGGCGAATCGTCGTGCCCTTCCATCCCCGCGACACCGAAAGATCAGAGCGCTCCCCCATCTCGACCAGGGAGCCGTCGAGCAGCCGCACCACCGCAGTCGATCCCTTCGCCGTGCGGACTTCATCGCCGTTCCGGATCTCGTATCCCGCTGGAATCAGCCGCGTTTCAGCGCCGGCGCCGGTATAGAGCGAGCCATCCACAGTCTGCACTGACGCGCGGACCACATGCTGGCCGGGGAGCATCCCGTTGCTGAACGCGACCACCGCGATTGCCGCGGCGAAAACCGCAGCCGCGCCCATTGCCCAGCCCCATGCCATCGAACTGGGACGCTTGGGTTCGACGCGCCATACCTTCTGCAATTCTCCCCCGCGAGCGTGCTCAAGAGCATGCCGGCAGGCGACGCACGCATGCACGTGATCCTCAAACAGCAAGGCACGCGGAGACGCAAGCTGCTTTCCCAGATATCCCGGAATCAGCGCCTGGAAATCCTCACAGCTGCGCAGCGTGTGCGCGCTAAGGTCCATGGCCGGGGCGGCGCCGGCAATCGACTTGTAGAGTCTCTCGCCCGCCTGGGCGACAATCTTGTCGTCTACCCGTTCATTTCGAATTTCCGACAGCAGACGTTCAAATTTCTCGTTCTTCATGGCCTGTCTCCTAAGTTCTCTTCTGTAGATACGCGCCAAGCTCCTTGCGGAGCTGTTGCCGAGTGCGATGGACAATGACCGCCACCGCCACTAGTGAAATACCGAGCATCCGCGCAATCTGCGGATTGCTGAATCCTTCAAGAAATCGCAACGCAAAAACTTCCGCCGAACGCGGCTTGAGTAGTGCCAGTGCGCGCCCCAAAGCCTGCCGCAGTTCGCGAGGATCTTCGTGCGCCGGTTCGGCTGGCAGATCGACAAGTTCCACCGTGCGATCCGCCTGCCGCGATCGAATCACATCCAGCGCCGCATTGATGGCCGCCCGCCGCAGGTAACTCTCTTCATTCTCCAGAACATCCGCCCCGGTCCGTCGGCGGAACAGGCGCAGAAACACGGTCTGCGACACGTCCTCTGCATCCGCCGCGTTTCCCGTAATCCGGTATGCTGTGCGGAACACCAGGCCGTGATACGCCTGAAAAACTCGGTCGAATTCGGTCGGGATCGCGATTGCCCGTTCCTCTGCCAGTGCGCTTTGCAGGGTACGCCTCCTGCTGCTCTCTTCACCACTAAAGACGGCGGGAGGCGCCAGTTATTACAATCCCATCCGCGTTTATTTTGAGGCGGAAGAGCGAGCGTACCTGCAGCGCTGGCTACAACCTGTATCATATTTGGGTTTAACGGGTTAGCCGCACAATCATGGCGAAACTGAACATCAAGCCAAAACGCGAATGCATGTGGGATCTGGTCAGCCTGGGCGAAGTCATGCTGCGCCTCGATCCCGGCGACGAGCGCATTTCCACCACCCGCCACTTCCGCGCCTGGGAAGGCGGCGGCGAATACAACGTAGCCCGCGGGCTCAAGCGCTGCTTTGGCATGGATACCGCGATCGTCACCGCGCTCGCCGACAATCCCGTCGGCCGCCTCGTCGAAGGCTTAATGCTGCAAGGCGGCGTCAACCAGAAATATGTGCGCTGGGCGCCCTATGACGGCGTGGGCCGCACCGTGCGCAATGGCTTGAATTTCACGGAACGCGGTTTCGGCATTCGCGCGGCGGTGGGTTGTTCTGACCGCGGGCACACCGCGATCTCTCAACTGAAGCCCGGCGAGATCGATTGGGAGCAGATTTTTTCGACAGACGGCGCCCGCTGGTTTCACACCGGCGGAATCTTCAGCGCGCTCTCGGAGACCACGCCGCTCGTCGCGCAGGAAGCCATGGAGGCAGCCAAGCGAGCGGGTACAGTCATTTCCTACGACCTGAACTATCGTGCTTCGCTCTGGAAATCGATTGGGGGAAAAGCGAAGGCCCAGGAGGTCAACCGCCGTCTCGCCCCGCTGGTCGACGTCATGCTGGGCAATGAGGAGGACTTCACCGCGGCTCTGGGATTCGAAGTTGCCGGCCTCGATGAACACCATTCCAAACTGGACTCGGCAGGCTTCAAGCAGATGATCGAAACAGTCGTAAAGCAATATCCCACGATGTCGGTGATTGCCACGACGCTTCGAAACGCAAGAACGGCCACTCTGAATGACTGGGGAGCCCTGTGCTACTGCGATGGCAGCTTTCACGAAGCGCCCGTGCGCGAGAATCTTGAAATCTACGATCGCGTTGGTGGCGGTGACTCTTTCGCTTCCGGACTCATTTACGGATTTCTGTCTGGGAACGACCCGCAGTGGTCGGTTGAATGCGGCGCCGCACATGGCGCCCTGGCGATGACGACTCCCGGCGACACGACCATGGCAACACAGGCGGAAGTCCTGCAAGCCATGAAATCGCGCACCGCTCGGATCGAACGATAGAACTTCAGTATTGAGTCGGCAAACAATATGACCATCGACGAAGTAATTCGCAGAATTGAAGAAGTGGGGATCATCCCCGTAGTTCGCGCCGCCTCGGTCGAGGAAGCCACCCGCGCTGTGGAAGCGATCTGCGCCGGCGGTATTCCCGTCGTCGAAATCACCATGACCGTCCCGAATGCTGTATCGGTCATTCGGGAGGTGGCGAAACAACACGCCGCCACAACTCTGATCGGCGCGGGTACGGTCACAACCGCCGAACAAGCCGAATCGTGTATTCGAGCCGGAGCGGAGTTCCTGGTGAGCCCAGGTTTGTCAGCGCATGTACTCTCGGCCGCGCGAGCCGCTGGAAAACTGGCAATCCCGGGAGCTTTGACTCCGACCGAATTGATGAACGCTCACGAGCACGGCGCGCGGCTGGTCAAGATTTTTCCTTGCGGCAATGTGGGCGGGCCGAAGTATTTGCGGTCGCTCAAAGCGCCGTTCCCGAAGGCCGAATTGATTCCAACCGGAGGCGTGAATGCCGCGAACGCCGCAGAATTTATTGCCGCCGGTGCGTTCGCGCTTGGCGTAGGTGCAGACCTGGTGGACGCTGTGGCCTTGCGAGAAGGCAATCTGGAGAAGATCTCCGCTGCGGCGCAGGAACTGGTTCAAGCGGTGATTTCTGCGCGTGCCGCGTTGCGCGAGAAGAAGCCAATACCTGTAAGTCGTTGAGTCCTCGTGGAAGTGATTGAGTCCTCGTGGAAGTCTTTGAAAATTCGTAGAACGCGCTACGAGGCTCCAGGGCGCAAGATTATTCCGCGGACGATACCTTTCCTCATCCCCGACATCGATCATCGCTCGCAGGGTCGTTCCCGGCTCAGGAAATGGCATTCCACGCGACGTCGTGGGCGCTCCAGATACGGGTAGGATTCAAAAGCGCAGGTGTGCTGTACAACAATGTACGTACAAATTGACCGAAGTGCTGCGAATTGATGCACTTACTGATTCACGCCGCTGGCGAGCACGCCGCCATCGACCGGGAGAACCACGCCCGTCACAAAACTGGCCGCGTCGGAAGCCAGGAAAACTGCCGCGCCCACGAGTTCGTCGAGTTCGCCAAACCGCTTCATGGGAGTACGCATCAGTACTTCGTTCCCGCGGCCCGTCCCGACGAGTAACTTCTCGCTGAGCGGCGTGCGGAAATATCCTGGCGCAATCGCGTTCACGCAGATTCCGTGCTTGGCCCATTCGATTGCCAGAGATTTCGTCAGAGAGGTGAGTCCTGACTTGCTCGCGGAATACGCGGCCACCTCGAACAGCGCGAGAAAGGATCCCATCGACGCGATATTGATGATGCGTCCGTACTTCCGCTCAATCATGTGACGTCCGAATACCTGGCACGATCGCAGCGTGCCCGTCAGATTCGTGTCTAGGATCCGATTCCAATCCGCCTCGGGAAAATCCAGCGTCGGAGCGCGTTTGGTGATGCCCGCCGCGTTGACCATGATGTCGACCTTGCCGAACGCACCGACGCAATCCTTCAGCAGCGTTTCCAGAGAATCGCGATGATCCACGTCGCAGGTCACGCGCAACGATCGCCGTCCAAACGCTTCGATCTCGTCCGCCAGCGCTTTAACCAGTTCCATGCGCCGCGCACTCGCAACCACATCGGCTCCAGCCTGCGCCAGACCGAGCGCGATCGTTCTGCCGATTCCAGAACTTCCTCCAACGACAACTGCGACTTTGCCTTCGAGATCCAGCTGCTTATAACCCATATTCCCTCAAATGCTCCTGCAAAATGAATGCCGCCGCCTCACTACCAGTTGAACATCGTCCCATCGAGCTTTCGATTCACCGGCAGATAGGCGCGCTCATAAGGAAATTTGTCTGCCAACTTCTCGTCATAGTCAACGCCTAATCCCGGCGCATCGCCGGGATGCAGATACCCGCCCTTGAACGAATATGAATGCGGGAAGACCTCATCCGTCTCCTTTGTGTGCCGCATGTATTCCTGAATTCCAAAGTTGTTCACAGAAATATCAAAGTGCAGCGCCGCCGCCATCGCCACCGGGGACAGGTCCGTCGCACCGTGGCAGCCCGTCCGCACGTGATAGATCTCCGCCAGCGCGGCGATCTTCTTGAGGTGCGTCAACCCTCCGCCGTGCACGACAGTCATGCGCAGATAGTCGATGAGTTGCTCCTGAATCAGAATGTGCGCATCCCAAATCGAATTGAAAACCTCGCCGACAGCCAGCGGCGTGGTCGTGTGTTGACGGATAATGCGGAAGCCTTCCTGCAACTCCGCTGTCACCGCGTCTTCCAGCCAAAAGAGGTGATACGGCTCCAGGCTCTTACCCAGTCGTGCCGCTTCGATCGGCGTCAGCCGGTGGTGAACGTCGTGCAGCAGGTGAAGATCGTCTCCAAACTTCAGACGCAAGGCTTCGAAAAGCTTGGGAACATGCAAAAGATATTTCTCGGTCGACCATGCATTTTCAGGAGGCAGGCCTTTTTCCGCAGGTTCGTAATACAACTTGTCCTTCGCCACGCCATAGGTGGATGGCAATCCCGGGATTCCGCTCTGCGCTCGAATCGCCAGATACCCCAGCTCCTGATACTTCGCGACTTCCTCGGCAGTCTCTTCGATGTCGCGCCCATTGGCGTGCCCGTAGACCATTACTCCGGTACGGCTCTGGCCACCGAGCAGGTTGTAGACGGGCGTCTTCAGCGCTTTGCCCTTGATGTCCCACAGCGCCATGTCGACGGCCGCAATCGCGGTCATGGTCACGGGACCGCGCCGCCAGTACGCGCCGCGGTAGAGGTACTGCCACACATCTTCCGTCTGAAACGGATCTCGTCCGATAAGGCAAGGAATCAGGTGATCGCTCAAATAAGATGCGACCGCCAACTCTCGCCCGTTCAGGGTTGCATCGCCCAATCCATAAACACCTTCATCAGTCGAGATTTTCAGCGTGACAAAATTCCGCCCCGGACATGTGACGAATACCTCGGCATCCGTGATCTTCACAGAGATCTCCTCAAAGCAACTCCAAGAGTGTAACCAAAGCTTCAGATCCGGCGCACCCATCCTTGCTCCGTTGCTTCCGTGTTCCTGAGCAGCAAGAGCACCAGGATCATTCCCACCAGGGGCAGCAGCCCCGCAACAATCACGATGGGATCGAACGCATGCGTCCCTGTTACCTGCCGAGCATCCGAAAAATAACCAATCAGTTTGAAAGCAATGATGGTCCCGATCCCCGCGCCCGTCCCGCTTAGCCCGCTGACCGAAGCCACCGACTCACTGCCAAACAGGTCCGAAGGCAACACATTCGCCATGGTTGTGAAACCTGCGTAAGTAAAGGTCACGACCGCAAATAGAAATGCGATCACGTACAGATTGGTCGTGAAGATCGTGGCGATGATCAGAGTCATGCCAATCCCGCCATAAACAATGGGCGCCTTGCGCGCCGCTCCCAGAGACCATCCACGCTTGATGAGAGAGCCCGACACCCACCCGGCAAAGAAACTTCCCACGTCGGCCGCGATGAAGGGAATCCACACCGCGATGAGCCCGCTCTTCAGTTCAATGCCCTTCGCAACCAGGTAAATCGGGAACCACTCCGCAATAAAGAAGAAGACTGGGTCGGTAAACGCCCTGGCGATGATCGCTCCCCAGGTTTGCGGAAGCCGCAGGAGATCGCGCCACCGGGGCCGAGCCTTACCGTCTTGCGGCGACTCTGATTCGCGCTTGTCTCCCACGATCATCGCAAGCTCATCCGGCCCGATGCGTGGGTGCTCCTCCGGTGGGTAGTACAGCCAACGCCACGCAATCAGCCAAAGAAATCCCAGCGTGCCGGGGATCATGAACGCGGGCCTCCATCCCCACCGAAAGTAAATCCACAAGACAATAAAAGGAGCGACCGCCCCGCCAATCGAAGATCCGCTATCGAACAGAGCCGTTGCCAGTGCCCGCTCACGTTTCGGAAACCATTCCGAAACCGCCTTGGTGGCGGCTGGCCAGTTTGCCGACTCTCCCGCGCCTAGTAAAAAGCGAAATGTTGCGAAGCTATAGAACCCCGTGGCCAAAGACGTGAGCATGGAGATCGTCGAATATCCGATGACCGAGAGCGTCAGCCCGCGCCGCGTGCCAATGCGATCCATGAGCTTGCCGAACCCGGTCTGCCCAATGGAATACGCCACCCGGAACGCGATGGCGATATTCGCATAGTCCGAATTAGTCCAGTGATATTCGAGCTTGAGATAGGGAGCGAGGAGAGAAAGAGTCTGGCGGTCGATGTAGTTGATGACCGTGGAAGCGAACAGCAGCCCGCCAATCCACCAACGTAACGACGGGATCGGCTTCCGGGCGCTCGCCATTTTGTGGGATGCTTCAGTAGTTACGAACTCACCACCGCTTGTGAATCTTGGGCCAGCGCCCTCTGCAGCGCCGGACTCAGCAGCGACGCCGAATCCGTGTCGAGATAGACCGTCGCATTGCGATGCCTGCGCAGAATCGACGCCGGTGCCATGGGGCTGATCTCTCCCTCTAGGCACGCTTTCACGGCGCGCGCCTTGCGCTGGTCCGGCACCACCACCAGCAACTCCCCGGCTTTGAGAATCTGCCGCGGCGACATCGAGATGGCACGCGTGGGCACCTGTGAAATGTCGGCGAACCATCCCTCACCCACTTGCTGCCGGCGGCAAGGCCCGTCCAGATTCACGATGAAGTACGGATCTTCCGTAGTGAAATCCGCTGGCGGATCGTTAAACGCGATGTGCCCGTTCTCTCCGATCCCCAGGAATGCAATGTCGACCGTTGCCGAGGCGAGTTGCTCGCCGACCTTACGAATCACCGTGGCGGGATCCGCAGCGTCGCCCTCGATCCAATGAAAATTTACGATTCCGGTTTTCCTCACCAAGCGCTCCAACAGGAACTTGCGGAAGCTCGCAGGATGGGTCACCGGCAGGCCGACGTACTCGTCCAGGTGAAATGCCTCTACCTTGGGCCAGTCGATACCCGATGATTGTGCCAGCGCATCGAGGAACTCGAATTGCGACGCTCCCGTAGCCGCGATGATTCGTGCCGCCCCGCGTTCTGCGATCGCGCGCCGAATCGCAGCCGCGGCCTGCTCGGCGGCCGCCTGACCCAACGAAACTTTGTCGCGGAACAGCTTGAGTAGCATAGGAAACCCGCTCACGGACGAAGAAACTCATTTCTCACGGGAGCCGCAGAATTATACAAAATACCCCTCCAGCGCGAATCAGACCTGCGCTGGTTTGAGCCGCGGAGCCAACGCCTGCACAAAGCCGAACGCAACCAGATAAGCCAGGCCAGCCATCACGAAGACGAACACGTACGACCCCGTACGTTGCAGAATGTAGCCCACAGCCTTGGCAATGCACATTCCGCCAATCGCTCCTGCCATGGTGCCAAAGCCTACGACGGAACCGACAGCACTTCGCGGAAACATGTCGGAAGCCAGCGTGTAGATATTTGCCGACCATCCTTGATGCGCTCCCGCGGCGATCGCGATGAGGCAAACCGCCAGCCACGCGTTCGCTGTATGCGCAGCGATCATGATGGGAGTCACCGCCACAGCACAAACCAGCATTGCGCTCTTGCGGCTTGCGTTCACCGTCCATCCTTTTTTCAGCAGTGAACCCGAAAGCCACCCTCCCCCAATGCTTCCGACGCAGGCTCCGCTGTAAATTACGAACAACGGCAACGCCATGCCCGTCAAACTCAAACCAAAACTCCGGCTCAGGAAATCCGGCATCCAGAACAGATACACCCACCAGATCGGATCGGTAAAGAATTTGCCGAGCGCGATCGCCCAAGCCTGACGCAGTTCGAACAGAGTGAGCAAAGGAACGGTAGTCTGCACCATCGTGTTCTCGTCCTGATGGTCGCTCTGAATGTAGGTCAGCTCTGCCGCCGAGACTTTCTTGTCTTCTTCCGGCCGGTGATAGACCAGGAGCCAACACAAAATCCAAACGAATCCCAGCGCGCCTGTGGCAATGAACGCCATGCGCCAACCAAAGCGATAAGTAATCCACGGCACAACCAGCGGCGTGACGAGAGCGCCGATGTTCGATCCGGAATTAAACAAGCCCGTGGCCAGCGCGCGCTCTCGCTTCGGAAACCACTCCGCCACCGCCTTCACCGCGGCCGGAAAACTGCCAGCCTCGCCCAGTCCCAAACCAACGCGCGCCACTGCGAACTGAATCATGGAACCGGCTGCGGCGTGCGCCATTGCGGCCACGCTCCACGCAAATACCGCCGCGGAAAATCCCTTGCGGGTTCCCAGCCTGTCGATCAGCTTTCCGATGAATAGGATTCCTACTGCATAGGCGCAGGTGAATGCAAAAATAATGGTGCCATAATCATTTTCCGTCCAGCCGAACTGGACTTGCAGCGTTGGTTTCAGCAGCGCGATCACCTGCCGGTCCATGTAGTTAACGGTGGTCGCGAAGAACAGCAAGCCGCAGATCAACCACCGCCGGCGGCCGACGGGAGTCTCAGCCTCGGGCGGCTTTCTTTCCGGAACGGCAGGAATGGAAGTTAGGTTCACTGGGTTGTGCGCACCGGCGATAGGCATCACTACACATGGCCCAAGGCCTCTCCGTCAAGGCATTGCTGAACTGATATGATTCATGGCTTGAATCGCCGGTCTGCACTCGGCATTCCCCACGGTATTAGAGATCGCGCCCATGGCTGGCTTCCTTACTAAAGATTTCCTTCTCTCGAACGACGTCGCGCGCCGTCTCTATCATCAGTTCGCTGCGTCCCAGCCGATCCTCGACTACCACTGTCATCTTTCTCCGCGCGATATTGCGGAAAATCGCCGGTTCGCGGATCTCTTCGAAATCTGGCTCGAAGGAGATCACTACAAATGGCGAGCGATGCGGGCGAACGGCGCCCCGGAGAAGTACATCACTGGAGATGCCACTCCCTACGAGAAATTCCTCGCCTGGGCTCGAACCGTTCCCTACACGCTGCGCAATCCTCTTTACCACTGGACGCACCTTGAGTTGCAGCGCTACTTCGACATCCACGAATTGCTCGACGAGACGACGGCGCCGGCGATATGGGAGCGCGCCAACGCGGCGCTGCAAACGCTGACTACGCACGCCGTTCTCCAGAAATTCAACGTCGAGGTCGTGTGTACCACCGATGATCCTACCGACGACCTCCGGCATCACCAGGCGGTCGCGCAGTCGAACCTGCCAACCCGCGTCTTTCCCGCGTTTCGACCCGACAAAGCTCTCGCCATCGATAGTCCGGATTTTGCAGCGTGGGTCGACAAGCTCTCCGCGGCGGCGAACGTCGAGATCCGCGATCTAAACACATTTCTCACGGCCCTGCGCAAGCGCCACGACGATTTCCATTCCCTCGGCTGCCGTCTCTCCGACCACGGATTGAATCATTGTTATGCGGCGCCGTGTCCCGAGCGAGCCGCCGCCGCTATCCTCATGAAGGCACGCGAGCGCCACTCCATTACTGAGGACGAGCATTCCCAGTTCGCTTCCTTCATGATGCTTTTCTTCGGCCGCCTCGATGCCGAAAAAGGGTGGACGAAGCAGCTTCACCTCGGCGCGTTGCGCAACGTGAATACCGCCGCCCGCCAAAAACTCGGAGCGGACACCGGTTACGACGCCATTGGTGATTCCTCTCAGGCTGAGCATCTCAGCGCTTACCTTGATCTGCTCGTGAAGGAGAACGCGCTGCCGCAGATGATCCTGTACAACGTGAATCCCGCCGATACATTTCAGTTCGCAACCTTGATCGGCTGTTTTCAGGATGGAGATCGACCCGGCAAAATCCAGTACGGCAGTGCCTGGTGGTTCCTGGATCAGAAGCAGGGCATCACCGCCCAACTCGATGCTTTGTCGAATGTGGGCTTGCTGTCGCGCTTCGTCGGCATGGTCACCGACTCCCGCTCTTTTATGTCCTACCCCCGCCACGAATACTTCCGGCGCGTCCTTTGCGATCTCATCGGACAGGATGTAGTCCGAGGCGAGCTGCCCGATGACGACGCCCTCCTCGGCCGGTTCATTCAAGACATCTGTTATCGGAATGCCGAGCAATACCTGCGTCTCCCCCAATCTCGCCAAGGTTAGCGCAAGGTTTATATTGTGTTTTCAATAAGTTAACGAACCAGCGCGATTTTCGTCGTTCCGTCCAGGGCTCAGGCATCTCAGAGTTATTTTCATGCAACTAACAAATTAGTTGACGTTTCCAGTTCATCCACGTCAAACTTTTAGCGACCGAATCCTGGGGAGGAAAGAAGTGGCCCGCAGCAAATCCGCAACCCTGACTGAAGCTGAGTTGCGCATCATGAACGTCCTCTGGGATCGGGGATCAGCGACTGTCCACGAGGTGCTCGAAGCTCTTCCCGCGAAGCCAGCCTTGGCCTACAACTCCGTTCTGACCATCGTTCGCATTCTTGAGAAAAAGGGATACGCCAAGCATGTGAAAGACCAGCGTGCCCACGTGTATCTCCCGCAGGTGGACCGCAAAGACGCTACCCGCTTCGAAGTGCGGCACCTGATGAGCCGTTTCTTCGGCAACTCTCGCGAACAACTCGTGCTGAACGTTCTCGAAGAGACCGGCATTGATGCGGATGAACTCGACCGCGTGCGGCAGTTGCTGGAAAGGAGCAAGTGACCTGGCGATGACCCCGCCCTTCAATCTGAACGCAATCGCGCAAGCTTCGACGGTCCAGATCGTGGACTGCCTGGTCGAGGGCACACTGGTCGCGATCTTTACCGGGTCGGTCTTGCGCTTGATCCGCCGGCAAAGCTCGGTTACCCGCTTTGCTGTCTGGTTCTCTGCCCTGATGGCGATTGCAGTTCTGCCCTTTTTCGCCAATTCTTTGGGGACGCATGTTGCTCCGAGTCCGCTTGCCATTGCAGCGCGACCGGCGCTCACTCTGCCCGGAACTTGGGCTCTCTATTTGTTCGGTGCCTGGGTGGCTGTCGCAACGTGGCACCTGGCCGGTGTCGGCAGGGGGCTGTGGCATCTGTATAACTTGCGCAAGAGTTGCGTCGCGATCGATCCGGCGACGTTAGATCCCGTTTTGCAAAACACGCTGGCTCGAAACCAGTCGCCCAGGCAGATCGACCTGTGCACTACCGATCTCACGAATGTTCCGACAGCCCTCGGTCTGGTGAAGCCCGCCATTGTCATCCCGGCATGGGTGATGCAAGAGCTATCGCCCAACGAACTGAATCAAATTCTGCTCCATGAGATCGCGCACCTGCGCCGTTGGGACGACTGGACCAACCTCGCGCAGAAGTCGGTGAAGGCGTTGTTCTTCTTCCATCCCGCGGTCTGGTGGATCGAGAGGAAAGTGTCGCTGGAGCGTGAGATGGCCTGCGACGATGCCGTGCTGGCCGAAACCGCGAGCCCACGCGCGTATGCGGAATGCCTGGCGCATCTCGCCGAAAAGACTTTGATTCAACGCAGCATCGCTTTGGCGCAAGCAGCTCTGGGGAAAATTCATCAGACTTCGCTGCGGGTCGCCCAAATCCTCGACGCCAATCGTCCGATCGAACGCGGACGTTCGTGGAAGCCAGCCGTCTCGCTCGTGGGCGCTTTCGCTCTGGTGTGCGTCCTCGGTATTGCAAGAGCTCCCCGGCTGATTGCATTTAATGACAGCCAGGCGAGTCACGTAGCAGCTCCTGCGATGGCGGACTCTTCCGTCGACCCCTGGCGGGGAAGTCTTTCGACGTCAATGCCAATCGTGAACGTGAGCGCAAAGCTGGCGCCGCAACGCAGGCCTAGACTCACGCACGCGAAGTTGACGACCCTTGCGACCCATCGCAACTCGGGAACTCCAGCAGCAACTCCGGCGATTCAGTCCGCACCGGTGGAACAACGCGCGGCTAGCCTGGTCCACCTGACGAGCGCGAACGCGGCTCCGCTGGCTTTTACTGAGACTCTGTTTGTGGTGGTGGAAGGCAGCCAGAGTGATCCCTCAGCCCAGCCGGTCTTTCACATCCAGATGTGGCGCGTAGTGGTTCTGCATCCGGTTGTCGATCCCGACAGCAACCGAATTCCCGCAAAGAAAACATAACCATGCAATGCAGCAGAACAGATGCGGCGGACCAATTTCAGAAACTAACGAATTAGTTGTACGCAATCTCGAAAAGGAGTAACACGAAATGAATGTAGGAACGCAGTTGAAAGACAGCATCAAGAAATGGACGAAGCGCCTGGCAGCGCCACTGCTCGCACTGGCACTAATCACTTCGTTCGCAACCTATGAATTCGCTAAGCCCACGGCAGCCAAGGCGGCAGATGCCGCACCCTCGGCCGCCCCACTCGACGCAGACAGCGTCGGCGCCCTCCTTGCCCTCGACAAGGCGATGGAGACGCTCGCAGCTCGCGTCACCCCCGCGGTCGTCAACGTCACCGTAACCTCGCGCACCAAGCCAGAAATGGCGGGCAAGCAAATCCCCGAAAACATGCAACAATTCTTCGGACAGAACAGCCCGTTCGGCCAATTCTTCGGCCCGCACATGCAGCAACGCCGACCTGAAATCGAGCACGGCATGGGCAGCGGCGTCGTGATCTCGCCTGACGGATACATCGTCACCAACAATCACGTCGTCGACGGAGCCGTCGACATCCGCGTCACCACCAGCAATCGCCGGGTTCTGAAAGCGAAACTGATTGGCACCGATCCTCTGACGGACCTCGCCGTTCTGAAAGTCGAGGGCAAGGATCTCGCCAGCGCGCCCTGGGGCGACTCGAAAGAAGTGCGGCCCGGACAAACCGTGCTGGCCTTCGGCAATCCTTACGGATTCCGCTTCACTGTCACGCGCGGCATCGTGAGTGCCGTGAACCGCGCGAACCCTGACCCTACGGATCGCACCAAGCCCGGCGAATTCATCCAGACGGACGCGGCCATCAACCCCGGCAACTCCGGTGGTCCGCTGGTCGACGCTCGCGGTGAAGTAGTCGGCATCAACACCTTCCTGGTTTCGCCTTCGGGCACGTTCTCCGGGATGGGCTTCGCGATTCCCTCGCAGATCGTTCGACCGACGGTTGAGACTCTGATCCGCTACGGCAAAGTGAGCCACGGCCACATCGGCATCGGAATCGCGGACGTGACTCCGGAGAACGCGAAGTTCTTCGACGAGTCCAATGCCACCGGCGGAGTGGTGACGCAAGTCGAGCCCGACTCTCCGGGAGCGAAAGCTGGCCTGCAGATCGGTGACGTCATCACCGAAATCGACGGCCAGAAAGTAAGCGACGCCGACGAACTGCAAGTGCTGGTCGGACAGAAGCAGCCGGGCTCGAAGATCACGCTCAAGGTTCTTCGCGAAGGCAAGACCATGACGGTCCCCGTTACCCTCGAGGAACTCGGCAGCCGCAACGCCGAAGGCAAAGACGACTCCGGCAGCGGCGAAGGCAAAATGCACTGGGGCATCGGCCTCGGCAATCTTACGCCGGAACTGCGCGATCAGCTTCAGGCTCCCAAAGAGCTTCACGGAGCTGTGATCGAGCAGGTACAACCGGGAAGCTCTGCTGATAACGCTGGACTGCAGCAGGGGGACATCATCCTCGAAGTCAACCGCCACAAAGTCCAATCCGCCGGCGATGTCAAGGACGCCCTGTCGAAGGTTGTCAAGGGTGAAGACGCATTGCTGCTGGTTTGGTCAAACGGCGGCAACACCTTCCGGGTGCTGCACGCTCCTGAAGGCGCCTAACTGAATGACGCCGTACTCCCTTTCAATCTCGAAAGGGAGTGCGGCGTTTCTTTTTTTGCAGCATGGCACGAGCGGAGTCGTTCGTCGCAATCGCGCATCCAATGGTGAAGTACTATTAAGAAGCCATGCCTCACCTGTTCGATCCCCTCTCGATTCGCGACATTACCTTCGCCAACCGTGTATTCGTGTCACCGATGTGCGAGTACTCGAGCACCGACGGATACGCGACCGACTGGCACCTCGTCCATTTGGGCAGTCGCGCCGTCGGTGGAGCAGGTCTGGTGATGACCGAAGCGACCGCTGTTCTCCCCGAAGGCCGCATCAGCCCTCAGGACCTGGGTATCTGGAAAGACGACCACATCGAGCCGCTGGCTCGTATTGTTCGCTTCGTGCACGAGCAAGGCAGTGTCGCCGGGATGCAGGTGGCGCATGCAGGACGCAAAGCCAGCACCTACCGGCCGTGGGAAGGGAATGGAGCAATCGCGGAGAGCGCTGGTGGCTGGAAGAAAGTTGTAGCATCGAGCGCAATACGATTTGCCGACAACTACCCCATGCCCCAAGCTCTCTCAGCGGACGGCATTCGGGAAGTCGTTGAGGCCTTCGCAGGAGCCGCGGGTCGAGCCTGCGAAGCCGGTTTTCGCGTGATTGAAGTTCACGCTGCTCACGGATATCTGCTGCACGAGTTTCTGTCGCCGCTCAGCAATAAGCGCACGGATTCCTACGGCGGCTCCTTTGAGAATCGCACGCGAATCGTGCGCGAGGTCGTGGCCGCTGTTCGCGAAGTGTGGCCAGAGCAATTCCCACTCTTCGTGCGCATTTCAGCCACCGACTGGTTCGAAGGCGGTTGGGATATTCAGCAGTCGGTCGAACTGGCCCGCCAATTGAAGAAACTAGGCGTGGATCTGATCGATTGTTCTTCTGGCGGCAACGTAGCGCAAGCCACAATTCCGGTCGGTCCCGCGTATCAGACGCCCTTCGCGGAGCAGATCCGCCGCGAAGCCGGCATCATGACCGGCGCTGTCGGAATGATTACCGCCCCGCCGCAAGCGGAGCAAATCATCACCGAAGGACGGGCCGACGCGGTCTTCCTGGCTCGCGAACTCTTGCGCGATCCCTATTGGCCTTTGCGGGCAGCGCGCGAGCTAGGCCAGCCGATGTCGTGGCCAGTCCAATATCTCAGGGCAGCGCCGGAGGGCTCGCAGCCGCGTGCTGCCGTCGACCTGAAGAACCCGGAGTCCTGCTCCGCGATCCCGGTCGTGGCCGAGAAGTAAGACAGGAGGTCCAACATGAAAGCAGGTCGACTCGCCATCGCTGTATGTTTGGTGCTTTTCGCGCTCACCGCGACCGCTCAGACTCCCCCCGACGCGACTTTGGCCGAGAATCCCGTCTTCCAGAAAAACTGCGCGAAGTGTCACGGCAAAACCGCCGAGGGGCGCCATTTCGCAGGGCCATCGCTCGTCTCAGAGAAAACATTGATGTCCGCTGACGATCTTCGCGACATCATCACCAACGGCAAACACCACATGCCAAAATTCGCCGGCAAACTGACCCCAGACGAAATCAATACGCTCGTGCAGCAGATCACTGCGTCGAAGAAGTGAGCGGCGTCTTGTTCTCGCTCTTCGTCTCCGCATGCGCAGCATTCGCCGCCAGGATAAAAGACGTCACTCCGTCCACCACGTACTCGTTTTCGTACCACAGGAAGGGCCATCCGTCCTTGAGTTCCGGATAGTCCGGTTGAAGAATGACGACGCCCGGAATGATCCCTCCGGGGACAAACGTATAGTCAGCCCGGTTATTGCCGTAAGCGATCAGCTTCGACTGCGTCCCCACGCTCGACACATACGAAACGTTCGACACCGGATGCCGCCCGAGCACATAGTCCAGACCATCGAGCGTGTACTGCGGGCCAATCGTTTCAGGGAACGCCTGATGCAGCAGGTACATCTCCGTTGCAAACCTGGTCACTCCGCCGGACCCGCCCCACGTGCCCAAAGAGATCGGCACGCCCCATGGGTTCTTCGAAAGCATCTCGGCCAGTTTGGGCTTGTAAGCTTCGAGCGCCGAACGGACTCCGTCTTTGAACTCTTGATCCATGAAGGAAAGGGCGCGTGTTGCAGTGCCTCCTACGAACGCGAACTGATCCTTAATCACCGGAAGGAGTTCCTGCAGTCGCTTCCGGTAAATCTCGCCGCCGCGGGTTGAGATGAGCAATTCGACCGCCGCTTCGACCTCGGCCTGCCGCAGATCGCTCCCCGTCGTGTTGAAAGAGTGAAACAAGGCTGGCGGTTGTTTGTGCTCTTCGTCCCACACCCGCACTGCGGTTTGCAGGCACTCCTCTGCCGTCTTGTCGTTGTATCCGCGAAGCACGCGACTGGCCGCGGCGAGGGCACCGACAGCGTCATAGCTCAGCGCCGTCGTGTGCGTGGTGAATGCCCAGCGATCATCTGGAACACCCGAATGAATGCCATCCGTTTCCAGCAGCGTCATTTTTTCCGAATAGATTCGCCCGTCCGTTTTCGACGCGGCATCTCCTAAGTGCGTGTACTCCTCCAGAGTCGGCTCGATGATTCCCGGAATCGCGTGCCCGATCACGTGGTACTGCGCCAGCAACAGCAGCACGCCATGTTCAACTTGTTGCACCACATCCGGAACTCCGTCCGGTTTTCGCATCTGGACGTAGCGCGCCGCCTCGTCGACCGAAGTGTCGTCCGAGTTGACGCCAAATTGTTCCCGCGCCAGAACAAGGTCGGTGATGACGCGGGTCTGTGTCTGGGTTCGCAAGTCAAAGTCTCCGGCGTCGTACCACCCTCCTACATTCAGGCCGGGAATGTGCTGCCCTGGAGTGAACGGCGATTCCGTCGTTGGCCCTTGCTGGTAGCCGTCGAAGTGCGTGTAGTTGACTGGAGCCTGTCGAGCATCATCGAGATGCGACGCCCCATGCCATATTCGATATCCCTCACGCACCTTCACGTGGTCCATCTGCTCGGGAAGATACGTATCAAGCGATGGCCGCCAGATTCCGTCGTACACATTCGTCGCGATGCGAAAAGGTCCAGTCCTCTGCCCGGCATATTCAATCGCATAGATTCCCGGCTCGCGAACCGTAGAGAAATCGAAACGCGCGTATTGGTAGCGCATCCACTTTCCCCAGGGCCTCACTTTGCCGCTGAATGCCTCCTGATACGCGCCTTCGGGAGTCAGGCGTAGAACGCGTGCCACCTTGGGAGCGTCGAACTGAGGATCGAGTTCCACCACGGCGACTTTCTCGCGCTCGGGCGTATACCCGACTTGGTTGTAGCCCACGACCGGCGGGCGCACCCAGCCCGAGATCACGTTGGGGCGAATGTGCCAGACCACGACATCGCCAGTCTTGCCCGCGGGAATCAGCGTGCGCACCACAAACCATCCGTTCTGCGCCTTGTTGCGGCCATCGAAAAGAAAGACGGGGCCGCTGTCGGAAGTGATGGTCACGCGCGTTGAGGGATCCTCGGGCGACAAAACGATCCGATGACCTGAGGCAAGCGGCAGCGGCTCAACGGTTCCATCCGATATCTTCTGCATCGGGCCGTCTGAATGACGGGGGAAGATCCCGGCCTCGTAGTCCATCCGATACGACTTCCCGAAATATAGAGTCGGCAAGAACTCCAGATTGAATCCTGCCTTGCCCGCGAGCGCAGCGGGTACCCGCTGTTCCATCTGCACGGCGACTCGAAATCCTCCCGGCTCAGGCCGCACGTCGATGCGGTAGCTCAGCCCGCGATCCGTATATGTGCAGGTTGCTGCGACTTCGTCTGGAGCGATCCGTTTCCGTTCCTTGAAATCCGGAATGGGGTCCCACTGCTCGGGCGTCGCAGACAGCCGTACGTCTCCACCCGTCGCAATGCGCTGATCGTGCAGGATAATTTCCATCCCGTTCATCTTCTGGTCGCCGAATACCCGGTGATATTCGTTGTGGAACAAGAGCACGCTCACCCCGTGCGTCTCGAGCACGTCGTGTTCCGTCAAATGCAGATCGGGAGTGGACGGCTGCACGGGTTTTGCGTCCGTCGACTGCGCGCCCGCAGGATGACAGCAACTGAAGACCAGAGCGAAGAAAACGGAACACAGCATCGATCGCGGCTTCAAGGTGAACTCCTGGGACTGCAGATGGCCTATTTCGCGGGTGCGGTTTCTTCAATTTTCACGTTGGAGAACACTGCCGTTTCCAAAGTGGTTGCAACGTGCGAGCAGACGCCCAGTCCGACGTACACGGGATCCTTCAGCCCCACGTATTCAATCGGACCGACCACCTTCAATTCCTCGTTCGGCTTCCCGGCATACATCGTGAACCGGCTTTCTTTCCTCTCGATCCGCAACCGTACCGGTCCGTCGACCTGGGTGAAGACCTGATAAGTCTGTTCATTGGCTGCACCGCGAAACTGTAGAGACGTCAGTCCATTCCCATGAGACACCGCGTCCGCATATGCCGATCCCGGCTCCAGACTCTGCCGGATCATGAGCACCGCCTTGCGATGTTCCGCACTGCTCGTGCCCACCCACTGCACGTCGGCGGAAAGAGTCATATCCCCAGACGCCTTCTTCCAAACAAAGTAGAACGCGTCAGAGGTGCCCCACACATTCGCTCCGCCTCCGGTGATGCGATACTCAGCCTTCGCGGCATCGTAATGCGCGGTTCCACCCGGCGGCGTCTGGCCAACGCTTCCTTGGTTCGTAAAGATGCCGAGGTCGTTGGACTGCGCCAGGCAGACGGTCACTAAAGCCAACACGAGGGCAAGGGAGAATGCAAAGAAAGTTTTCACGTTTCACTCCGGCGGTGCCATGGCCGCCCTGATTCTAGTCGAATTGCGAAGCGCGTTCCGAAAAACTCTTGCCCGACCCGCTTCTTTCGCAGGAGAATGTTCCCTCCAACGGCCCACAACTTTTTCTGCGGAAGCAGACCCGAGGTTCTCTCATGCGTTCGATCCCTGTCCGTGCCGTCGTGATCCTAGCCGCAATTCTTCTTTGTTTCGCGTTCTGTGACACTCACGCCCAGACCAGTCTTCAATATCAGAAACCTCCTCAGGCCATCGTGGACCTCGTCGACACCCGCCCCACGCCCAATGTCGAAGTTTCTCCCAAGGACAGCAGCGGCACGCAATGGCTCTTGATCGAATCGTATTCAGGCCTGCCTACCGTCGCCGATCTGGCGCAACCCGAACTCCGCTTGGCCGGCCTGCGCTTTAACCCGCGCACGAATGGCCCGAGCCGTGGACGCTACATCACTTCGTTGATGCTGCAAGCACTCCCCAATGGCGAAGCCAAGCCGGTGACCGGATTGACCTCGGACCCCAAGATTCGTTTTGTCGCTTGGTCGCCCGATGCGCGCCACGTTTCCTTCGTCAACGCCAGCGACAATCCCACCGACGCGGGCCTCAGTCTGTGGATCGTCGACGTCGCCACGCTCCAGGCTCACCGGGTGTCCGGGTTCGCCCTCAATGGCATTTTCGGCCGACCCTGCGAATGGTCCAGCGACAACACCAGCCTTATCTGCAAGACTGTGCTGACGGGACGAGACACGGCCCCCAAGCGCAGTGAAATTCCCAACGGCCCGGTCATCCAGGAGAACCTCGGGCGCGTCACCCCCGGCGCAACTTATCAGGATCTTCTCAAGAATCCAGAAGACGAGAAGATTTTCGATTACTTCGCAACCTCTCAACTGCAACTCGTCCATCTCGATGGCACGGTCAAATCCGTCGGCGAGCCGGCCGTGATCCAGAGCGCTTCTCCCTCGCCTGACGCTCGTTACGTGCTCGTCGACGAACGCCATCATCCCTACACGTATCTGCTTCCATACCCGATGTTCCCCGAGCGCGTTCTTGCCATCAATCTGGCGACCGGAGCCGCCAAGCAACTCGCCGACAAGCCGTTAGAAGACACGATTCCGAATATTCACGATGCGGTCGAGGCCGGTCCCCGCGAATTCGACTGGCGCAGCGACGCGCCCGCCACTGTTTCCTGGGTCGAAGCCGCCGACGGCGGCGATCCTCGCAAAGACGTCCCCATCCGCGACACGATCTTCCTGCTCGACGCCCCGTTCGACGCCTCTCCGCGCAAGCTGGCGGAACTCCCGCTCCGCTTTAGCAGCCTGATGTGGGGAAATGGCCATCTCGCGCTAATCCAGGAAGAACGCTGGAAAGACCGCAAGCGCATCATCCTGGCCGTGGCTCCCGATACCCCGGCCGCTCCCGTTAAATTGTTTGAAGGATCCTTTGAAGACCGCTATCACGATCCCGGCCAGCCGTTTGAAACCGCGAATACTTCTGGCAAGTATGTCCTGCAAACCACATCCGACTCTCACGGAATATATTTCCATGCCGAAGGCGCATCGCCAGAAGGCGATCGCCCATTTGTTTCCGTCATGAGCGCGACCACCGGCGAGAGCAAACGCCTATGGCAGTCCGCCGACAAATTCTTCGAGTACCCCGTATCCGTCCTCGACGCCGCCACACCAACCATTCTTCTCCGCAGGGAATCGCCGGAACTGCCTCCGAACTACTACCGCAAGAGTCTCGCCAACGACGAATTCAAGCAGATCACGTTTTTCCCGAGCCCCTACGGCAACGCGCCTCTTCCCAAGAAGCAGGTTCTTAAGTACAAGCGTGCCGATGGCGTGGACCTCAGCGCCAACCTGTACCTTCCTCCCGGCTACAAGCCCGCAGACGGCCCGCTGCCCACGCTCATGGAGGCGTATCCCACGGAATACAAAACGAGGTCGGCCGCGGGACAAATCAGCGGCTCACCCTATGAATTCCCTCTGCTGTATTGGGGTTCACCGATCCCCTTCGTGACCCAGGGATACGCGGTGCTCGAGAACGCCACGATTCCGATCATTGGTGAGGGCCAGGCCGAGCCCAACGACACCTACGTCGATCAACTCGTCGCCAGCGCCCGGGCCGCCANNCTACGGCGCGTTCATGACCGCGAACCTGCTCGCTCACAGCGATCTGTTCAAAGCCGGCATCGCCCGCAGCGGAGCTTACAACCGCACCCTGACTCCCTTCGGATTCCAGAACGAAGAGCGTACCTACTGGCAGGCGCCCGAGGTCTACTTCAAGATGTCCCCGTTCTCTTACGCCGATAAGATCAAGACGCCCATTCTGCTCATCCATGGCGAGGCCGACAACAACTCTGGCACCTTCCCCTTGCAGAGCGAACGCCTCTTCAGCGCGATCAAAGGCCAGGGTGGCACCGTCCGCTTCGTCCTGCTCCCCCTTGAGGCGCACGGCTATGCGGGGCGCGAGTCCGTCTTGCACATGTTCTGGGAAATGAACAATTGGCTATCCACCTACGTCAAGAATCCGACCACGGCAACGGCCGTGACGAAACCGTAGGCGAGCTGAGGAGACCTCGCGCACATCGTTTCTAAGCCTTGCACGATTGGTGGACCCCGCCGTTCCCCTCCAACGAAGGGTCCATCACCTTGGTCACTATCGTGTAACTCCACCACGCCCCTAGAATCTCAGTATGACGTTGGACTCACTCCTCCTGAGCCAGGATCCGGAATTGGTTCGTGTGATCCGGCCCACGCTCGAGAAACTGTCAATTGATGTGGAGATCTGCCATGAGGCGCGCGCTGGCGCCGACATTCTGATCGCTGACAAGTTCGACGCGGTCATCGTGGATTGTGACGATTTGAACGGCGGACTCGCCGTCCTGCAGGGCCTGCGCAGCACTCCCAGCAACAAGAACTCGGTTGCCTTCGCCATCCTCAACGGACATAAGACGACTACGCAGGAAGCCTTTGGCATGGGCGCCAACTTCGTGCTGCAGAAACCCATCAGCGCTCTCAATGCGTCCCGCTGCTTTCACGCGGCCCTGAATTTCATGATCAAGGAACGCCGCCGGTACTTCCGCCAGCCGGTGAAGATGCAAGTCAAAGTGATGTACGACGGAAAAACTCTGAATGCGACCAGCACCAACATCAGCGAAGGCGGCATCGCTGTGATGTTACGGGAGGCGTTGCCGAAAGGCGCTGCGCCGCACCTGAAGTTTTCCCTGCCGGGGAGTGGCATCGACGTTGAAGTTGAGGCAGAAGTGGCCTGGGTTGACGTCAAGGGCCTCGCCGGGTTCCGATTTCATAACGTCCCGCAGATTTCCCAGAAGCACTTGGAGCACTGGCTCAACGAACAGATCGAACAGGAATTTCCGGGAACCAAAGAGCGGCTGGCGGCCGCGAAATCCGAAACCTCGCACTAAGCGCATCTCCCACCCTGCGTCTCCACTCACCTGAAATCCATCGGTACAGGCTCCCAGTCTGCCCAAAGTGGGGGGGTATCTCCCTTTAGACTTGCGCGCGGCTGTACTCGTGGCAATCTGATAGATCACCAGTCGAAGATTCCCGGAGAGACAGAATGTTGACCAATGACTTCCGTATTGCCAAGGTGCAAAGAACGCTGCGCTGGTTCGAAGAGGATATTCCGCTGCTCAACATGCGGGTGAAGGAGCTCTCGAAGGAGCGGCAGGAATCCGCCCGGAAGTTTGCCGCGGCGGTCATCGACGAGACCCGGGCTGAGTTGGAACGATTGCTGCAAGAGCAGCCGCACGATGTGCACGATTCCAGCGAAATGCCCTTCGAGCCCGCGGACTAAGCAAGGTAAAGCCCGGCAGTCCCAAAATCAGAGAGAAGATCCCGCGGCGGCTTCTGCCCCGGAGTGGACGCTGCTAGTCCTGTCTTCGTCGGGGAAAGTGACTTCCTCCCACAGGGTCTTGTCGCGCAGGATGCGCGAGACCAGCGCCGTATGCATGGCGTGACCGGCGCGGTCAGCGACAACGTTACCTAGAATCTGCTTGCCCAAAAGCGCCAGATCACCGACCAGATCCAGCACTTTGTGGCGGACGAATTCATCTGGAAAACGGAGCGGGCCGTTCTCGACCCCATCGCGGGTGAGCACGATGCAGTTCTCACTGGAAGCGCCGCGAATCAGCCCCATGTTGCGCATGGCCTGCTCGTCCTCGCGCGATCCAAAGGTGCGCGCGCCCGCGATGTGCTTCAGATAACTTCCGTTGGTCAGTTCAACTTGAAAGGTCTCTTTCCCGATGAGCGGATGCGGGAAGTTTATCGCATAGGAAACCGAATACGTGTCGGAGGGATACACTGCGATGAACTTGTTCCCCTCGCGCATCTCAACCTCGCGGCGAATCTTCAGATACTTGCGGAGACGCCGTTGCTTATGGATTCCCGCCTTCCGAATCATCTCGACAAAGGGCCGAGCGCTGCCGTCGAGGATGGGCAATTCCAGGTTGTCGAGCTCGACGATCGCGTTATCAATGCCCATGCCAATGAACGCAGAAAGCACGTGCTCGGTGGTGGAAATGAGCACGCCTTTTTTCATAAGGCTGGTGGCGTAACTGACGCGAGCGACGTTGCGGCTCACGGCCTCGATTTCGAAACCGTCGAGATCGGTGCGGCGAAATACGATGCCCGTGTCGGAGGGGGCCGGCAGGATGCGCATGGAGACGGGCGCGCCGCTATGAAGGCCAACCCCACTGCACTCCACGGCGGAGCGGATTGTTTGCTCGTGCGTCAAGAATGACTCAAGGATGTTCCCGTGAATGCAGTAGACTACGCTCCCGTCAAGAAAACCGTCTGTGGCAAAACAGCCACAGTCCGTGGTGCGGTTGCGCGGTTGACAAGGAGACTTGGGGCTCGCCGGTCAGAGGGCCGTAACTGTATTCATTACAATAGATTACGTCAGATCGGGCCAGGCGCAGGCGCGGGTTGTGGGTATCTAGAAGGGCAATAGATCCGACCAGAGAATCAATTTCCCTTCAGTGCTTGTTGCCTTGCTTGGATGGAGCTTTGTTGGGGTTGTAGCCGGAATTGGGGTCGAACATCGCTTCATCGAGACCTTGATTGATGGTCACGGAGTTCATGAAACGCTGGTTCGACATGTCCCCGTTGAAGAAGCGAGTGACATTGTAGGGCGCCATGATGCTGGACACCTGGCGGTAGTTCTCGTAAACCTCTTCCTCCAGATTCTTCTGCCTGTCGACTGGGTCGCGCCAGGTGAACGACTTCTTCACCGGGAGGTGCGAGTCGGTATCAAAGTACAGGGTGACGCTCTCGTCCTGAGAGTTGATCAAGGTTACCTGGTGAGAAGAATGTTGCGCTGCGATAGCGAGTCCTTCATACAAGAAGATCACGCCCGGATCGTTGATCCAGGTGCGAAGAACGGTGTCGAGCGAGAACCGGTGGCGGCGCATGTAGTCCAGACGAGTCTTTTCCTCGATGGGATGCGGGCCTTTGTAGGTAATCTCATAGCCCTTGTCGCCGACGTATAACTCCGCGATGTCGCGCTCTTTGGTGAGTTCGACTCGCTCCTTGTCAGGAAACTCGGCAAAACTCCAGAACACGCCGCCGCCGCTTTCTCGGCCATGGTGGAAGCTGTAAATCCGTCCCTGCTGTTCCCGGTCGCGAATGGTGAGGTATGCCTTGCCACCCAAGGCTTCAATTCCCTGATCAACAATGGCTCTGGCCTTGTGAGCGTTTTCCTGGTCCGCGGGAACCGCGGCCTGTGATTGCGATGCACTCTGCGGCACCCCTGGCGCCGCGCCGGGATGAGGCTCCCCGCTCGCCTGAGCCCAGGCCGAACACACCAAAATCAGAATCGGGAGAAACTGTTTCATTCCACTTGAGGGAGTGATCGCGTGCAATCAGAATTGTAGCGTTTCTTGGGGACTTTCCGCCCGCAGCAGTGACAGCTCCTCTCATCCCTTGGATGCAGGAATCGGTGCAATTGCAAGCTGGCAGCGCGCGTTTTTATGGTGATTTTCAGGACCTCTATCCCGCCAGGACCGCACCGCCGTTTATGTTAAAGACCTCTCCATTGATGAAACCGGCGTGTTCCGTGCACAGAAACAACACGGGAGCAGCGATTTCCTCGGGCCGTCCGACGCGGCCCATGGGAATCGTCCTGCGAATCTCGTCCCCGCTCTTCGGGTCGGCGAGGGCCCCGGCGCTCATGTCGGTATCGACCCAGCCGGGGGCGACGCAGTTCACGTAGATTCCGGCGGAAGCCAGTTCGGTCGCTAGGCTCTTCGTCAGACTGATAATTGCTCCCTTGGTTGCGGAGTAGTCACAATGAAAGGCCTCGCCCCGCTGGCCGCTGGTGGAACTGATCAGCACGATGTGTCCCGCGGGCGCGCTCATGCGGGGCTGCGACTTCATCTGCGCGACCGCGTGTTTGACCAGCCCGAAAACTCCGTCGAGGTTAATGGACAGCGTGGACCGCCATTGCTCATCGGACATGCGCTCGATGGGCACGTCCTGTTCCGGCCACACGCCGTGGTTGGCGACAAGAATGTCGAGCCGGCCGCAATGGCGCACGGTTTCAGACACAAGGGCACGAGCCGCCTCCGGCGTATTCAGATCGGAAACAATCGGATGGCAGACACCCGCGCCGCATTCTTTGGCCAGCGCTTCGGCCTGAGACCGGGCACTGCGATAGCTGAAAGCGACCTTGGCGCCTGCGGCAGCGAACATACGCACGGTGGCGGCGCCGATGCCGCGCGAACCGCCAGAAATGAGGGCGACCTTACCGGAGAGAGATAGAGGGATCGACATAGCAGACTAGTGTCCCGTTTCCCGTCTGCCGTTGCAAGTGGGGTGAGTCAGTCTCCCGTGCCAGAAGACATCCGTTCGGACTTCAGTCCGCGCAGAAGCAAGCGCACGAGCATGCCGTCGAAGCCCGTTCCACTCATTTTGGAAAGTTCCTCAAGCGCCTGCTCGGGTGTCCGCGCCGCCGCAAACGACTGCTCGGTGACCATGTTGGCATACGCATCAGTAAGCGCGATAATGCGCGCCCACAGCGGGATCTCTTCGCCCCGCAACCCATCGGGATAGCCCGAGCCGTCGAAGCGTTGATGATGATGTTCGATCGCCTCCCGCATCATGTGGGAGTGCGGGATTGTGCCCACGATCTCCGCACCCACGTGAGCGTGCATTCTCACTTGCTGGAATTCGTCTTCGCCCAGCGGCCCGGGCTTGTTCAGAATGCGCTCGGGCACGAAGATCTTGCCTACGTCATGTACACGGGCGGCGTACACCAGGTCGGCCGTCTCCTCGGAGGACAGGCCCAGGGCGCGGGCAATCACTTCGGTATAGCGCGCCACCAGATCGCCGTGACCCGCGCTCTGCAACTCGCGCGACTCAGCCGCGCGGCTCAGAGATTCGATGGCTTCCTTCAGCAGGGGCACGTTGGTCTCTTCATCCCCGGTGCAGAGTTTGAATAGGGTTGAGGTCAACTCCTCGAGATGTTCGGGTCCGGAATTCTCGCGCTGCAGGAAGCCCTCGATATACGCCGAGATCTGCTGGCGCTGGCGGGCAAAGTCCTGGCCTTCGACAAACTCCTGCGCCGTTGAAACTGAGTTCCCGCCCGAGCGCTTGGAAACGTACATACCAGCGTCGGCGACGCGGATAATGTCCTCGATGGAGAATCCGTGCATCGGGAAACTGGCCACGCCGAAGCTGCCGGTGATGTGGTGTTCGCTCAGCATGGGATCGGTGGCCAGCCACTGGCGCAGGCGCTCGGCCAGCACCTGAGCCTGTTCGGCGCCGGTCTCGGGCATCAGCACGATGAACTCGTCGCCGCCGTAGCGGGCCACGACGTTCGATTGCCGGGACTTTTGTTCCAGCAGGCGGCCCACTCGCGCCAGCACGAGATCGCCCTCGAAGTGGCCCATCGTGTCGTTGACCTCTTTGAATTTGTCGAGATCGATGAGCACCACGGAAAACGGGCGCCCGGAACGCGAAGCGCGTTTCCACTCCGCCGACAAGGCCTCCCAGAAGAAGCGGCGGGTCTTGATGCCGGTCAGGCCATCGGTGATGGATTGCTGCTGCAGCTTCTGGAAGACGAACGCGTTGTGCAGCGCCGTCGCCAGCAAGTCGGCCAGCGTATTGAGAATCAGAACATCCTGTGGCGAGAATGCATTCTCACTGCGGCTTTCAATATTCAGCACGCCCAGCAGAGATTCACCGTATGTGATCGGAATGCAAAGCACCGCGCGCGAGTCCGGAAGAATTCCTGTCAGATTGCCGGGCAGCGCATTCTGCACCAGGGCCCGTTCGCCGGTGCGGGCGACGCGGCCCAGAATGCCGGTTCCCAGCGGGATACGCCTGCCCATGGCATGCGCGGTCGCGCCCGCCTCAGCCTTGATCTCGATCTCTTTGGTCCCGTAATCAAGCAAGCCGATGCCGATGTGATCGAAGCTGAAGTTCTTTTGAATCTCGCCGACAATCTGACCCAGCATGTGCACCGGATCGTCGCTGGAGATCGCCGTCCGGGAAACATTGTTGAGAAAGGCAAGTTGCCGGGAGCGGCGCTGCTCTTCAGCGAACAGGCGGGCATTCTCCACGGCGACCGAAACTTGTCCGGCGGCCGTCACCAGCACATCAAGATCGCGCTGTTCGAAGACGAATTCCCGGTCCGGGTTCATGGCGACCATGATTCCCGATGCCTTGTTGCCCAGCTGGTTGCCCAGGAAGATGGGCGCGGCGATGAGGCATCTAGCTGGACGCTGCGGAACGTGCGCGATGCCCAGACTCTTGCGCGTGTTCTCCAGATCGGAGCGGATGAGGAGCGGTTCGCCCGTGCGGATGACGTACTCGGTGAAGGCGTTCCGCGGTTCCCGAGTACGCTTGGGCAGGACGCGGCTGTCTCGAACCTCAAGTTCGAAGCGAATCTGCTCGGCTTCTTGGAACGCGATGTAGAAGTGGCTGGTATCGAAGATCTGCCCCAGTTCAATCTGGATGGTGCGAAGGATTTCGTCCTGATCGAGGCGGGAACTGATCGCCTTGCCGATCTCCGTCAGCAGTTCGTACTCTTTCGTCCGGCGATGGGCGTCGTGACTGACCACGTAGTTTTCGAGCGTCAGGCCCAACTGCAGAGCCAAGCCCACCATCAGCCGCGGACCGGACGAACCGAACGCCCTGCGTTCCGCATGGGGAAACAGGATCACCCCGAAATTGTGCTCGCGCGTCTGCAGGTTGACCGCTGTCAGATTGCGGACTTCCGCTTCCGTGAGAATCCGCTTGAATTCCGCGAAGGTTCCCATCGGCGCTACCGGCAGGGGTTCGGTCATCCCCGCCAGGTCCTGCGCCGTAAAGACTCCGCTCTGCCGGTACGCCAGTTCGCAAACGTAATCGCCGGCCCCACTCTTTTCCAACGCTTCGAGGAATCCCGGGGAGAACCCCTGTTGCACCGAAGGCAAAAGACCGCGCCAGCGTTCGGTGATCACAATCGCGGCGCGGTCCATGGGTAAAGCGCTACGCAAACGCTCCAGTGCGGCCTGCATGTTGGGCACCAGGTCCTCGGCGAACAGCAGACGGCGCGGATCCACGCCCAGGGTCGACAGAGCCAGCGTATTTTCCTGCACGGCGTTGCGCTGGTTTTCAAACAGCACCATCACCATGGCGATGCCCAGCAGCATCTGCGGCACCGGACCAAACAGGCGGCTGGCGTTGCCAAACATTTGCATCCACGGATGCTGCAGTTGTCCCACGCCCATCAGCACTGCCCACAGGGCGAGGGAAATTGCGAGCACCTGGAAGGCAAGCGATCCGCGCTTGTGACCGTTTAAGTAAAAGACTGCGGAGCAATAGAGCAAAATGAGAGCCAGACCAATCCCGAGCCGTATGGTTGGCTGGGCATCCGGTCGGAAGATGCCGTTCACCATGTGTCCCCGAAGCGTCAGGCTGGCGAGCGTGACCCCGGCAGCTCCAACCGCAGCGTCATACCAGCGGAAACGATAGGAGGCGCGCATAAGGCGCGTTGAAACGAATATGCACAGCGCCATCGCGACCAGGAAAAGCTCGCCGACAAAGAATGCAAACGCAGACGACGGAAAGGTATCAAGCACGTAGTGCAGCGAGTAGAACGCCCAAGCCCATTTCCACGCCCGAAAGTATTGCTGCCGGCTCTGCTCGTGCAGATAGGTAAAGACGAGGAACAGCAGAACCGAGACGAATCCCGGGATCAAGACGGTCGTGATGATCACACTGTTCATAGGTTCGGCGAAGACACCTCTGGCCAAGCGTACTGGCTCAGTTTCGGGGGGAAACAGTGCCTTAATGCTTTCATATCGGGCATCCGAACACAACAGGTTTTAAGTACACTGCCCCCCTTCGATATCGATTTAGAATCAAGGGGTTGCATGCAAAATCGTTATGGCGTTCCGGCTTGACCGATGCTTTTGGCTGCTCGTACCATCGGAAGTCGGCCAATCCAACGTTCGACTGTCGCGACAACTTGCGGCAGAAATCTTTCGCGTTGGACCTGCAGTTGCCGGATGTGGCTTTGTAAACCGATCCTGAACTTATGTCCGAATCTTTGAATCCACCTCCGAACAAGCCGCGAGTGCGTTTTGCGCCCTCGCCCACCGGCTTTCTCCACGTGGGCAGTGCCCGCACCTTCATCTTCAACTGGCTCTATGCACGCCGGAACAACGGAACAATGATTTTGCGGCTCGACGATACCGATGTCGAACGCAATACGGATGCCTCGGTCAATTCGATTTTCGAAGGATTGAAGTGGCTCGGTCTGAGTTGGGACGAAGAATATAAACAGTCCGAGCGCGGAGATCTGCACCGGCAGATGGCGGAGACAATCTTTCAGAAAGGTCTCGCCTACCGCGATTTCACGCCCGCGCACACAGGTGACAGTGAACGCTCGGGCGCGCAGGGAACGTGGCTGCTCAATCCCGGCATGCGCGAACTTTCGCGCGAAGAAAGCGATCGCCGCGCCGCCGCAGGGGAACCGTTTGCGCTGCGCTTTCGCGTTCCGCGTGACTGCGGGGTCGTGCGCTTCACCGACGCGGTATATGGCGAGCAGATGAAAGCCGGTGCCGACATCGAAGACTTCGCGCTGTTACGTTCCGATGGCATGCCGACTTATCATCTGGCGTCGTGCGCCGACGACGCCGACCTGCGCATCAGCCACGTCATTCGCGGCCAGGATCATCTTTCGAACACCTACAAGCACGTGCTGATCTTCGAAGCCGCCGGCTTCACCCCGCCGCAGTTCGCGCACTTGCCATTGCTTGTTGCCCCGGATGGGACGAAGCTTTCTAAGCGCAAGCACGGGCAGGTCGTGAGTGTCACCACCTATCGCGACGCGGGATTTTTGCCCGAGGCGTTCATTAACTTTTTGTGCCTGCTAGGCTGGTCGCCGAAAAACGACCGCGAGCAGATGAGCCGGCAGGAACTTGTAGACGCATTCTCGCTCGAAGGAATCAATCGCGCGAACGCCGTCGTGAACTTCAAAGAGCCGGCCACAACTCCCGAGGAGACTTTCGATCCCAAGGCGGTATGGCTCAACGCGGAACACATCCGTGGCATGGCCATCGAGGAACTGAGCCAGCGCCTGCTACCGATCGTGCAAGAAGCCGGATTCAACGTTACGCCAGAAAAAATGCTGCGCATTACGCCTCTCATCCGCGAGCGCATCAAACTGCTGCGCGACGTGCTCACCGCGGCCGACTTCTTCTTCGTCGATCAACTCCCGCCATACGATCCCGCCGAACTTATCCCGCAAAAGGGAGACGCGGCGATGGCGCTGAAAGCACTGCAGCGCGCCAAGGAAGTGCTGGCTGGCATCGAATTCAAGCACGACCCGCTGGATCAATCTCTGCGTGCAGCCGCGCAAGAACTCGGCATCAAAGCGGGACAGATGTTCCAGCCGATCCGCGTAGCCGTTTGCGGGCGGAAGAATGCCCCACCGCTGTTTGAGACGCTGGAAGTGTTAGGGCGGGAAACGACGCTGGCCCGGATCGAGCAAGCGATTCCAAAACTCGGATAGGGCCCGCAGGCGGTTTCAAAATTGTTGCATCGATTGCCCTCTTTCCTGATCTATAGGATTTTGCAGGGCACTCCTGCGGCTATGTCTGCCGCGCAATCTCAAACTCCACAGTTTCTCGTCGAAGATCGCAACTCTTAGAGAGGTCGCCTATGAAAGCAGTGCAAATCAGCAAGCCAGGTGGAAATTTCGAAGTAGTCGAGCGCCCCATCCCTGAGCCGGCCCGCGGCCAGGTGCGCATCAAGGTCGAGGCCTGCGGCATCTGCCACAGCGACGCGCTGGTCAAAGAAGGACACTGGCCGGGAATTCAGTATCCGCGGGTGCCGGGCCACGAAATCGCCGGCCGCATCGACGCTATTGGCGCAGATGTAACTCTGTGGAAGGCCGGCCAGCGGGTCGGCGTCGGATGGCATGGCGGTCACTGCTTCCAATGCGATCCCTGTCGCCGCGGCGACTTCATCAACTGCAAATTCGAGAAGATTACCGCCATCCACTTCGATGGCGGCTATGCCGAATACATGGTGGCTCCGGCCGAAGCAGTCGCACTCATGCCGGACGACCTGCCAGCCGACGAAGCGGCTCCGCTGATGTGTGCGGGCATCACGGTATTCAATGCATTGCGCAACTCAGGAGCTCGCGCCGGTGACCTCGTGGCGGTGCAGGGCATCGGCGGCCTCGGACATCTTGGCATTCAGTACGCCCACCAAATGGGTTTTCGCACGGTCGCGATCGGCCGTGGTGGCGACAAGCAAGTTCTGGCCAAGAAACTCGGTGCCCATGAATACGTCGATACCAATACGGGCAATCCCTCGGAAGCTCTGCAGAAATTGGGCGGCGCCCACGTGGTTTTGGCGACTGCTCCTGATTCGAAGTCCATGTCGGCGCTAGTGAACGGATTAGGGCCGAACGGAACATTGATCGTTGTCGGGGCCGGAATGGACCCTCTGAATGTAACCCCACTGCAACTCATCGGTGGAAGCAAGACGATTCGGGGTTGGGCCTCGGGCACGGCCAGAGATTCTCAGGACACGCTTGAGTTCAGCGTGGTCAGCGGGGTTCGCCCCATGATCGAACGCTACCCGCTGGAAAAGGCGGCTGACGCCTACCAGCAAATGATCAGCGGGAAAGCGAGATTCCGGGTGGTGCTGACGATGGGCTAGCGTCGGCGAAAAATCCTCAACCACGAAGGACACGAAGTATCACGAAGGACTTCGCCTGCGAATGACTTCCTTTGTGCACCTTCGTGTCCTTCGTGGTTAAGGCTCTCGAATCGAGCCATAGCCGGGATCAGGTATTGATACATGAAGGACTTTGTATGATAAAGTACATCCATGATCGCACCCGACGAGCCCTTCCTTCACGCCATCCCCAAACGCTGGATCCCCCGCGAGATGACCATTGCACCGGTTCTCGATCACGCTGAGCCCCGTGGATTCATCGAGCGCCGCTACGCGCTCCTGATCAACCCCTTCTATCCGAAGGACGCCAACGCCAGCTTCGGCAAGCACGTGCTTACGCCGACGCTCGCGTTGTCCAGCTTTGTCGCGACCACGCCCGCGCGCTGGCGTGTGGAATACTGGGACGAGAACCTCCTCGAGGGACGGCCGCCCTTCCAGCCGCTACCGCATGTGGTCGGCATCACGGTCCATCTAACCTTCGCCCGTAGGGCCTTCGAGCTTGCGGACTGGTATCGCGCTCGCGGATCGAAAGTGATTTTCGGAGGACTGCACGTACTCTCGTCTCCCGACGAATGCGCGCCCCACGCGGATGCCCTCGCATTAGGCGACGGGGTGCAACTCTGGCCGCGCATCTTGCGCGACGTGGAATGGGACAGCCTGCAACCGCGTTACGTCGCCACCTACGAAAACGACTACTGCGACGATCCCTCCCCGCGGCGGTCGATCCTTCCGCGCCGCAGTTTTCTCACCACCACCAGCCTGATCGCGACCCGCGGCTGCCACAACCGCTGCGGCTTCTGTTATCTCGCGACCGACGGGCTGCGCATGCCGTACCGCATGCGCCATCCCCAGCAGGTGGTCGACGAGTTCAAAGCCGACGACCAGCCCTACGCAGTTTTCATCGACAACAACCTCGGCTCGCGCCGCGACTATCTGCACCAGCTTTGCGCTGCCCTGCGTCCGCTGAACAAAATCTGGAGCGCCGCCGTCACCATCGACGTCACCGACGACCCCAGCCTCATCCGCAACATGGCGCTGGCCGGATGCACCGGCGTCTTCATCGGCTTCGAATCGCTTTCCGACGACAATCTCGCCGACTCACACAAGAAGACGCCGAAGACCAGCGACTACGCGCGCCGCGTGCGCATCCTGCACGACTACGGCATCCAGGTAAACGGATCATTCGTCCTCGGCTTCGATCACGACCGCAAAGACGTCTTCGCCCGCACGGCGGAATGGATCGAAGAGAACCGCCTGGAGTGTTCCACGTTTCACATCCTGACGCCCTACCCTGCCACGCCGCTGTTCCGCCAGATGGAAGAACAAGGACGCATCCTGCACCGCGACTGGACGCTCTACGACACCGGCCACGCCGTCTTCCAGCCAAAGCACATGAGCCCCGAAGAACTCGAGCAGGGATATGCCTGGATCTACCAGCGCCTCTTCTCGCACGCGTCGATCTGGCGCCGCCGCCCCGAAGACTGGCAGGCGATCCCGCTGTATATCGCGATGTCGTATCTCTATAAACGCTCCAACCGCTTCTGGCACCTGCTGATCAAGCACCACCTCGTCAACCCAGTCTGGAAGCCGCTCGTTGAGATGACGCGCTGGCGGCACGTTCACTACCGGCGCCGCCTCGCACAGCGCGAGATGGCGGTAGGCGCTCCGGGGCAGGTCGTCTCGGCTGGAGTTTGAATCAGCCCTTCCCGAACGATGAGGCCTTCTTGAAGGAGGCCCTCGAGGAACAATCAAAGAAAAAAGGGACACCCGCGAGGGGCGTCCCTTCTCCGTTGACCCGGCTGCCGGGCGGTTTACTTGCGGTGTCCCGACGAGAACTGAACCGCTGGAAGGATTGGTGTTCCCTCCGAACGAACCGCGTCGAGGGCCGTGGGATCGATTCCCAAGGCTTGCAGGATGGTAGGCGCCACCTGTGCAGTGCCCACTGCGGCCCGAACCGTCTGTGGTTGTAACGACGGATTCGACAGCAGAAGAACCACATTCGTGTCGTCATGTGCGAACCCGCCGTGCTCCTCTAGCTTCGAGGTGCTTCCGGAGTAGGTAACGCCAACATTCGGAGTCACGATGATGTCGGGTGGGCGCGGATCCACGGTTGGATCGTTGTAGTTAAGGGTTAACGAAGGGCCGTAGTAGATCTGACCGAGCGCGATTCCCGTGACTGCTGCATTCCCTTCGAGGATGCCGACCGAGGCCAAAGTGTCCGCCGAGTTCGACAGCCAGACCAGCGAGACATCATCTTCCGTGGGTCCGATGCCCGTGGGGTTGTTGGTGGACTCAGAGTACGGAATGTAGCCCGCATTGGAGAGCAGCGTGACGGGCGAAGTTCCGTTGATGAGTTGAGAAACGTAACGGCTGGGATCGATCGGCGACTGTCCGTGCTTGGCGGTGAGCACGATCAGAGTCGAATCGTACAGACCCTGTTTCTTCAACTCGCTCACGAATGCGGCAATCGAGGCGTCCACAAACTGGAATTCGCCCAGCAGCACCGCGCCCGGGGTCCCCGCGGCATCGAGATATCCGCCGGTCGTGCTGTTGCTCGATTCGATGAGCTTCTGGCCTACGCTGGCGGCCTGAAAGTTCATGCCGAAGATGGTGGGAACCTGGGCGTCTTTGTAGCCAAGGTGGTTCTTCCCACGGATCCAGTTGAGGACCGCTTTGACCTTCAGAGTGTCATAGCACTGAATGTTCTGGAAGCTGTTGGTCCATGCGGTGAGGTCGGAGCTTGGATCGCGGATCGGGTCGCAAGCTGCGTTGGTCGGCGTTACGATGCCCGGAAGGGCGACCACCGTGGAGTTGATTTCAGGAGCGTAGAAATCGTCGAGCGCGCTCGGCCCCAGACCAGAAGCTACCGAGGCATAAGCCGGGTGCTTGTCGGACCAGGCCGAGAATCCGCCGTTCTGGTGAATCACGCTGAAAATGCTGTTGGCGCGGACGAATTCCCACGGATAGACGGGTGCGCAGCCATTGGCCGGGTCGCGGGGCAGCCGCAGGGGGTCGATCGAGTTGAGACCGCCGTCGGTCAGGGTGGCACCCTGCGCGCCGCCGTTCAGTTTGGTTTTGTCGAAGTCGATGCCTTCTTCATATTCGGTCGTGGTCCCCGTAGGCGCGCCGCCAGGAGTGCACGGGCCAGCGGCGACGCCGTTGCCGGTGGTTTTCGCCGGAGCGGAGTAGTTTCTGGAATACGCAACGTCGTAGTAGATGCCGGTAAGAGCCGGGCTTCCGCCCGTGACGATCGCCGTCAAGCCAGGGAAGGAATCCGAGGGCTTCGATGTGCTGGCCGCGACGTAGTTAACGCCGGTCGTCGCGAGCGCCGCCATTGCCGGGCAGTAAGGTTTTCCGTTGTTGATCGTGCTAATGCCATTCGCACAGTTCAGGAAATCCACCGCATGCATGCCGTCGACGCTGATCAGAAGAACGCGCTTGATCTGGTTTTGATTGGAGTGATTGTTTTGGGCGATCGCGGTGCCCATCGAGCAGACAGCTGCGAGGGAGAGCAGAGCAAGTGTTTTTTTCATGAGAAACCTCGAGGGGTCATCGTAAGAAACGTCTGGCTTGGGGAAGGTTACGGAGAGTTGAATTCTTCGTGAAAACTCTTTCAGCTTGATCGCTAGGACAGATTTTCATCTTTGGATTTCAAAACGGTGTCTCGTTGGCAGGCGCAGGGGCGGTTGGGCCAAATCCAACGACCTCCCACTGGCCGACACAAGAAAAAGCTTGACAATTTATACTGTGTATCATACAGTGTGTGTCACATACTATATGGCGAACGGTAGCCAAGGCGCCCCTGAGATTCTCGAGAACCTGAAGATGGAACTGCGCCGCGGGTGCCTGATCGTCGCCGTCCTGGCCCAGCTTCGGACCGAGCAGTACGGGTACACGTTACGCAAGGCCTTAGCGGACGATGGCCTGGCGATCGATGAAGGCACGCTGTATCCGCTCCTGCGCCGCCTGGAGACGCAGGGCCTGCTGGTCAGCCAGTGGCGCGAAGAGGACAAGCGCAACAAACGCTTCTACCGGCTGTCCCCGGCGGGCGAACAGATTTTGAGCCAACTGCTCGAAGAGTGGCAGAACATCAACAGTTCACTGAGCAAGATGCTCGAAGAGGCACCGTTATGAGCAAAACATCCAGCCAAGACCGTAAGGAACTGATCGAGCGCTACCTGCAGGCTGTCGCGTTCTGGCTCCCGAAGGGCCAGCGGCAGGACATCATCGCCGAGCTGTCGGAGGATCTGCACTCCCAGATTGAAGAGAAAGAAACCGAACTCGGCCGGTCATTGAACGAAACCGAAATCGAAGCCATCCTCAAGCAACGCGGTCGCCCACTTCTGGTGGCCAATCGATATCTGCCCCAGGAAAGCTTGATCGGTCCGGTGCTGTTCCCGATCTACCGGTTTGTAATGAAGGTCGTGGCCCTGTGCTACCTGGTGCCTTGGATCCTCGTGTGGATCGGGATGATGTCTCTCAGCTCGTCGTACCGCGCCGACCACGCGAGCGCCGGGTGGCTGCACGCAATGGTCACGGCAGCGAACTCACTCTGGTCCGTCGCCTTTTTCGCGCTGGCCACGGTGACCCTCGTATTCGCCGCGCTGGAGCGGCTGCAGGCCCAGTCCCGGTTTCTCGACCAATGGAATCCCCGCAAGCTGCCCCCGGTCCGCAACCCCAGCCATATTTCCCGCGCCGGCTCTCTCATCGAAGTAGTGGTTAACCTGGTGTTCGCCGCGTGGTGGATCGATCTCATGTCCTCGCCCGTCATACTGGACCGCCCTGAGATACGAATCGTCTTGTCCCCCGTCTGGCGATATTTCTTCTGGGGTTTCCTGCTGCTGGCCTTCGTGAATGCCGCGCTGGCGGTCGGGAACTTCGCGCGTCCTTATTGGACCGTGCCCCGCGCCAGTGTTCGACTCATCACCGACGGCACGGCTGCCGGGCTGTTTTGCTGGATGTCCCTGTTGAAGGTCACCGCCCTGGCCGAAATCACCATCCCTCACCTTCTGGCTGCACGAAGGCTGCAGGTCACCAACGCCATCAACCTGGCGATGGCTAGGGCGTTCCCTTTTTTGCTCGTAGCAGCTGTGGTCATCCTTATGGTCGACGCCTACCGGATTTTCCGCGTGAAGAACACCGTGCCTGCGCCGTTGGAGGGAGAAATCTCAGCCGCCGTCGGTTAAAGGCACTTTTTTGAGAGGCATCATTATGAACACCACATCCAGCCGCAACCTCGATCTGATCGATCGCTACCTCCAGGCCGTCCGCTTCTGGCTGCCCAAAACGAGTCGTCAAGAAGACCTGCTCGCCGAGTTAGGCGAGGACCTGCGCTCGCAGATTGAGGACAAGGAAAGGGAACTCGGTCATCCGCTCGACAAGGCCGAGATGGCGGAGATCCTGAAGCGCTGCGGCAGTCCGATGATGGTTGCCGGCCGCCTCGGGCCGCAACGTCACCTCATTGGGCCCGCCTTGTTCCCCATCTACGAATTTGTCCTAAAGATGGTGCTGCTCTGGATTCTGGTTCCGGTATTCATCTTCATCGTCGGCCCGGTGAATCTGGCGCAAGGCGGCGGTGATTGGGGAGCAGCGGTGTTGAACACCTTCGGTGACCTCTGGTCTGGGCTATTCATCGCGGCTGGCATCATCACTCTAGTGTTTGCCATTATCGAACGCACAAGTGCGCACCTCGGAGCCGAGTGCAAATGGGACCCGCTCAAGCTGCCGCCGGTGCGGAAGGACGAGCGCAAACCGTCTCTTCTGAAAGTGGTCTGCCAATTCGGATTTAACATATTCGGACTTGTTTGGTTGCTGCTTGTGCCTCACTACCCGTTCCTGATCCTTGGTCCGGCAGCGGCAGTGCTGAAAGCCGGGCCGATGCTGCACACTTACTACCTTCCGTTTGTTCTGATCAGCGTAGTGGCCCTGGCGAGGTCCGGCGTCACCCTGGCACGCCCGCATTGGGACTGGTTTCCGCCGGTGAGCGAACTGCTGCAATCAGTCCTTCTGCTGATCGTGCTGAATTACATGATCGAAGCCATCGGGAAGACACCCAGCGTGTATCCATTCGTTGTCCTACAGGACGCGGTAAGGAATTCACCGAAATACTTCCAGTTGGCTGGAATCGTGAATGTGTCCATTCTGGCCAGCATCGTGTTCGGTTGGCTGGGAGTCTGTATTGCCGCGCTTTTACAGGTCTGGGTATTCCTCCGATATCTCCGCAAGCGAACTTCCGGCGCGCAACGAGCCGCATCCATCGGAGCGCAGTAAAGCCCTGGGAATTGACAGATCAGCGGCGCGCCCGGAGACACGAGCGCGCTCACGGGCATTCTCGCTCCTCCTTCGTGCTCTCCTGCGCCGCATCCCCGCCGTCGCACGAGTGATCTAGTAGCGCCGGCTCGAGATGTAGCGCCGGCATGCTGCCGGCTGTCGCGGGGGCGT